>DBYC01000008.1:11259-32950 GCA_002310035.1 bacterium UBP6_UBA1196
CTTATTGCAGCTGACGAAGAGGGAAAGATCTGCTTTGCCGGTGAAAGCGCTGATTTCAGAAAAACGGAACCCGATTTCGAAACAGAATTTAAGGAAGTTATCGTCGATGCCGGAAACAAAGCTGTTTTTCCGGGGCTTGTAGACAGCCACACGCATCTTGTTTTTGCTGCGACACGCGAAGACGAGTTCGCGATGAAATCGAGAGGGGCTACTTACGAAGAAATCGCGGCGGCGGGCGGCGGAATAATCAACAGCACAGTCAAAACGAAAAAAGCCTCGCTTGAAGAAATAGTCGAGCAGGCTTCAAAACGCCTTTCCCAGCTTGTTTCCTACGGCGTTACGACGGTCGAAATCAAATCGGGCTACGGGCTCGACACCGAAAGCGAGCTCAAACTGCTTACAGCGATAGCCGAGCTCAAAAAACGTTTTCCGGTTGAAATCGTTTCGACTTTCCTCGGCGCGCATGCTTATCCGCCCGAATTCAAAAACGATCACGAAGGCTACATCAACTTGATAAACAACGAGATGCTGCCTGAAATAAAGGCTAGAAATCTTGCCGAATTCGCCGATGTTTTCTGCGAGGAAGGCTATTTTTCGCTCAAAGAGACCGAAAAACTCATGCTCAGAGCGAAAGAACTCGGTTTCGGGCTCAAACTTCACGCGGACGAATTCCACTCTCTCGGCGGAACAGAACTCGCAGCCGAAATGGGAGCGGCATCGGTTGACCATCTCGAGGCGATAAGCGACGAAGGGATCAGAAAACTTGCAGAAAACGGCGTTGTCGCAGGCGTTCTGCCGATAACTTCCGTTTTTTCGAGACTTCCGTTCGCTCCGGCTCGCAAAATGCTTGAAAACGGCGTAACTGTCGCTCTGGCTACCGACATGAACCCCGGAAGCTGCATGTGCGGATTCTTGCCTCTTGCGGCAAGTTTGGGCGCGACACAGCTCCGTCTCAGTGTAGAAGACTCACTCAAAGGAATCACGATAAACGGCGCAAAATCTCTTAGAAGAGATAAAACCAAAGGCTCGATCGAAACCGGCAAGGACGCAGATCTTGTAATCATGGACTCTCCGAGCGTAGCATATCCGATATACCACTTCGCGCACAACCACTGCGAAAAAGTGTTTGTCAAAGGCAAAAGGATCATCTGAGTTCAGGCAATTTTTGTCTTTTTCCTGTTTTTGATTAAAATATTGCAGTTTTTTAATCTCACCCCGACGGCAAGCCGTCTTCCCCTCTCCGTTGCGGAGATGGGATTAATAGGTGGGTCTTGATTTTAGGAGGATAAAATGAAAAAATTTTTTTTGATTTTCATTGTTTTTTCACTCTTCGTTTTTGCGGGCTGCGGCTCTGACAAAAAAGAGGAAAAAGAAACTGACAAAACCGATACCGAATCGACGGATGCCGATCCTGCCGATACCACGGATACAGCTGATTCAGGGTCAACAGATAAACCTGACAGCGGCGATTCTTCAGACACCGCATCGGAAACAAACTCTTTCGACTTCGACAAATCATGCAAAGCTTCAGGCGGAACACCGACCGATGGGATCTGCGTATGCAGCAAGGCGATCTGCGATGTCGGCGTTGTCTGCAATTTCGAGACGAAACAGTGCGCGAACGCAGGCGAAGCGGGCAGCGACTGCACTGTCGACACACCTTCGACATGCACGAATTCCGGCATCGGGATCGGCATCGTCAAAGAGTGCCAGAACGGTCACAAAGTCAATGTCAGCTGCCAGACGGTTTCCTGCAACGAAGCCGGGGACGCATGCGGCGAATGCCTTAACTCGCAGGGAACGACATGCACGAACAGCCCCTCTTTCATCGGGGAAACGACTGAATGCAAAAACGGCAAAATAGTCAAAAAATCGTGTTCGACGAAATCGTGCAACCAGGGTGAATGCGGAAAATGCAAAAACTACGAGCAGTTCTGCGAGAACAAGCTCAGCGATAAAGGCGAAGAGATAGGCAGGATCCTTGAATGTCAGGAAGGGAAATCCGGCAAGCAGATTGCCGACTGCGTCAATGTTTCCTGCAGGACAGATCTTCCTGCATGCGGAGAATGCATAAACAACACGACCAAATGCACAGAGGACAACAACAATAACGCAATCATGTGGCGCTGCGCCGACGGCAAGTGGAAACGCTTAGTGAATAAATACGATCCGATCGACATAGAAAACTACAAGTGTCCCGCAGAATGCCGCATGGATGCACTTCCTGAGTATAAAGACCTAGTATGCGGAGAAAAAATCAGACTAGATCCTGATTTATGCCTGAGCTGTGATCCGTGCTGGGGAATAGGCGACGATGATGATATTGAACATCCGAAGAGTTATTCTGATTACAACCCATGCCACAGCAACGAAAGATGCGCGCAGGTTCTTGCCGAAGAAGACAAAGATTATCCGCCTTTCCGCGATTACGATACTTCTCTCAAGCTGATAGAACGCAACGCTTATACCAAAGCTACAAATACCATGAAAGAAGTTTTCGGCTACAACTTCAATAATCATGAGTCAGTTTCAGACCCTTCGGATAGAGAGGAAAATTTCAAACTTGATCTTACAAACGGAAGGGCACATGTTTCGTGCAATGCCGACAAAACTTATTACGGTATCTGCCACAATTCGCTTCAGATCTGCATCAATGAACATTATCATACAATGGGCTACATTGTTCAGTGTGCAAACGGTGCACTGACCGATTACGACGGCAACGGCGACAGCATCGCATGTCACTGTGAAAGTCACGGCGCCTCAAATGCATACGGCTGCTGCTATACACGGAGCAACTGCTTCAGAGACACTTCGATTTTCACGGGCGAAGATTTGTGCAAAAAACCGGAAAAAGGTGACGATATGGATAATTACGGGAACTGACAAATAATGTTTTTGCCGATTCACTGCGGCAGAACTAATCAGGACAAGTCATAAAAAATCCGTTACACTTGCAATAAAATTTTTTAAAAATATAAGGTTGCGGGTGGTTTTTTGTAATCGGAGGAGAAATGCAGGAGCGTCTCGGAATTGACATCGGGTCAACATTCATTACTGTTTTTTCAAAGAATGAGAATAAAGTCGTTTTTCGCGCAAGGCATGGCGGGAAAATCACTGAAATAATTAAGAAAATTTTTGCTGACGCAGACCCTGAAACCTGTGTCCGCTTTACCGGAAAGAATGCGGCGGAGTTCGCAAAAACTAGAAGCGATATTTTTGTTTCTGAAGCGGAGGCGGCAAGCGCTGAACTCAAAAGCGCGGAGTTTGCAGGCAAGGATTATGCCGCAATCATCGGAATAGGTGCCTCGTCGCTTAAAAAATATGTGATAAAATCGGGAAAGATTTCAGATATTTCCTCAAATTCGCTCTGTGCTTCGGGAACGGGACTTTTTCTTGAAGAACAGGCGGAGAGGCTTTCGATCGACCTTGAAAACATGCCTGCTCTCGATATCGCTGAACCGCCTTCGATCGCCAGCAGATGCACTGTTTTCGCTAAAAGCGACCTCATCCACCACCAGCAGGAAGGACGCACGAAAGAGGAAATGTGGGCGGGAATGTGCCGCGCGCTCGTCGTTTCGGCTACAAACACCCTTTTCCGCGGCCTTGAAATAAAGGGGAACTTCCTTCTTATCGGCGGAGTCAGCCTCAACAAAGAAGTCGTCCGCTGGTTCAGGACCCTTTTCCCCGCTTCGTCATGGACTGTTCCAGATCTGAGCGAGGCTTTTCTTGCAAAAGGTGCGGCGGAAGCGGCTGTCGTGAAGATTTCGGAGATCGATCCCGACAAACTCAGACATTCTTTCGTAACTGAAAAAATGCCGCCGCTAACGCTCAAAAAGAGCAAATATCCTGTTTTCGCGGAATTTACTCTCGACGAGCTCGGCAACGAAATCAGGATCCACAACGACTCTTACAAAGAAATTTCTGAAGCGATCCTCGGCATGGATATCGGTTCCACAAGCACGAAACTGGCACTTCTCGATATGAAAGGAGTTCCGGTTCTCGATATTTACAGGAAAACGGGCGGTGACCCTGTGAATGCTGCGAAAAAGCTCTTCCAAGCGCTTTATTCGCTGATTCCCGAAACTACAAAGATCCGCGCTTTCGGTACGACTGGTTCAGGCAGAAAACTTGCCGGAATAATTTTCGGAGCAGACGCTGTAATCAACGAGATCACGGCTCACGCGAGAGGAACGGCATCGATGTTCCCCGAAGTCGAGACGATCTTCGAGATCGGCGGGCAGGACGCGAAATTCATCCGTCTCAAAAACGGAATGCCTGAAGAAGTCAACATGAACTATGTCTGTGCGGCAGGAACGGGCTCTTTCGTCGAGGAACAGGCGAGAAAGCTCGAAATTCCGATAAATCTGGTCGGAAAAATGACTGAAGACATTGTTCCGCCGGCTACAAGCGACCGCTGCACAGTCTTTATGGAGCAGGATATCCGCGCGCTCTTGCAGCAGGGTTTCGACAAAAAGGAAGTNNGTGCTTTATTCCGTTGCGAAAAACTATCTCAACAGAGTCGTCGGAAACCGCAAAATCAGTCAGGATAAAATTTTCTTCCAAGGTGCGACTGCCCGTAACAAAGGGCTTGCGGCGGCTTTCGAGAATCTGCTCGGCGTTGAGATCATCGTTTCTCCGTACTGCCATGTCATGGGCTGCATCGGTGCGGCATTGGTAGCACTCGAAGAAGTTTCGGCAAAGAAAGATTCTAAGTCTGCGTTCCGTGGAGCGGAATCTGCGACGATCGAAGTCACTTCAAGGACTGAAACCTGCAAACTCTGCAGCAACTTCTGCCGGATAAACCACATTTCGGAAAAAGGAGGCCGCGAATCTTCGTGGGGTTACGGCTGCGGAAGAGATGCAGAGACGACAACACGACGTGAGATCAAGGAATTCGAGCTTATAAAAAAGAGAAACTCGTCATTTTTCAAGAGCATGCTTCCTGAAAAAGAGCCGATAGGAAAAGTCGGGATCCCGCTTGCAGTATCGAGCTGGACTTTCCTTCCGCTCTGGAGAAAAATGTTCTCGCTGCTAAATATCGAAAGCGTTCTTTCGGCACCTTCGACAAACGCTGAGATCAAAGGGCTTTCGTCAAAATACTCGGCATCGGACTTCTGCTTTCCGGTCAAAACTTCGATAGGCCACACGCTCGAACTCGCGAACAAAAATATTCCCGTTTTCTACCCGACACTGATTTCGGCCGGTGACAATGTAAAAACGGCGATCAGCTTCTTCTGTCCTTATGTTCAGAGCAATCCGTCGATCATTTCGACCGTCATGGAAAAGAACGGAATGGACCCGAAGACAAAAATAATCGACCCTGTGATCGATTTCAGAATGTCGGATGACAAAAACGGAACTCTCATTTTCAAGGCTCTTGAACCTTTCTTCCCGGAACTCAAGGAAAAACAGGTCAGAAAGGCGTGGAAAGAGGCGCGCGACTACTTCAGAAAAGAGACTGAACGCCTTATCGACGAAGGCGAGGCGATGCTTGAAAACGCAAAAAATGCGAAAAAGCCTCTCTTCCTCCTTGTCGGCAGACCTTACAACCTTTACGACAAAGGGATCAACCTCGGCCTGCCAGAAACCATCGCCGGAATGGGCTTTGACGTGCTTCCGATAGACATGATGAAGATAAATGTCGGGGGACTTGCCGACACAAATTACTGGAATCTTTTCTGGAATTACGGTCAGAAGATCATCGCCGCGCTGAAAAAAGCGAAAAATGAGGAAAATGTTTTTCCGATCTATCTCACCAACTTCTCATGCGGCCCCGACAGCTTCATTCTTTCTTTCGCCGAGAACGAAATGAAAGGAAAACCGATGCTTATCCTGGAACTTGACGAGCATTCGAGCGACGGCGGATACCTCACGAGAGTCGAAGCTTTTATCGATGTCGTAAAAAGCTACATGAAAGGGGTGAAAGAATCCGACGAGCATCCGCTTCCCGACATCTATCTTGCGGACAAAAAACTCAAAGCCGGCAAGATATGGATCCCGCCGATGCACTTCGGTTCTCCTCTTTTTGCTGCGGCTTTCAGAGGTTTCGGATATGATGCGGCAGCGATCCCGCTTGAGACAAAGCACGATTTCATGACTGGAAAGCGCTTCACCCGCGGTCAGGAGTGCCTGCCGATGATCCTCACTTTGGGAGCTTTTCTCAACTGCATAAAAAAAGAGCCCGGCAGACAGCACACACTTTTCATGCCCTCTTCGGAAGGGCCGTGCAGGCTCGGGCAGTACAATATGCTGGAACGCATTGCATTCGAGAAACTCGGGCTTGACAATGTCGATATCCTGGCACCTTCGAGCATAAACTCGTATCAGGGGATCGAAGAACAGCTCAGAAGATACCTGATGCATTCAGTCGTCACGAGCGACGCATTGATGAAAATGACGACAAGGACAAGGCCTTACGAAAAGACAAAAGGCGATGTCGATGCCTTTCTGGAAAAGGCTATGCGCACTCTTGAAAAAGTTTTTGAGCAGAAAAAAAATCCGGTTCCGGTTATCGAGGAACTCGCTTCCGAACTTTCCAGGATCCCGCGTTACAACGAGAAGAAGCCGCTAGTAGGCATCGTCGGAGAAATATATGTCAGAAGCAACGCCTGCGCTAATGAGAACCTGATCCGTGTGATCGAGGAAAACGGCGGCGAAGCATGGCTTGCACCGCTTTTCGAGTGGCTCATTTATACAGTCTGGGTCCAGGATTTCATGGCGAAACAGAAGGCATTTTCCCTCTTCGGAAGAGGCGAATCGCTTATCAAAAACCTCTTTGTCTCGCACATCGACGAATCCTACTGCAAGGCGACTGAAAAGATCCTTGCCGACCGTCACGAACCTTCGATAAAAGAGACTCTCAACGAAGGAATGAAGTATCTCCACCCCGAATTTGTAGGAGAAGCGATCCTCACTGTCGGACGAGCTGTCATGTTCGCGAAACAGGGTGCTTCGATGATCGTCAACGTCTCACCTTTCGGCTGCATGCACGGAACGATCACCGATTCGATTTTTCAGGAAGTAAAAAGCACATACAACATTCCGATAGTTTCGCAGTTCTACGACGGCGATATCGATATCAACGGAAAAGTTGCTGATATTTTAAAACGATAAAAAAAGGAGCAGTTATGGAACTCAAAGGAAAAAAGGTTTTATTCGCGAGGATCTGCGGAACAGGAGTAAGTTCGCTCGCGATCATCTGCAAACGCTCTGGGGCAAACGTCATCGGCACCGACCTTGAATACTATCCGCCGGTAAGCACGAAGCTTGAAGAAGAAAAAATTCCCTGCTACCCGATGGAGAAGTTTTTTGACCTCGTGAAAGATGAAAAACCCGACCTCATCGTTGTCGGAAACGCCCTCAACGGAAAATCTGAAGAAGCTGCGTTCATCATGAAATGCGGAATCCCCTACTACTCGATGCCCTCCCTCATGGAAGATTTCCTTCTTGACGGCAAATCGCCCGTCGTAATTTCGGGAACCCACGGAAAAACCACGACAACGACCGTTTTCAGCGAAGTTCTTGCCGGTATCGGCAGAAATCCATCCTACATGATAGGCGGGATCCCCGAATTTTCGGGCACGAACGCGGCTTTCAGCGAAGGAGCAGGATACTTTGTGATAGAAGGAGACGAATACGACACCGCTTTCTTCGACAAAGGGCCGAAATTCCTCCACTACAAACCCGAAACAACTATCATAACTTCGATAGAATTCGACCACGCCGATATTTACGATTCAGTTGAGTCGATCTTCAAAAACTTCAAGAAACTTGTTGAAATTACTAAGAAAAGAGTCATTCTCTCCCTTGATTTCGACCACAATTTAAGACTGCGCGAATTTATACCGGCAGAAAAACTTTTCACCTACTCGATTTCGGACAAATCTGCCGATCTATTCGTCAAATTCGAGGAAAGACACGGCAAACTGATGTACTTCTCAGCAACATTCAAAAACGGCGAAAAATATTTCTTTGAGACTCCACTTTTCGGAATGCAGAACCTGATGAATTTAGGCGCGCTCGTCTCCTTCCTCAAATGCGAAGGATTCGACCTCAAAGATGCTAAGATCCTTGAAACCATAAAGACTTTGAAGGGCATCAAACGCCGCCAGGAATATTTGGGTTCGATCAACGGCGGACTTATTTACAGCGATTTCGCGCACCATCCGACAGCGGTAAAACTCACGCTTGAATCGTTTATCGACTTCTTCCCCGAAAAGAAGATCAACGTCGTTTTCGACCCCGCAACGAACTCGAATGGCCAGAACGTCTTTGAAAAACAGTATACCGAGATCTTCAAAAAAGCGGACAAAGTCGTTGTCGGCTTCCCGCCCAAAGCATTCAAATTCCCGCCTGAAAACAGGTTCGAGCCGGAGCGCGTAGTCGCAACGATCAACGCCGAAACACCGGATAAAGCCGTTTATATCAAGGATGTCAGCGACACCGTCGAATGGGTCAGGGCAAACAGCGGCGAAAACACCGTCACAGTCATCATGTCGAACTCCGGATTCGACGGATTTTTCGGCAAAATCGCGGCTTTTTTTGAGAAGTAACTCTGCAATTTTTGTCTTATTTCACAGTTTGACCTGCAGCAGCCATGTTGCAAAAAAATAAAAAAGTGGTAAATAAGGCGGTTTTAATTTTTGCAATGGAGAAAAAAATGCAAAAAACAATCAGACCTCAGGCTGGGCTTGTTCCTATAGTCGTTGAAAAGGAAGGCGGCGGTGAAAGATCATATGATATATATTCGCGCCTTCTCAAAGACCGCATCATCTTCATCGGCGAAGAAATCACCGACGATCTGGCTAATGCGGTCGTTGCACAGCTTCTCCTTCTCGAAGGACAGGACAGCGAGCAGGATATCTACATTTATGTCAACAGCCCGGGCGGATCGGTCACAGCCGGACTCGCAATCTATGATACGATCCAGTACATAAAACCCGATGTTTCGACGATCTGCGTAGGTCAGGCGGCAAGCATGGCGGCAGTGCTCATGGCCAGCGGTGCAAAAGGAAAAAGATTTTCGCTTCCGAA
The DNA here is from genome assembly GCA_002310035.1 of bacterium UBP6_UBA1196. Classification (GTDB taxonomy): domain Bacteria; phylum UBP6; class UBA1177; order UBA1177; family UBA1177; genus UBA1177. Next base: position 20,296 of record DBYC01000008.1, read on the forward strand.
CTCGCGTCTTATGATCCACCAGCCTCTTGGCGGCTTCCGCGGTCAGGCGACAGACATAGAAATCCATGCAAAAGAGATTCTTTTCATCAAAGACAGACTTTTGCAGATCCTTCATTCTCACACCGGCAGAGACATAGAGACTCTTCGTGCGGATATGGAGCGTGATTTCTTCATGTCGGCAGACGAGGCGGTTAAATACGGTCTTATAGACAGCGTTGTAACAAAAAGATAGGTAAAAATGGCACAGCGAAACAAACAGGATATCCGCTGCTCGTTCTGCGGCAGAACACAAAGCGAAGTCGGCAGGATAATTTACGGCAGGAACGCTTATATCTGCAATGAATGCGTAGGGATGTGTCACGAACTTTTGAACGGGCAGTCCGAGACTGAAACTCACGGAAATAAAAAAGTCAGTCAAAGCAGACCCTACGAAGGAATTTCGGTCACTCCGATGCAGATAAAGGAACATCTCGACCAGTTCGTAATCGGGCAGGACTATGCTAAAAAAGTTCTTTCGGTAGCGGTTTACAATCACTATAAAAGGGTAAAATCAGCGGAAAAGAACAACATTCAGAAGAGCAATATCCTTCTTTTGGGACCGACAGGCTCGGGAAAAACTCTGCTTGCGCGGACTCTCGCCAAATTCCTCGATGTCCCCTTTTCCATTGCCGATGCTACGACTCTGACTGAAGCCGGATATGTCGGCGAGGATGTCGAAAATGTCCTTCTTTCCCTCATTCAGGCCGCAGAATACAACATTGAAAAAGCCGAGATAGGAATAATCTACATCGACGAAATAGACAAAATCGCGCGAAAATCCGAGAACCGCTCGATCACCCGTGATGTCAGCGGAGAAGGCGTCCAGCAGGCACTTCTTAAAATCGTCGAAGGAACGGTCGCGAATGTTCCTCCTACCGGCGGAAGAAAACACCCGCAGCAGGAATATATCAAAATCGACACTTCGAACATCCTTTTCATTGTCGGCGGCGCATTCGAGGGAATCGAAAAGATCATCGCGCGCAGAATCGGCAAAAAGAAAGTCGGTTTCGGAGCACAGCTCGGCAAAAAAACGGACGACAGGCACATCCTGGCAGAGATCCAGCCGGTCGACCTGCTCCGTTTCGGGCTTATCCCTGAGCTTATCGGCAGACTCCCGGTAACGGCTTATCTTGAAGAACTTTCATCCGCAGAGCTGCGAAGGATTCTGATTGAGCCGAAAGACGCGCTTGTTTCGCAGTATAAAGCGCTTTTCAAACTTGACGGCATCAAACTTTCTTTTTCTGACGGAGCTTTGGATGCGATCGTCAAAAAGACGGAACTTCTCAAAACCGGGGCAAGAGGCCTCAGAAGAATCCTGGAAACGGCAATGCTTGACATAATGTACACTGCACCTGAGGAAAAAGGAAAAATCAACGAGGTGATCATAACACCCGAAGTTATAGAATCCGGTGCGGAACCACTGAAAAAATACAAATCTGAAATTTCCGGCAAAGGAGCATAGTTTTAATGATTTCCAAAAATACTTTTCCCCTGTTTCTCTACAACGACATGGTCATATTTCCCTATTATTCGTTCACCATTTCCGTTGACGACCCTCATGAGTACGAAGTTTTCAGCAAAGCCTTCAGCAAAGAGGAACAGGTCGTCGTCGCAGCATTCAAAAAACTTCCGGATGACCCCGAAAAAAGTGTTTTTCTTCCGGTAGCAACGCTGTGCGACGTCATCCATATCGAGGAAGTCGAAGCAGGAAAATACAAAATCGTCCTTGCCGGGGCGAAACGCGTCGTCTTCCAGTCCTACGAGCGGAATCCGCGCACACATCTTTTCACCGTAAAAGTAAAAGAGTTCAAAACTATATGCCCCAAAGAGAAAAACCTGATACTCGCAAGAAGAGTCCTGGAAGACTCTGTCAAACGATACTTTGACATAGCGGGCTTCCCACCTGAAAAGGCGAACCAGATAATCGAAGAGGAGAATCTTGAAGATTTCGCCGACTGCTGCGCAGCTTCGCTTGACCAGTCGATCGATCCTGAAGGCTTCCGCAAAGTTTTAGAGGAGGCTGATCTCAACAGAAGAATTTTCATGCTGATTGACATTCTGGTCGCCGAAACAAATATAGTCAATCTCGAGAACGAAATTGACGACGAGGTTCACGAGCGTTTTGAAAGAAGCCAGCGCGAGCAGTTTTTAAGAGAGAAAATCCGTGTTCTGAACGAAGAACTGAACGCCGACAACTATCAGGGCGGCGAGCAGGAAAACATAGACCCGAACAAAAGCATGAATTTCGACCTGAACGCGTTCAAAGCACCGGCTTATGTCAAGGAGCGCCTGAAAAACGAAATGACTAAAGCAGCCCGCATTCCTCCGTTCACGCCTGAGCAGGAAGTCATCAGAAACTACATCGAAACGATCCAGTCGCTTCCGTGGGAAGAATCGACGCAAAGCGAAATCGACATCGACCGCGCTCGAAAACAGCTTGACGACGACCACTACGGCCTTACCGAAGTCAAGGAAAGGATCCTTGAATATTTAGCCGTTCTCAAACTTTCGGGCAACCTCAAGGCTCCGATAATCTGTCTCGCAGGCCCTCCCGGAGTGGGCAAAACAAGTATCGCCTCGTCTCTGGCGACTGCAACAGGCAGAAAATTCGTCCGCCACTCTCTGGGCGGAGTCAGGGATGAAGCTGAGATCAGAGGTCACAGACGCACCTATTTAGCGGCAATGCCGGGGAAAATCATCCTTTCGCTTCAAAAGGTCAAAGTCAACAACCCATTGTTTTTATTAGATGAAATAGACAAACTCGGTGCCGATTACAAAGGTGATCCCTCCTCTGCCCTGCTAGAAGTTTTAGACCCTGAGCAGAACAAGACTTTCACAGACCACTTCCTCGATCTCGAATTTGATTTAAGCAATGTCCTTTTTGTCGCGACGGCAAACGACAAGAACAAAATCCCGGTCGCCCTCAAAGACAGGATGGAAGTCATCGATATCGACGGCTACACCACTTTCGAAAAGAAAAATATCGCTAAAAAACACCTGATTCCGAAAGAAAAAAAACTCAACGGGATCGAAGACACAAATCTTGATTTTACAGACAAAGCTTTAGATTTATTGATAAAATCTTACACATGCGAAGCCGGCGTGCGTGAACTTGAAAGAAAGATCGCATCGATCTGCCGGAAAACCGCTCTCGCCAAAGCAGAAGGGAAAGAGACTGCTTCTACAATAACCGAAGAAAATCTCGGCAACTACCTCGGAGTCGAGAAGTATTCCGAAGATGCGATCGGTAAAGAGCCAGAGATCGGCGTCGTAAACGGCCTTGCGTGGACTCCTTACGGCGGAACGGTGCTTCAGGTCGAAGCTATAAAATATCCCGGGAAAGGCGGTTTTGAAGTCACCGGAAGTCTCGGCGATGTAATGAAAGAATCTGTAAAGATCGCGGCAAGTTATGTCCGCTCGCTATTCTCGGAAAATAAAATCGTGGACGACAAAATCTGGGACAAGCAGACTATCCACATCCACTTTCCCGACGGTGCGACACCGAAAGACGGTCCTTCGGCCGGCGGCGCGATCTCACTTGCGATCGCATCTCTCATGTCTGGAATTCCGGTGCAGCCTAAAATCGCCATGACCGGCGAAGTCTCGCTCAAAGGTAAAATCACGAAAATAGGCGGTCTCAAAGCCAAAGTAATGGCGGCAAAACAGGCCGGGATCACAAAACTTTTCATTCCTGAAGAAAACCGCGGCGATTACAGCGAAATTCCTGATGAGATCAAAGATGGGATCGAAGTAAAATTCGTGAAAGAGTGCCGCGAGATCCTGAAGGAAGCTCTTCCTGGACTGAAAATCAGCTGAAAAACTCCTAAAAACCGACACAATACTGCTGCCGCAGAACCTTCTGTTTGACAACAACTTTATTTTAATGTAAAATTGAAAGGTTTTAGGGTCGAATTTTTCGGAGGTCATTATGAAAAGAAATTTATTGATTGTCTTGGCACTGCTCGCCGTGTTTTTTGTTGTTTCATGCGGAGACATTGAGGATGAAATAGCAAACAAACAGGGAGCTTCATGTGCAGTTGAGGGCACGGAAGCATGTTCGGCGGACGGCTCGGAAATACTGATATGCCGTGATTTGTCGTGGCAGACCAAAAAAACATGCAATCTCAACTTCGGTCAATACTGCCGCCAGACAGAAAGCGGTTCATACAGCTGCAATGACTCAGGCAGCAGCACCAATAATGACAATGAAGATTCCGTCATTGAACCGGAAGACGGTGAAGACGGCGGAGATTCGTCAGACAACGGCGATTCATCGGATTCAGGCTCCGGCGACGACGGAGACTCGTCAGATTCCGGCGATACTACAGACGACGGCGATACTGCAGACGACAGCGACACCGCGGACGACAGCGATCAGGATGACGGCAGCGATACCGAACCGGTTGAACAGGATCTGGAAACATGCAAAGCTATTTACGACTGCAAGAAAGCTTGCTCGAACTCTGCATGCAGAACAAAATGCGTAAACCGCGGGCAGACAGAAGCATACAACGACTATTACGCCTATGAAAAATGTCTTTCAAAGCACGATTATGAATTAAACGATCTTGTTAAAGACCCTGATTGCAAAGATACCGTCTACAGATGCGGTCAGACAGGCGACACGACTTATGACCTTCCTTACGGACACGCTACGGTACAGACTTCTATTCCATACCTTTATTCCTACACAGATAGAGACTCTGACGGAAGCTTAACAGTCGCTTACGCCAATTCAACGACAACATTCATAACCGGGGTTTTCGGCAGCTCAGGAAACATCGTCGATCCTACTTCAATCAAAGGAACATACACTTTTGCAGAGCTGGACAAAGATTCTGATATCGACATATTGCAGAGTTACAAAGACGATACCGTCTTCAACCCGCAGTCTGAAATGATCATTGATGCAAGCGTTACGACCCCCGGAACTTATCCGGTAGGTTTGAGTGAAAACGATAAAATACAGTTGTTCATTTATGAAACAAACGGTGAAAAACTTACCTGTTTCCATGCCTTTGGATACGGTTCTGTCACGATTTCATCTATAAGCCACACGCCTGGCACGACAACTATTGCGATAACGGCAAGCGAAATCGATCTTTACAGTTTCAAAAACGCTCCCATGTATATCAACTCAGAGAACGGAGTCGCAGGCGACCTCACCACCGAAAAAACGATCGCATGTTCCGTAAAATAACCACTATTATTAACAGCTTACATAATGGAGAACAACTTGTCTGACAACAATTCAGGATCGACCTCAAGGCTTTTGCAGCTTTGTTTCTGTTATTTCTTTTTCTACATCATAACCGGTGTCGGAGTTAAATTCTTCCTCAAAACCGGTGACGGCTTCCCCGGACTTCCAGGGATGGAATACCTTTTCTACAGCACCCTCGCATCTACTGTTCTCGTCACGGCGATTGTCCTCATCCTGCGCTGGTACCGCCTCGATTCTGTAAGAAAAATCACGGTCTGCGGCATAACGATGCCAAGCGAACTGCCCTACATCGTTTTTTCGGGAATCTGCACCGCTGTCGTAGTTCCGACGACCACCCTGCTCTACACTTTTGACCACATTTCGGTCATGGTCGCAATGATCATCATGCGCGGCTCGGTCATCATAATCGGCAGACTCGTTGATGCGATCCAGATCAAACAGGGAATTTTGAAGAAAAAAGTCTTCATGGAAGAAAATATCGCGATGTGTATCGCCCTTTTTGCAGTTCTCATCAAAGCTTTCACCGGCGGCAGCGACGGCAAGGACAGTCCGTTCTCGTCGATTCCGTTCATGGTCATCTTTGCAAGCTACATTTTGGCTTACATGTTCAGGATCTACATTATGAATTACTACAAAAACACTCGTCCGGCTGAGGAAAAAGCTGCAAAGAAAGACAACAACAAGGCATTCTTCGCAATCGAGCAGATCGCATCTTTCACCACGATGGCGCTTGTCACGATCTGCGTTCTCATCGCGGCCGGCAAATTCGGCGTAACCGGTCCAAGGATCGACCCGTTCTCAAAGGCGTTCTTCAACACCAACTGGGACTGGGCGATCTGGGCAGGACTTGTAGGTACGGCTTACGGAATCAACGCGTTCTTCTCCGTTTTCATCTTCATGTTCAAAGGAAGAACGGCGACTTTTGCAAACCTTGCAAACCGTCTGACATCGCTCATCGCTGGAACGCTTTCAACCGTAATCTTCGCAGCTGTTTTCGGCGGAAAATATCCGGCTCTCATCGACTGGGTATCGCTTGGCTTCATCTTCCTTGCGATCTGGTTCATGGCTAAAGCAGAAAAAAGAAGAAAAGCTGAAATGACAGCTGCAAAATAGGAGATTTCATTGTCAAAAATCAACACCGAATATTTGCAGAAATGTATTGATACCGTCGTAAAATCATACGATTTCTTAAAAAAATCTGAAGTCGGTTCAATCGAATATGAAGTTTTCAGGAATTCTTTGGTAAAAGGTTTTGAAATGACTTTGGAACAGAGCGGCAAACTGCTGAAAAAGAAAATCACACCGTTTCTGGTTTCAAAAAAAGCGGCTGACATGCTCACTTTCAAAGATATTTTCAGAGAAGCCAACAAATGTTCGTTGATTTCAAATGAAGAAACCGAACGCTGGATGGCTTACCGCGATAACCGCAACACCACCGCACACGATTACGGCGAATCGTTTGCAGAAGAGACTTTGAAACTGATTCCCGATTTCTTGAACGATGTCCAAAGTTTGAAAAAAGTTATCGACAATGATTAATCTGCTTCCAAGACATTTTGAAATGCTCCGCAAAATTTTTGAGGAATACTGCCCCAAAGCCGAAATCTGGGCTTACGGCAGCCGCGTTCACGGCGATTCGCACGAAGGAAGCGATCTTGATATGACTGTAAAAAGTTTCAACGATCCAAGCAAAAAACTTTGGGAACTGAAAGAACTTCTTGAAGACAGCCGCATTCCGTTTTTAATGGATATTTCTGAATTTGACAAACTTCCCGATTATTTCCAGGAAGAAATCAAACAAAACTTTGTGATTCTTTTTCCGGCAGACAGAGTTCCTGAATAATCTAAACCAGTTGATTTTATTAAATTTTCAAGTTTTATTTATCTGATTTATCTGAATTTTCTTTTTCTTTGACAGGTTCTTTCTGTTGAGCTTCTGATTCCTGCTTAGCTTCAGCTTCCTTTTTAGCCTGTTTTTCCTTCTTTTCGATATATTTTCTGTCGCCTTGTGAAGTCGTTTTGACGATCCTGTCATTCTCGTCATAGTAGTATTCGCCGCCGTAAACACCTTTCGGAATTTCGGTAACAATCTTTGCTTTAACAAGCTCGGTGAGCTCTTTATCGGGCGATTTGCCGTATTTTTTATAATATTCCTCGGCCGCTTTGGTCAAAGAGAGAAGGTTTGCAAAATGCTGAAGCTCTTTTTCGAACTGGTCGCGCATGTTTTTGTCCTTAGCTTTTTCCAGACGGTCTTTCGTGTATTCATAGCCCATTCTGTAGCCGCCGCCCATCGTCGCGACATGATTTACAAGCCATATAACTTTCGAAGGGGTATTTTTCATATTTATACTTTCATACATCAAGGGATAAGCCTTTTCCATATCGTTTAAATATATAAAATAGTTGTACCCTTGGTTAAACACATAATAGTAGTCGTCAGGATAAAGCTCATGCCCCAGTCTCAGAAGCGAATTGGCCGATTCGATCGCTTCAGGAGTCCTCATTGATGAAATGGCAGCTTCTCCGAAAGGAATCGCATACTCAAGACTCGGATTGAGAGCCATTATTACACGGATCATCTGCTCAAGCAAAGCGTAAGTTCTGTCAGTGACATAGTGACTTCCGTAATAATACTGCGACCTTGCAAAAAGAAGATCAGCCGCGAAAGCATTCATTCCGAGAAACATTATTTTGGCGACATCCGGTTTCGGATACGCCGCGATCGTCTCAACTTTCGGTCTTTCGTTCTCAATAAGGTGCTTTCTCACAAAATAAAACGGAACAATCGTGGCCAGAATCAGAACAACAGCAATAATTGTCGATATTTTCTTCATTTTTTCCCCCAATCATCTTTCATTTTTCTGATGTCGTCACGGATACCGACGACAAGTTCTGCCAGAAATCCCATAAAAACGAATATAAGTCCGGAAAGAAAAAGTCCCAGACTGAAATAAAGGAGCGGCCGCATCTTGAAAGCAGGATTTCCGAGAACGAACTGGTCATAAAGCATCCAGGCTACGGTAATGAGCGCGCTTAAGATCTGTATAAAACCCATGGATCCGAAAAAACGCATCGGAGCTTTTGTGAATGTGAGTATGAACTTCACCGCGATCGAATCGAAGAAGGAGATCGGAATCCTTTTCAGCCCGAAATGGCTTTTTCCGCTATGCCGCCTGTGCCACAAAACAGGAACTTCGACCGCTTTGTAACCTTTAGAAACAAGAATCTGGACAATAAACCTGTGCCAGTCACTTCTAAGTTCAAGATCCTCGAGGCACTCGCGGCGGAAAGCCTTGATCCAGTTCATGTCGCCCAAAGTTATACCAAACAGGAAATTGCTGATCTCGTTGTAGATTTTAGATAAGAAAACTTTAAATTCTCGCCTTTTCTGCCTTTTGCCGCAGACGATGTCGATACCTGGTTCGAACGCTTTGAGAAGTGCCGGAATATCCTCGTCAGGATAAGATTCCAGATCGGCAGGAAGAAAAACAATGATCTCACCGCGGCACTCCTTGAAACCGGTGTTCATCGCCTCGGTAAGCCCTTTGTTCTTGCGGTGTCTGAAAAGGCGTACCCACGGTTTTTCTTTCATCGCGTTTTCGACGACAGCCGCACCGCCGTCAGTCGAACCGTCGTCAACAAAAACCAGATCGATATCGACTCCTGCCGATTTTCCGCCTTTTTCTGTTCTTTCTATGATTTCAGCAAGATTTTTTTCCTCATTGCAAAAAGGAATAAAAACCGAAACAAGCATTCAAAGCTCCCAAACAAACAATAAGCGGATAATTTTAGCCGTGTTTCGCTGCGCTTCAAGTTTTTTGGCCTCCTTTCTTGCATTTCAGACGCACTTGACTATAAAACTTCCGTTTTTTTGTGCTATAACAAATGAATTTTTATAACTTTAGGAGAGATTATTATGAAATTATCTTTGAACTGGCTTGGCGACTATATTGATCTCAGCGGAATAGCCGCGGAAGAGATCGCAAAACAGTTGACGATGAAATCGGCGGAAGTCGAGGATTATGAGTGGCTTTTCAAGCACTTCGACCAGGTTATCACGGCGAAAGTAATGAAGGTCGAAAATCATCCGAATTCGGATCACCTTCACCTGGCTACCGTTTTTGACGGCAAAAAAGAGCAGACCGTTGTCTGCGGCGCGCCGAATATCGCTGAAGGCCAGACTGTCGCGTTTGCTCCGCTGGGAACAGTTCTTCCGGGCAATTTCGAGATAAAACCGGCAAAGATCCGCGGAGTTGAAAGCTGCGGCATGATCTGCGCAGAAGACGAACTCGGCCTCGGTACCGACCACTCAGGCATCATGGTTCTTGATCCGTCAACTGAAATCGGCGTTCCACTCAAAAAAATCTTCAACAGACAGGATTTCGTAATTGAAATCGAGAACAAGACGATAAACCACAGGCCCGACCTCTGGGGTCACTACGGAATTGCACGTGAGATCAGGGCGATCTTCGAACTTCCGTGGAAGCGTGAACTCAAATATACAGGCATCAAAGCCGACAGAGTTGACGAAAAATTCGAAATCGAGATCAAAACTCCGCGCTGCCTCCACTATCTCGGCCTCAAAGTCTCTAACCTCAAAACCGCTCCGTCACCTGACTGGATGAAGGCTAGACTTGAAAATGTAGGGCTCCGTCCGATAAACAACATCGTCGATATTGCGAACTACGTCATGTATGAAGTCGGTCATCCGCTTCACACCTTTGACAGACGCGACATCGCAGGAAACAAAATCGTGATCCGTGACGCATTCGAAGGGGAAAACTTCACGACTCTGGACAACGTTCCTCGAGTTCTCAAATCGACAGACGCAGTAATCGCGGACGAAACAAGAAGCCTTGCGATCGCAGGCGTCATGGGCGGTCTCAACAGTGAAATCAAGGACGATACGACTGAAATCTTCATCGAATCGGCTCTTTTCTCACCGGCAAGCGTCCGCAGAACGGCAAACAGGCTAGACCTCAGGACCGATGCGGTCAATAGATATGAAAAATCGCTCTGGGTCGAAAACTGCTACCTTGCAATGGAAAGAATCGTCACTCTCATCAAAGAGATAATTCCTGGCGCAATAATCACTTCGGAACTTGCAACAGCCGATAACAGCGAGGGCTACGGCTTCAAAGGAAACATCGTAATCACGACCGACAGGATTCGCTCGCTTCTCGGCATTCCGGCAGAAGATCTCAGCGACGAAAAAATCGTTTCGATGCTAACCTACCTCGATTTCGGCGTTAAAAACGAGGGCGGAAAACTCACGATCGAAGTTCCGGCTCACAGAAGAAGCAAGGATGTTTCGATCGCAGAAGATATCGTCGAAGAAGTTGGCAGACTTTACGGCTTCAACAACATCAAGCCGCAGAGCCCCTACTTTGAAGTAGAGCGTCCGGCACGCAACAAAGATATGGAAAAAACCGAGATTCTGAAGAACCTCCTTGCAAAAGGATTTGGTGCAAATGAAGTCATGAACTACTCTTTCTACGGTGAAAGTGACCTTGAACTTCTTCCTTTCCCGAAAGAAAAAATCGTTGAAACAGTTGACGAAAGAGACACACCTTACCTCAGATACTCGCTTTTCCAGGGTTTGGTCAAAAACGTTCACGAAAATCTCAAAAATTTCAAACAGTTTACTCTCTTTGAATTCGGCCGTATCTTCACAGTTGACGACGAGAGAAAAAGAATCGGCATAATCGCTGTAGGAACACCGGAACCGTTTGAATTCACGAAGAAAATCATGGTTTCGATCGCAAAAGAACTCTGCACGCCGCCGCTCCGTTTTGAAAGAATCACAGGAAACGCGCTCTGCGGAACTGAATTCCTTCATCCGAACAAGTCGGCAGTCGTCCTCTCCGGCAAGGATCCGATCGCGATTTTCGGCGAAGTTCACCCCGGAATCCTCAAAAAATGCGATATCCATGTTCCTGTTGCATACATCGAAATAGAACAGTCGATGCTTTTCAATCTGCCGGAAAGAAACACCAAGTTCGCACCACTCCTTAAATTCCCCTCAACGAGTTTCGACGTTTCGGCGATCGTTCCCGAAAGAACCGAAAGCTCGCAGCTTTTAAACGTCGTCAAAAAAGCAGTTGACCCGAAAATTTTTATCGAGACCAAACTTGTTGACAAGTTCACCGGTTTCCCGATCCTTCCGGGTTTTGCAAGCATCACGATGAGAGTCGTCCTCAACGCGAAAGAGCGCACTCTCACGATCGACGAAATGAAGGAAACCCAGCAGAAAGTTTTCGCGGCTCTCAGAAACGCAGGCTGGAAGATCAGCGGCGACTAAAAACCAAAGACCAACACCGGAGTTTTCATGAAAACACGTATAATCACAGCGGTCATACTTATTGCAGCGGCAGTCGGACTCATCTATTTTGTTCCGGCATATATTTTCAACTATCTCGTTATAATCCTCGCGTTTTTCACCTTCGCGGAATATCTTTCGATGTTCAAAGAGAGGAATCATCCCCTTTTCATAATCGCGGCGATACTCATGCTCAGCATGGCGAATTCGATAATGCGGATGGATGCGATCTTCCTTGCTGCGGCGAACCCGGCAACGGCTTCGATAGTTGAAGTCGGAAAGTCAGGCGAAGCATTCTGGAAACTTTATATGCCTCTCAAGCAGTTTCTCACGGTGCTTTTTGCAGGCGTAGCGCTCATTCCGATGATCGCTCTCACCGGCAAGGACGAAATTGCAGTGAAATTCAGAAGGATGAATGTCTATTTCTTCGGATTTTTCTATTTCGGCATAACTTTCGGGCTCTTCCCGCTCATCAAAAGCTATACTTTCGGACTCGAACCGCTCTTTGAAAAGTTCCCGGACTCGAATCCGCACTGGTTCCTTTTCATGCTCGTGATCCCGTGGGTCTGCGACAGCGCGGCCTACTTCGGCGGAAAAGCGCTCGGCAAACACAAATTCGCTCCGGCTATAAGCCCCAAAAAAACCTGGGAAGGAGCAGTTTCCGGCGCGATTTTCTCGGTCGTTGCAGGTCTTGTCTTCGCCCTCACTCTCCTTAAAAACGAAAATGTGTGGTTTGTCCTGCTCGTAGCACTTCTTGACGGCATTTTCGCGCAGTTCGGAGACCTGATAGAATCGCTCATCAAACGAGGCGCCAACGTCAAGGATTCAAGCAATCTCATTCCGGGCCACGGCGGCCTTTTCGACCGCACCGATTCGCTTCTCGTTTCGGCAGTTGTTGTTTTCGTTTCTCTCCTTGTAAAAAGCTATGTCGGATAAGATCGTAATTTTCGGCGTTACAGGCTCTATCGGAACGAATACCGAGCGCCTTGTCCGCGCATTTTCCGATAAATTTGAGATAACAGGCTGCTCGGCAGGAAAAAATATCGCGCTTCTCAACGAAATTATTCCGCGTCACA
>DBYC01000012.1:0-22445 GCA_002310035.1 bacterium UBP6_UBA1196
GCAACTAATTATTAAAAAAGCGTCGCTCCAATTAAATCCAAGTCAAGTTTTTTCTGTAAAAAAATTCAATAATTTTAACATTTTTTTTGTTTAGGAGGTTTAGAATGAAGAAATTTTGCATCCTTTTTGTCCTGTTTTTAAGTTTTTGCTATCTTTTTGCCGACGATGACGACAAAATCAAGCTTGCCGTTATGGAATTTGAGGATATGAGCGGCACAATAGAAGAGAATATCCTCGCAAACGCGACGGAATATCTCCGCGTTGTATTTGCCAGCACGAACCGCTACATCATCATTTCAAAGGACAGGCAGAAAGATACCATCAAGGATATGCGCAAAAAATTCAACACAGATCCCTCTTACAAGGCGTGTACCGACAAAAACTGCCAGATCCAGCTCGGGCAGGCACTTTCAGCAGACCTGATCGTAAAAACGACGATCACATCTTTTGCAGGTTCTTACACTCTTTCCTCAGAACTTATCGACCTTGAAAAAGAGGCGACGATCATCGCTGCAAAAGAGGATTACGACGGTTCTGACAGGGCTTTAAAAACTGCTATCGACAAACTCGTCGAAAAAATAGTTAAAGTTGAAACCGAGGTAAACGGCGTAATCGCATCACAGGAAAAACCGAAAAAACAGGAATCAAAAGCACCAAGCAGCAACAGCAAAGACGCTGCAGCCTGCGAATATGCCCGCAAAAAGGATTCCTCAATAACATGGAAGACTTATCTCGACAAATACCCCAACGGTGAATGCGCAGAAGAAGCAAAAGATGCTCTTGATACCATTGCCTGCAAAAACGCCGAAACAACGAATACTGTCAATGGCTGGAAACAATATCTTGCAGAGTTTCCGAATGGCAAATGCGAGTTTCAGGCCACAGAAGCCGTGCAACAGTTCAAAGCAAGAGAAGGAGGCGATATCTATTCCAAAGCCGACGAAAAACTTGAAGGATTTTTCAGCGGCAGATGGAATTTCGGACTTGGACCTGTTTGGTGGGGGGTAGCAGCCTTATCCACAGGTGTCGATTTCAACTTCAAAGTATTCAGCAAACCTTACGGTGTCGGTGCCGGCAATCTTTTTATCGGATTCGGATTTGATTTAGTATATTACACCCCAAAGAGCTTAGTAATACCGATTATGGCAAATTTTGCCTACGAATTCAAAACCAGTAATAAAATTCTTCGTTATGTGGGCATTTTATTTTCCGCTGGCTTTGGGAATGGCATTTGGAATGATTATGATAGTGTATATTATTATTACCCTGCTTTTGAATGGGAACTCGGCATGAATATGATATTCCACAACAAATTTACATTGGGATTAGGATTCGAAGGTCCTTATATTCCTTATCGTCTTTATTTTAGTATTGGGACTATTTTTTAGGCAGAAACGGAACACCGCGCAGGCACTTCTCTATGAGGTTCATAGAGCTACATCTTTCCGATCAGACTCTCAGTATCGATTTCCATTTTGCTGAAAGCGAACCACTTTTTGCCCAAGTCCTTGAGCGAAGCACCGATGTGATAGACCGTGTCATCGACACACAGAAAACGGTCGTGGGAATTCGTGAAAACTTCTAATTTAATTGGAGAATATTGGGAATTGTGCTTCTCAATATCAAGCTGCAACTGAGGTGAAACGCTTTTGGTCAGAATGCGGACATCAACGCCGTCACCATGCTTGTCAAGCATTTTAAGGACGCTGTCATCGATGTAATTGTCGAATAATATTATCTGTTTTTTCGCACTGCGGATAAGGTCGCACACAAATGTATAGGCATCGAAAATCTGACCGTTGAAGAAAATCCCCTCGGCAGGCGGCAAGGCCGTGCGGACAAAAAAATCGATTTTCTCTTCCGTTTTACTCATCCGATTTTCCAGACGTTCAATCCTTTGATTTACGGAATAACCTTTAAGAAGATAATCTTTCAGAACTTTTAAAGCCCAAATTCTGAACTGTGTTCCGCGAAGCGATTTGACACGGTAACCAACTGAAATAATTACATCTAAATTGTAGTAATCGACCTGATATGTTTTCCCATCAGAGGCAGTTGTTGCAAAATTTGCAACAACTCGATTTTTAGTAAGCTCATGCTCATCAAATACATTTTTTATGTGTCGCGAAATTGTTGATTTATCACGCTGAAAAAGTTCAGCCATCTGATCTATCGAGAGCCAGACTGTATCCTGGTCAAATGTCGCCTGAATGCGCGTCACTCCGTCTTCGGTCACATACATTATCAAGCTGGTGCTGTTTTCAGTCATTGTGTTTGATCCTCTTAGTCAAAATCCTTTTTCGATTTTATTTTTCACATATCATCTAAAGCACAAAAATACAACGATAATAAAAATATAAATTTTGGAATTATAGTCAACATATTTTTAAATATTACAATAAAAAAATCTTGATTTTTCAGTGAAAGAAGTCGGCGAAAAAACCAAAAATAATCCTTGTTTCCACTCAAGAACTGCTCAAAAAACTTGACTTAAACCGCTTTTACCGTGTTAATTCGGCGGTTTTACGTCAGGAGAATCGAAAATGGCGTGGCATAGAGTGATAAAAATGACTCCGAAAGACAATTTCTACTTCCATTTTACGATCGAAAGCCATGAAAATTTAGGTTTGATCTCGACACTTGAAAAAAAGGACGGATTTTTGACGCTCGACTGCTTCACGACGATGGAAAGCGCAGCTGATTTTGACCGCGTGATCGAATCGGTTTTGAGAGAAATAAAAAAGCAGCATGAATAAAAAGACCGTAATTTTTCTCTTGCCAGTGAATAATTTCACCATTTTTTAGGAATATTTTCTGTTTTTCTTTTGTTTTTAGCCTGTCTGTTCATTTTTTGGATTTGAGATGGAAGATTTACTGAAAAACAATCTTGACACGATTTTCAACTACGCCCTTTTCATCACGGGAAACCGCGAAAAGGCGCTCGACCTCATGCAGGATACGATCGTCACAGTCCTTTCGAAGAAGCATCTCTACAAAGAGGAAGAGCATTTCAGATCGTGGATCTTCAGGATCTTGAAAAACAATTTCATCAACAAAATCAAGCGGGATTCCATTTTAGGCGAGATTTCGTTCTCCGATTTCGCCAAAGACGAAGAAAACGGTGCGGTCATAGATTTTCCCGATACCGGAATTTCGCCCGATGAACTGAGCGACCCGATTTTGAAGGAAAAGATCCGCAAAGTTTTTGAAAACATGCCGGAAGAATACAGGGAAGTCATCGTCATGATCCATATTGACGGTTTGTCATACGAGGAGACGGCACAGACACTTGATATCCCGGTCGGAACGGTGATGAGCAGACTGCACCGAGGCAGGAACTTTCTGAAAAAAGCCCTCGGGAAAGAAGCGGAAGAATTACAGATTGTTGAAAAGAAGGTTAGAAAAGATGCTTGAAAAGTGTGATTTCAACGAACTTTTTATCGAGCAGTTCGCCGACAAAGAACTCAGCTACCTTGAAAGCGCGGAAGTCGCGGCCCATATCAAAATCTGCGCGCTCTGCCGCAGAAAATACGAAAACATTCTTCTCGCCAGAAAAGCAACTGAAATTTTTGCCGGAAACGAAAAACTTTCCCTGATCGAAAAAGAGGGCTTTTTGAGTCTGATAGAACAGAAATCAAAGAAAAAGCGTCCGTTTATCGACTTTATCAAAGGTCTTTTCCAAAACCGCGCTGCAACTTTAGCCTTTTCTTTCGCATCGTTCGCATGCCTCGTTTTCGCCTTTGTTTTTTCTATTTCGGGAGCAGAGAAAGAGAATAGTCTTATCATAAACGAAATAATCACAGCACACAATCAGGCTCTGCCGGATGAATTCGGCAACAGCGCCGCAGCACAGGAAGAACTAAAAAAAGAATTTAAAACCGTAACTTTCTCGGAATTTACGAAAAGACCGAAAATAAGCGGCAGATTCACTTCCATAGCTGCTACTCCTGCGGCAAAGATCACTCTCGACTCAAACGAGGACAATATCAGGGGGACACTCTTTCTTTCGAAGCGGAACGTTCAGCTTGAAAAACTTTTCTCTGAAAGCGACTGCCTCGTCAAAAAAGACGACATCTGCAAGGCGCGTCACCGCAATGACAGCGGAAAAGAACTCATTTACTGGCAGAATTCCGGCAACAACTACCTCATGGTCTCAGACGAAAGCAACGCCGCCGCGAAAATGGCGCGCCTTATAGACACAAGTTTCTGACCTGATTGAATTTTCAGCACAAACCGGACATTACTAATTTGCGCTGACACTCGCGGACATTTTCTACCATTTTAAAAAAATCGTGCTAAAATAGCGGGCTTTTTTGCTTGGAGGAAAAATGAATAAATTTTTTGCCGTTTTGCTTGTTTTTCTTGCCGTTCTGGGTTGCTCCAAACCGCAGGAAAATGCCGTAAAACAGGAACAGGCACCGAAAAAAATCGAGAAAAAAGAGCCGGAAGTGAAAATTTTCAAAAAAACGATGAAAGTTTTCACTATCGCGGAAGAGGCACGGAAACAGATAAAAATCGACGGAAAATTCGATGAAAGTTTCTGGAAAAACGCATCGAAAGACGATGATTTCTGGATTTCGCGCGGAACAGAGCCGAGCCCTGTAAAAACGACCGTTATGACAGCGCGAGACGACAAATTCCTTTATGTCGGCTTCATTGCTAAGGATGACGACATCTACGCAGAACTCAAAAACACCGACGATCCGATCTACGACCACGACGATATCGTCGAAATTTACATCGATCCGACCGGTAGGGCTACGCCATACTTCGAGATGCAGGTTTCGGCTGCCGGCGTCAAATTTGATTCGAGATTCAGCGGCGGAAGGCGCAAAAACCGCAACGATTCATGGGATTCTGGGATAATTTACGGCGTTTCGCTTGACGGAACGCTCAACGACCCTGACGACACAGATAAAGGCTGGAACGCAGAAATCGCGGTTCCGCTTAAATCGATTGCCGAAAATCCACCTGAAAACGGTGAGATCTGGAAGGCTTTTTTCTACAGAATAAACCGTCATACCAAGCTGAAAAAGTCGAAAAAAGGAGATTTCTCCGCCTGGACTCCGCCGTTTGCGGGCGATTTCCACAACATAAAACACATGGGTGACCTGATTTTTGTTGATGAAGAAATTCGTTAGTGTTTTCAGTGTAATACTGCTTGTTTTGCAGTTTTCTCTTTTTGCAGAATCAAAGAAAAACCAGATTATCCGCGAAAGAATGGAAAAGGAAAAGGGAGAAGTCGTTTTCGCTACGAAAGTGAACGATCAGGAGCTTGAAGTAGCCGAAAAACTTACTGCCGACGCGCTTTTGAAATACAAAAAGCTCGTTCTCCTTGAAAAATCGTCGCGGATAATGAAGGAAAACTGCGTGTCATTCGACTTCGAATGCAAAAGATTCTATGACATTTCAATAGCTTATCTCAATGACGAGCTTCATAAAACTAAAGCCGAACTTGACGGTTACGAAAAAATACTTTCGGAAAGTCTGAACCGTAAAAAAATCCTGGACGAGAAGATGGCAATGCTCGAAAAAGGTGTTGAAACCGAAGTCGCGTCAATAAAAGTGAAAACTGTGATCCCAAAGTTGAAAAAATACTACAAATGCGCGAAAAAAAGCGGCTGGAACACTGCCCGCGGAGTTTTCATAGCCCCAGAAAAAGCGGCGGTTCTGCCGGTTACTGCGACAGTGAACGCAGTCGTTCCGATGAAAAACGAAGGATTTCTTGTTTCTGTTAAGGCAGAAGGTTACGAACTTAATTTCGCCTATGCGAAATCGCCGAATGTCAAAGAAAACGAAAATGTCGAAGCCGGCAGAAAACTTTTTTCGGCGGCGGCGGGAAACCCTGTGATTTCCGACAAAGTCCTGCTTTTCATCACGAAAAACAACCACTTTATAAACCCTGTTTTTGTCTGTGAATAGGAGATCCTTTGATTTCGGATTCAACCAAAATAAATCTTGAAGACTGGGGATTTGATAATTATTTCAAAGATTTGGCTGAAAAGGAAAAAGACTCCCAGCTTATTCCGGCACGCGTCATCGGCCACAACCGCCATTTTTATGACATCGTCTGCGAAAAAGGGTTCTTTTCGGCAAAGACAAGCGGTTCTATCAGATACAATTCGGTCCTGAAATCGGATCTTCCCGCCGTCGGCGACTGGGTCATGGTTTCGATCCGGCGCGACAAATCATACATCTGCTCTATTCTGCCGAGAAAGAGCCGCATTTCACGAAGATGCAGCGGAAATGTCATTGACGAGCAGGTTCTGAGCGCAAATGTCGACATTGTTTTCATCGTGATGTCGCTTGATAACAACTTCAATCTGAAACGCCTGCAAAGATACATTTCCGTCGCAGCTTCTTCCAACATAAAATGCGTGATTTTACTTACAAAATCAGATACTTGCGAAAACACCGAAGAACTTTTCGAAGAGGTTAAAAAAATCGCAGGCGGCAAAGAAGTCTATGCCGTTTCGTCGTTTGAAAAAAAGACGGAAGAACTGCTGAAAACCTTTGTAAAACCCGGCGTAACGGCTGTTTTTATCGGTTCGTCCGGAGTCGGAAAATCGACTTTGATAAACACGGTTTCAGGTTCGAATATCCGCGTCACCGGCGAAATCAGCAGCGCCGTCAACAAAGGGCGTCACACAACTTCTGCACGAGAACTCATTCTGCTTGAATCAGGCGGAATGGTAATCGATACGCCCGGGATGCGCGAAATCCAGAACTGGCAGGAAGAAGATTCAAAAGGCTTTGAGATCATTGAAGAATTGTCGCAAAAATGCCGCTTTTTCGACTGCCGTCACGACACCGAGCCTGACTGCGCCGTGAAAGAAGCTGTAGCAAACGGGATCCTCCCCGCCGAGACCCTTGAAATGTGGCGCAAACAGCTTGCCGAATCTGAAGAACTGAAGCAGAAAAAGGCGTTTTCGCTGAAGATCCTGGAAACAAGAAAATCGAAAAGAAATAAAAACAGCGGGCGGAAAAATTGACCGACACCAGCCTGTTACTTCGATTTAATCAGAATAAATAAAAAAAACGGCCCGCCTAAAAGCGAAGTGACGACACCGACAGGTATTTCCGACGGAGCGATTATCGTCCGCGAAACGGCATCGGAAAGCATAAGGATTATCGCACCGGTAAAGAGCGAAACAACTGCAAGCAAACTGTGCTTCCTGCCGACGAATTTTCCGGCGATATGAGGCGCGACCATGCCGATGAAACCGATTGGACCGACCTGTGAAACAACAAGTGCGACGGCAAACGAAACAGTGAAAAGCAGAATGTTTCCGACTGCGTTCATGTTCACGCCTCGAGTAGCTGCGATATCAGAATCGATCCGCATCAGGTCAAGCTCGCGATGGAAAAAAAGAGCGACAAAGATCATCACGAAAAAGGCCGGGAGAACTTTCAGAACTGTTGAAAAACCGGTAAAATCGAAGCTTCCCATCATCCAGTGGATCATCATCGCGCTTTCGCTGCCGTTTGCCAAATACTGGATAAAAAGAATGAGCCCGCTGCATATAAAATTCACTGCGACTCCGGCTAAAAGCAGAAATCCGGTGTCAAAACGCTTTTTCAGCCGTCCGGCCGAATAAATGAAGAGAACTGTGACAAAAGCCGCCGCAAAGCTGCAGACCTGCGTGAGAGGAATATACGAGGCGATCCCGGAAAAGAATTTTATCGCGAGCACTGCTCCAAGAGCCGCGCCGCTGCTCACTCCGAGCGTGTAGGGTGTCGCGAGGTCGTTTTTGAACATCGACTGAAAAACCATTCCGCAAAGTGCTAAAGCCGCGCCGCACAGAAATGCAGCCAGAGTGCGGGGGACACGGATATTCCAGAAAATCGACGAAGCGGGACTTTCACCGAAAATTTCGTTCAGAGGCATTCTGACATATCCGAAAAACGGAAGAGCTGCAAGAAGGAAAAGCGCCAGCAGTGCAGCTATAAGAATCACCAATATTTTTCCGGAATTATCTTTCATTTCACCTTCGATTTGGAAATTGAATCAAGCAGAGATTTCGCTATTGATTCAAGGTATTCGTCCTTTTGAAGCAGCTCCTTCTCGATCTTGTTCGTTATGTAGCCGATTTCAAAAAGAAGAGAAGGCATCCTTGCACCGACCAGAACATAAAAAAGGGCTCCTTTGTTATAACCCCTGATTTTCACTCCGTATTTTTTCAGATCTTTTTTCAACCCCTCGCCCATTTCCTTTGCATAGTCAAGGCTGTCACCGACATAGTAGCTGATATCCATATCGACCAGGATAGTTTCAAGTATCGTTGAGTTTCCCGAAATTTTATTCTCGACTTTTGCCAGTTTGTTGGCGTATTCGTCCCGCGTGTTGTCAAGGTGGTAAAGCTCCATTCCGCCGACTTCTTTGTCCTTGAACGAGTTGGCGTGAAGCGAGATAAAAAAATCACCGTTCATCTTGTTCGCGATCACGGCACGTTCTTCCAGAGCGAGAAAAATATCCTTGTCGCGCGTCAGTTTCACTTCGATGTTTTTGTAATTTTTGGAAAGCTTTTCGATTTTTTTCGCAAGCCTGAGCACCACATCCTTCTCGTAAAGTTTGCCGGAAATCGTTCCAGGATCTTTTCCTCCGTGACCTGGATCAATGACGACAAGCTTTTTTCCGTTCGCTTTTTTCTGTTTTACTTCCTGTTTTTTTTCGGTTTTTTGCGGCTTGACAGCCGGTTTTTCCTGCTTTTTTTCCTGTTTCTGCGCTTTTTTTGATGATTCAACTAAATCGGAGATCAGCTGATCCAGAGGATCCACATCCGAATCGCTTGGCGTATTTTGTGCAGAAACCGTGAAAAAGTTAAGCAAAAGAAAAAGAAAAACAACGGTTTTCATTGGTTAAAACCTGAAACCTGCAAATGCACCCAGCGAAAAACTCATGTAGTATCTGTATTCCCCGATCTCATAATCGTAAAGATACCATTTCGAAACCGCTCCGAAACCGACAGTGAAGTATTTGTTTATCGAATAAGCGATCGAACCTCTGAAATACGGCTGGTTTTTAAGCTCTTTCCCTTCTTCTCCCAAAGACTGTAAAGTAATCATGAAATCAATAAAGAAGGCATCGAACAGCTTCAGGTTGATAAAAGTGTTTATCTGATAATTGTTGTACTTTCTGGCCTCTCCGGCAACAAGCGTGTACAATTTGTTGTGCTCGAACGAACCGCCGACCGAAAAAATTCCGGTAAGATCGAAAACGAGATCGAAATAATATCCCGCAGTCCAGTTGCCGCCGGACAGATCAAGGATATGCTGCAGTTTTGTCGTATTGGTCACAGGCTCGTTCGCGGACTGACCTTTGTAATATTCCCGCTCGATATCGTAGAAAGTATTGAAATACGACGGAACGTAATTAGACTCCATCGCACGGACCTCCCATTTGCTCAGGATCTGTATATCCTTGCTGCCCGGCATCATCAGTTTGTGCTTGAGTCCGAAGTGCAGACCTGTTCCTGCATCAACAATATGGTTTATATCGGTGTAAAAAGTCAGCTGGTAGTATTTCAGCGCAAGCAGCCTGAAATCGATGTCAAAACCGAAAATCTGCGCATTCGACTTGAAAAGTTCACGCTCCTCCTCGCCGCTTGAAGCGGTTTTGGAAGTTATTTTATCCGGTGCAAAAACATCGGCGAAATATGAAGCTCCGATCTCAAGATTGTTGGCATAACTTTCTTTGTTCAGAAAACTCAGCGGTTTCAGATAGACACGGCCGCCGACGACATTAGGCGGAGTAACATCATCCATGAAAAAATCGATCCCGGCATAGTCGGTATTCACTTCCAGATTGACGCCGCGCTGCGGATGGTAAAGCCTGAGGTCGCCGAAATACGCTCCGACGATCGAGCCGTTTCCGACATAGCGGTTCCTCTGCTCGCCGAAGTAGAAATAGAACATATCGCCGGAATTACCATAGTGGAAATAATTGAGGATCGCGACCCAGTCGCGTGCATCATCCCAGTCCTCTTTCGGAAAAATACCGCCCGTTTTCTCGATTTCGTCAGCTCCCGAGCCGTTTTTCAGAATAAACCTTACCGGCAGACCGACACCGAAACCGAGCCTGTTGGAAAACTCCGCCGAACCGTAAAGATCAAGTTCGAGAAGAAGTGCCTTCCCCTGCCATGTCGGAAAAAGCGAACCACCGACGCTAAAACCTTTTTTGAACCTGTCATAAGCCTCGTCCGGGTCGAAATCGACAGAAAAAAGAGCCGAAAAAGAAGCCAGGATCAATGCAAAAACAGAAAGTTTAACAAGTTTATTCATCAAAATCTCCATAAATTGTCAGATCTCGAACTCTGAAAAGTTGTCGGGTTCAATTTTTTCAAAAGTGTAAAAATCGTTTACCTCAGCGAATTCACAACTGCTCAGCATCCCGTTAATCTCATCCTCTGTCTTAGGAAAATTTTTGCCGGGAATCGCAAAAGTCGCCATATCTCTGCCGTTCTCCTTGGAATTGTAGAGAGCGAGATCGGCCAAAGTAATAATATTTTCGAAAGAAAGAAGTTTCGGTTCAAAATTAAAGAACGGAATAAAAACGACGCCCATTGATGCAGTCACCCAGATCGGCGTACCGTTTCCGGCCACGAACTGGTGTTTTTCTATCGTTTTTCTGATTTTTTTAGCAACTTCGAATATTTTTTTCACCGGAATATTTTTCAGAACAATAAGAAACTCCTCGCCTCCCCAGCGGACCAGAACATCATCGATCCTGACCGAATCCTGCATGATTTCCGCGATACCTTTGAGCACCATGTCTCCGGCATCATGACCGTAAATGTCGTTTACACGTTTGAAATGGTCGATATCCATCATAATCACGCCGTAAACAAGATCGTTATGCTCAAACATTCTGTTATCACGAAGGTGGTTCCGGCGCTCTTTAGATTCGATGAAACGCCTGATTTTGCGCTCCTCGACATCAAACAGGAACCGTCTGTTCATCAGCCCTGTGAGCGGATCCTTCATAACGGCTTCCTTGAGGGAGTTGTTTTTCATCTGAAGTTCGGCAGTCGTCTCGTCTATCAGGCGGCGGACCTCGGTTTCACGCATTATTTTCAGGCGTCTGTTCATAAACACAATGACAAAAATGAAGAATATGAAGACAAACGGCAAAGCGAGTTTGAAAGCTGTTTTCTGATAAAATTCGGCAGGAATTTCAAAAACGACCGTTTTTTCGGAAAAGAATTCCCTGCTGCTTGAAAGATATGCCCTGACTGTGAAACTGTGCGTGCCGCCGGAAAGATTCTCAATGTCCGCGACTCCGGCCGTCGTCTCTGTTACATGGTGTTTGTCAATAGAGTAATCAAACAGAAGCTCATTTGAATCGGCGAAAAACGGCGCCGAATAGAAAATTCTGACACTTCTGACAGAGTTGGGAAGAAGAATTTTTTCGGACAAACCGGCGGAATAGCTGCCTTTTTTATCACTGTCGACTATTATTTTCTCTATTCTTACTTTGGGCGTATTCCCGAATTTCTCGGCGTAACCGGTATCAAAAACAGCCATACCGCTGTTCATCGGAACAAAAAGCAGCCCTGAAGCAGATAAAGCCGGCGTTGATCTACGCCCTTCGGCACACTCAGAAAAAGGCATGCCGCGGCTTTTCCCATAAACCGAAACAGGAACAGCGGAACAACTGCCGTTTATCAGACAGTCTACCGCACTGCCGCTGAATCTTGCGACTCCCGCACCTGTCGTCAGCCAGAAAGTGCCGTTTTTATCTTCTGTCAAAGAGTGCAGGACCGTCGAAGAAAGGGCGCCGCCAAGCGGAAAATGTACCGCATCGGTTTCGATACTGATAAAAATTTCATCGGTCGCCGTAATTATCCAGATCCTGTGTTTTGAATCGGCAAAAACCTTTTTTATCATTATCTCCCGGTCCCAAATCGCTATCGGATGGATTGAAGCATCGGATTTTCTCTCGAAAACGCCGTTGCGCTTCGTCACAATAAAGAAATGACCGTTATTCTGCAAAAAGTCGACTATTTCCGCATTCGCAGCAGGAAGAGTAAAGCGTTCGACCGTTTTGTCGTTCCTGAAGACAAAAATTTCCGACGGTCTGTCCGAGTCGTTTGTCCAGACATTGCCGTCAGAATCCTCGAAAAAAAGATTCGCAGACACCGGAAAAATATCCTCGTCGCTGTCAAACAGCTCCCGCACAGGTTTGAAAGCCGGATCCGCCTGCATAATATAAAGTCCGGAACCGGCGGAAGAAGCCCAGAGATTGTTGAGAGAATCGATAAAAATGTCTGAAAACCGCTCCTGACTTTCATGAGTGACATCACGGATACCGTCACCGGAAAAGCCGATTATTCCTGAATCGAGCGTGTTTATCCAAACATTTCCCGAAGTGTCGGAAACGGCGTTTTCCACGGTTTCGCCATTCAAAACAAAATCGCGCAAAGCACTTTTTTTGGCGATGCAGAAACCTTCCGAGCGCGTTCCGATCCACATTTCACCGTTATCGTCATCAGCAAAAGCGGTCACTGTTTTCATGGCGCCGGACGGCAACTCCCCTATTTTTTCGAATTCTCCTCCGTCAAAAAGAACAAGCCCCGAATTTTTCGTCCCGATCCAAAGTCTGCTGTCTGAACCGTTTTTCAGTGCCGTGATTTCAGAGATCCGGATATCGTCCGCAGTGAAAGTCTTATCAAGTTCTCCGTTTTCAATGCGGTACAACCCATTCTTGCCGCCAGCGAAAAGAGAATCTCCTTCGCAATCGGCAAAGGCCGTGACAGAATCCTCGATGTAGTCGACTCTGCGGAATTTTTCTTCACCGTTTTTCAAAAAATAGACGCCGTCTTCCGCTCCAGTCCAGATATTTCCGGATCTGTCAGCAAAGACTTTATTGACTTTTTTCGTCCCGAGCCGCGAATTTTCAGGATGGAACCACTCAACAGAATTCTTTGAAAACGCAAAAACGCCTATTCCGCGAACCGTTCCGAAAAGTTTTCCTGATTCTTTGTCAAAAGTCAGGGAATCGACAGGGTTTTTGCCTATTCCGTCAATATTTTCAATGGTTTCAACTTCAAATTTATCCGAATTGAAAAACCATAGACCTGCATCGGTCGCCAGAAAAGCGGTACCGTCAGAAGCAACAGCGAAATCATTCAAAAGGGTTGTCGGAAGATTTTTCCTGACATTTTCGAGCGGGGAAACAAAATTTCTGCCGTCAAAACGGAGGAAACTGTTTCTTCCGGCTACAAACATAAAACCGTTTTTACCCTGCCCAAATGCGACGACAGAATTCTGCTTAAGCCCGTTCGAAGAATCATAGCAGTCGAAACAGTAACCGCCGCGGCATGTTCCGGCTTCGGCGTAAAGAACTGCGGAAACCGCAAAAACCGACAAAAAATATACAATTTTTTTTATTATCGAAGTTTCAAACATAAAAAAACCGGCAACTTTGGACAGCAAAAACCCAAAACAGCGCAAAATACCATACAATATAAAAACTAACAAGAAAAATATTTAAATTACAATAAATTTTTCAGGGAAAAACAAGAGTGGTAGCGGGAGAGTGATTCGAACACTCGACCTGCGGGATATGAGTCCGCTGCTCTAGCCACCTGAGCTATCCCGCCACACAGGACGGCGGGTAGTTTAGGGATTTTTTTTTGAATGTCAATAAAAAAATTTGTGTTTGCGTATTTTTTTAGGCGGTGTAGAAAAACAGCGGATTTTATTAGTCTTTATACTCTCTGATAGCCTGACCGAGTCTCTTTACGCCTTCTACGATCTGTTCGTCCGAGCAGTAGGAGAAGTTGATTCTCAGCGTGTTCTTGCCGCTGCCGTCGCAGTAGAAAACTGTTCCGAGAACGAATGCAACTTTGTTTGCGATCGCGATCTTGAAGAGTTTCTCAGCATCCATGTGCTCAGGAAGGTAAACGAAAAGGAAGAGTCCGCCTTCGGGATTCGTCCATTTTACGCCTTCCGGAAGATATTTTTCGAAGCAGTCCATCATGAGGTCTTTTTTGTGTTTGTAAAGTTTGATGATGTCGCCGAGTTTCGTTGCAAAAAGGCCTCTTTCCATGTATCTGCCAGCGATCCTCTGAACGAAAGGCGGTGTGCAGAGGTCAACAGACTGTTTCGTGGTTACGAACTTGTCGATGATCTTCGGATCTGCGATTACCCAGCCGATTCTGAATCCCGGAACAAAAATCTTCGAGAAGGTTCCGAGTGTGATCGTGGTTCCCTGATCGTCAAGCTGATATATCGTGGGCTGAGCTTCGCCTTCAAAACGAAGTTCTCTGTAGGGGCTGTCCTCAACGATGAGAACATGATATTTGTGAGCGATCTCGATGATCTCTTTTCTTCTGAATTCCGGCATCGTAACGCCTGACGGGTTCTGGAAATCAGGAATGATGTACATGAATTTGACCTGCTCGCCTTTTGCCTGAAGTTCTGCAAGTTTTGCTTCGAGGAGTTTCGGATCCATACCGTGATCGTCCGAAGGAATGCCTACAGGTTCTGCGCCGAAAGCGTTGAAAGCCTGCAACGCGCCCAAGTAGCTCGGGAACTCGACGATGACTTTGTCGCCTTTGTTGATGAAAACTCTGCCGAGGAAATCAAGAGACTGCTGGCTTGCGGTCGTGATTACAAGGTTTTCCTTCGTGATCTTGAGGCCCATTTCCTGATAGCGTTTTACAAGCTGCTCTCTGAGAAGGTCGTCGCCTTCGGTCGTGCCGTACTGGAGAGCGAAAGCAGCTTCTTTCTTCAAAACTTCGTCAGTAACTTCGCGAAGTTCCTCTACAGGGAAAGTTTCCGGAGCCGGAAGTCCGCCTGCAAAAGAAATGATGCCGGGTTCCTTCGTAAGTTTAAGCAACTCTCTGATAGCCGATTTTTTTGCCCTTTTAGACATGTCTGAAAAGTAATTGTCAAGATTCGGATACATGGTTTCCTCCAAATGATAGGTTAATAAAACAAACAACGGGCTAATGTAGACTTATAATTTAGGGAAAGCAAGTATTTTCGGGATGGAAAATTTTTAAGGGTTCAGAGAGACGTAACAGACACATAAATGATATCAATCCGTCAGAACCAAGTCCAGTTGCGCTTGTAATTCCTCTTTTTTCGGCAAATAAAGTTGATAGCGGGCTGTAAACAACTGATTTGTAATTCCCTGGGTCGCATATTCCATCAAAAGTTCATCCTGTTTTGCTCCCAGGACTATACCGATCGGCGGATTGTCATCAGGTTGGCAGATCTCGGTCTTAAAATAATTCAGATACATATTCATTTGTCCGACATCGCTGTGTTTTATTTCCGACCGTTTGAGGTCTATCAGGACATAGCATTTCAAAATACAGTGGTAAAATACCAAATCGACTTTGAATCTGCGGCTTCCGATAGAAATTACATATTGTCGACCGATAAAAGCGAATCCTCTTCCCAATTCCAAGAGAAATTTTTCCATATTTGCCTTTAATGCTGTTTCGAGATTGCCTTCTTTGCAGTGTTTTTGCTGTGGCAGGCCGGTAAATTCCAACACATACGGGTCTCTTATAATATCTTGTGCAGTTAAAATCTGATGTCCTTTGTTTGCCAGTGTCATAACTCCGGCTTTATCGGTGCTTAGAGCTATTCTCTGAAAAAGCGAACTCCTTATCTGTCGTTTCAATTCCCTGACTTTCCAACCTTCTTTGATTGCTTCATGAAAATAAAACTGCATTTCCATCGGGTCTTCGCACTTCAAAAGTTCAAAGTAATGACTCCATGTCAATTTGTGAGACAGCGTCTCACATTTTGGGAATGTAAGATAAAGTTTACGCATATAAGTGAGATTGCTTCGGCTGAAACCTTTCCCTCGTCTTGCCGTAAGGTCTTTTGACAGATTTACAAGCAGTTGCTTTCCGTATTGTGCTTTCGCAGCTCCGCCTTGTTCAAACTCAACAATACATCTTCCTGTTTGCCAATTAGCTTTCAGAAGTTCGGAATTTATAGCTAATACGGCGGTTTTCTTAGCTTTTTCCCATAGATCTGAAATCTTATCCACAAGCGTATTATATTCTATGGATAATGTTTTTGGCTGATCTGATTCTACTAATTTAATTTTATATTCCAAATTTTCCTCCAAAATGAACGCGATTATTTCTAAAAATTCGAATTTGTTTTATGATATTTGCAAATAAATATCAAATAAAAGTTATGTATCATAAAACAAAACTTTGAAAAATGCGACAAAGAAAATTTGTATTGAAACCTCAAGCCCTTGTTTTGAGAAACCTTCTGAGAGCGCGGGCGGCCCGCCCGCAAATCTCAAGCCCTTGTTTTGTGAGAACTTTTCTTCATTATCGCAACAACTACGAAAACGAGGCAATCATTTTATTCGCAAAGAAGTAGTTAAGGTCATTTTTGTCAATGACCACGTTCTCTTCTTTGTGTATTCCGTTTACGTTGCCTTCTTTGTCGTAGTCGGGTGGGGAGAGAAAGTTGTATGTTACGCCAGCGTTATTTCCCTCCGCCAATTCTCCACAGATACATATCCACAAGTTTCATCGGCGGATACATTACATTTGTAGCCCTGTTTAATATAAATTCTTTTTCATTATTTAAGTAAAAGTTTTCCAAATCAGAAAAAATTTGTTTTGAATTTTTTTCAATATTAACAACACTATAGTTAAGAAGTTTATTTTTCATATTGGCTAATTTTAATCCTATTTTTAGGTATTTATCAAAAGCTGGAATGCAACCGAATGTTCCTAAGAGTATTTTTGTTATCAAGGTGTCAGTTGGTATGTCTGGTCTATATGCATTTTTTATTTTCCAATATATACCATCTTGATCAAAAATTAGTTTGTATCCTATATTCCCATATAATGGTCTATAGTTCCAAAGGGAGAAATATTTTAGTTCTAAGATGCTTTTTATAGCTTGCTTGTGGGCTTTGAAATCTCTTTGAATCAAAAATGATGAACCTCTATACATTCCCCAGCTTGCAAGATAAAAAGCAAGGTGCAAAGACATTGTATCAATCAAATTTTCTTGTTCTATGGAATTGATTCTATAGTATTTTTCTTTGTTTTCCATAAAGAATTTATGGCACCATTCCCAAGATTTATATCTGGTATTTGAATCGCCCTCTTTTTTTGATATTGAATCATAGACTTCACATATTGTCTTATTGATTATTCCCAAGTTGCTCTCCACAAATTAAAAAACAATTATTGTAATTTACTTCGCAACAAATCTACAGCATACAAATTAACCCACAGTATTCCTTGTTACTACCTCACACAACGAACAGAACAAGTGTGTGGCTTAGTGTTGCAGATCACGCCCCCGTAGTTGAAATCCACAAACCACGCGTAGATCGAAATAACTGAGCTAGTAGAGGAAGACCAGAACCAGCCGCGGTCGCCAAGTTTGCTGACGGCGCTACCGCTGCCATTACAGTCTTTCGTCAAATCTTTTGATGAAAGTTTTCCAGCTTTCTCTGAAATCGGGCATGAACCGCCAGACTGCGTGCCGGGGTCATTTTGAATAAGCGTCCTGAGTTCATCGATATTCGGCAACCTCCAGTCGGAATATCCGCCTTCATTCAGATTTTTACAGTAATTTACAGCCTTACGCCATGTCATGTCATTTGGAGACTTGTTCGACCACTGCAATCCCTTGCGTTTAAGTTTGGCTTGAAGTGTTTTTATTTTCTTTTCTTGAAGAGAAAGTTCTTCGGAATATTCAAAATCTCCGTTTTTGACGACCAGTTTCTTACTGCAGAGCGGAACTTTGAATGTGCCAGGTGCTTTGCCGACTTTTTTGTCATCCACAAAAACATCGGCTTCGATGTCGTTGCCGCTTTCATCCTGCGCATAGACTTTGATTGCTGATTCGCGTGGTTCCAAATTGAGCTTGATCGCTTTTTTCTCTCCGCGTTGGACGGTAAATGTTTCGCCGGAATCATAAAAACAGCCGTCCGAGTGTTCAATTCTGTGATTACCAGTGCTGATAGCCTTATCTTTTATTGGAATCTCACCGATATTTGCGCCGTCAAGTTTGAGGGAAACGGCATAGTTGCCGCTGACTGAAAGATATGCAAAATCAGGTTCAAGTTTGTATTTGATAGTTTTGCCTTCGGTGATTTTTCCTTTTTTGACCTTCGGCACATAGTTTTCTTTCTGCATTTCGATTTCGTGATTTCCCTGCGTCAACAGTTTTGAACACGGTGTCGATTGACAGATGATTTTGCCGTCCGCAATGACGACAGCACCGCTCGGATTGCTCTCGAATTTGACGATCGTCTCTTCACCGCCGCCGATTTCCCAATCTTCGTTTTTGCCGCCGAAACGACCTTGCTGAAACTCAGCTTTTTGTTTTTTACGTCCGATGATCTGGGCAACAATGCTGTCAAGAGCTTCGTTCAAGGATTCTTCGCTACCGTCGAAAGTCGCTTTTGCACCTTTTGTTGTCGCCTCTCCGGCAAGATCTATAAGTTCTGAAGTTATAGTGAATTTCTGTGCAAAGAATGTAATCGTCGTTCTTAAAATCGTATCTGCCGAAAGTGCCTGACCGAGCGGAATCTGACAGTTTTTGTCGTTGCAGAGTTTGTAAGATTCCTTTTTCATCTGTTTTATAATCGCGTTTTCCTGCCTCTCTTTGGCGATAACAATGAATTTATTCGAGGCGACAAATTCCCCTCGAATGTATTCTGTTGCATTGGAAAGAGTCGTTTCGGAAAGTTTTCCGCTTTTGTCCTCGAATTCCATTACTGCAAGTCTGAGCTTGCCTTCGTCGTCATCAGCGAAAATTTGCACGGAAAACACAACCAGAAGAAGAAACATACATATTCTTTTCATTTTTTTCCACCTTTATTATGTGATAAAACCGTCAAAAAAAGCGCATTATTATACAAAAAATTAAAAAAAAAGCAAGAAAATCGGGCAAATTCGGCGTGTTTTTATGGCTTAATTTGTGATACCTTTTTATTGTATTCTATTTATTGCAACAATATCTTTCGTAATATTTATTTGATATGCAAAATAAATGTTGATTTTTTGCTTTTAAAGTCTAATAACATATTTGTAAAAAGTTTCTTTTATGTTTTATGGAGCGTTAAAATGGATGAAATCATCAAGACAAACGAAATCGTTTTTTATCAGACTGAAAATTCTGATGTGGTCGTAAACGTCGTATTCAAAGACGAGACTTTCTGGCTCACGCAGAAAGCAATGTCACAACTTTTTGATTGCAGCGTTGACAATATTTCGCTTCATTTGAGAAATATTTTCAATGACTTGGAGCTTGACAAAGATTCAGTTGCCGAGGATTTCTCGATAACTGCTGCTGACGGCAAAAATTACAAGACAAAATGCTACAATCTCGATGCAATAATCGCTGTCGGTTATCGCGTAAATTCCAAAAAAGCCACGAAATTCCGCCAGTGGGCGACAAAAACATTAAGGGAATACATCACCAAAGGCTTTGTGATCAACGAAAAAATGTTGAAAAACGGAAAGCCGTTCGGAAAAGACTATTTTGATGAACTTCTTGAAAAGATTAGGGAAATACGAGCAAGTGAAAGACGCGCCTACCAGAAAATCACCGATATTTTCGAACAGTGCAGCTGCGATTTCGACAAAGAGAGCGAAACCACTAAAGAGTTTTACGCTTTCGTTCAGAATAAACTTCATTTTGCGGTAAGCGGAAAAACTGCCGCAGAACTTGTCTACAACCGTGCTGATGCGCAGAAAGAGCACATGGGGCTGACTAACTGGAAAAATTCTCCGGAAGGAAAAATCTATAAATCTGATGTGACTATTGCGAAAAATTATCTGAACGAGAAAGAAATTTCCCGATTGAACCGCCTTGTCACGATGTTCATCGACTATGCCGAACTTCAGGCTGAGGACGGAAATCTGATGAGAATGCAGGACTGTATTGATGCTGTAAACATGTTTTTGCAGAGTACCCGCCAGCAGATCCTTGATTCAAAAGGGAAAATAAGCCACGATCAAGCAGTAGAAAAAGCTCTTGGTGAATATGAAATTTTCCGCATAATTCAAGACAGGGAATATATTTCGGAATTTGACAGGCAGACTAAAAATTTGAAAAGATCATAAAATTTAAATATTCAAAAAGCTTATTTCACCGATATTTTCCGCTACCAAGCTGGTAACTTTACCGATGAGGTTCATTCTGTTCGTTCTGATTCCGGCGTTGTCGTGCATTACGAAAACAGCGTCGAAGAATGCGTCGAGTGCCGGTTTGAGCGAGAGGATCTTCATCGCGATCTTGAAGTTGTCGTTCATCGATCTTATTTCGTTTTCGACTTTGACTACTTCGGCGAAAAGGTTCTTCTCTTCATCCTGCTCGAAAAGCGATTCGTTGACTGTTCCTACTGTAAATTCCTGTTTTTTCAGGATGTTGCAGCCGCGTTTGTAAAGTTGTACCAGCTCGGAAATCCCGCTTTCTTTGAGAAGGCGAGAAATCGTTTCAGCCCGTTTTGCGACAACTTTCGGAAATTCGGCGTTGCGTGCTGTCGCAGCCTGGATGACAGGAGTGTCGAAGCTCAAAACGCCGTTGTATCTTGCGACTATGAAGTCGATTATTTCCTGTTTCATCTCAACTTTCGCGTTTTTGATGCGCGGAACGATGAGGTTCCATGCGAATTCAACGACTTCCCTGATGTCGAGAGTGTAATTCTGCGCGACTGTGAGGAAACCGATAGCGTTTCTGCGGATCGCGAACTTGTCTTTCGAGCCGCTTGGTTTCATTCCTGCCATGAATCCGCCGACGATCGTATCGATTTTATCGGACATGCTGAGGATCGTTCCAATTTCGGTCGATGGAAGCGCATCCCCTGCGTTTATCGGGAGATAGTGCTCGTACATCGCTTCGCAGATATCTTTCTCGAATCCTGCGTGAAGTGCGTAGTAGCGTCCCATGATCCCCTGCAGATCGGGAAATTCGAAAACAACGCCCGTTACGAGGTCGTTTTTGATCATTTCGCCAGCAGTCTGAAGGCGTTTTTTTGCAGCATCGTCAAGAGAGAAGTATTTTCCGGCGATGAAAGCGGCAATTTTGCAGATACGCTCGACTTTTTCGCTGTAAGTTCCGAGATCTTTCTGGAAAAGGACACCTTTCAGCTTTTCCTTGAGTGCGCCGAAATCTTTCGCAAGGTCGTCGTTGAAATAAAATGCGGCGTCGGAAAGACGTGCCGCAACAACTTTTTCGTTTCCTTCGATAACAAGCGAATCTTCATGCGGAATGTTGTTGAGAACGCTTGCGAACTTGATTACCTGCGAATTTTTATCGCTCAGAGTGAAGTATCTCTGGTCTTTTTTGAGGACTTTGACAACGAGCTCGACCGGCAGGTTTTTGTATTTTTCGGGAATGTTGCCGATGACGACATGCGGATATTCGACCATGTCGGTGACTTCATCGAGAAGATTTTCGTCGATATTTGCGATAAGTCCGAGTTCTCTAGCCTTTTTCGCGACTTCGGAGCGGATGAATTCCTTTCTTTCACTTCTGTCGACCATGATGTAGTGCGCCGTAAGAATTTCATAGTAATTCGAAGCGTTTATATCAAGCGCACCGTTTGAAAGGAAGCGGTGTCCGAAAGAAGTTTTCGCGAATTTTATCCCTTCGAAATCGTCTTCAACAGGCTTTCCGTCGATCGAAAGGAGTATCCATCTGATCGGTCTTGCGAATGCGAAAGTGTTTTCCGCCCAGCGCATGCTTTTTTTGAAGTTTGCCGCGTGGAGAGCAGCCTTCACGATAGGAGCGATGACTTCTTCCAAAGTTTTTCCTTTTTCTTCGACGTATCCTGCGATCACTTCGCCTTTTTCACTGTTCTCAAAGAAATAGTCTGTGATCTTGTTCTTTGTAAGGAAGGCTTCGCCCGCTTTGGAAAGGGTTCCGTCAGCGTTGAGAGCGACTTTTTTCGGAGCGCCTGTGACTTTTTCGCGGATGTCAGGCTGTTTTTCGGGAAGTCCCGTGCAGACGAGAGCGGTTCTCGAACATGTTGAAAACTCTCTGCAGTTTCCGACAGTTACACGCTGTTTTTCAAGTTCGGAAAGTATTTTTTCCTTAAGCTGCGAGACAAAAGGAAGAATAAAACTTGCTGGAAACTCTTCATAACCGATTTCAAAAATAAAATCCGACATTTATTCCTCCTTAAAACTTTCAGCGTATTTTTTTGCAGCGGCACACGCAAGGTCTCTGATGCGCATGATGTATCTCTGCCTTTCAGTGACGGAGATCGCGCCACGGGCGTCGAGAATGTTGAACGCGTGGCTTGCCTTGATGCAGAACTCGTAAGCGGGGCGCGGAAGCGATTTTTCGATAAGTTCCTTCGAAATTTTCTCGTATTTGTCGAAAAACGCGAAGAAATCTTCTACCGGAGCCTCTTTGAAGTTGAAAGTCGAAAATTCGACTTCGTCAGCCTTGTGGACCGTGCCGTATTTGACTTTGTCGTTCCACTGCAG
>DBYC01000012.1:22535-22698 GCA_002310035.1 bacterium UBP6_UBA1196
TGGCTGATCTCCATTCCGTCAAGCCACACTTCCCAGCCCAGGCCCCATGCGCCCAGAGTCGGGCTTTCCCAGTCGTCCTCGACAAAGCGGATATCGTGCTCCGCCGGGTCGATCCCGATGACTTTGAGACTTTCCAAATAAAGCTGCTGGGCATCTTTCGGGC
>DBYC01000080.1 GCA_002310035.1 bacterium UBP6_UBA1196
CAACTCTCCGTCTCTGCATACCGAAACATTTCCTACGTCCACAGGTATTTTCTACACAGCAAATCAAATCCGCACTTGACAAAAATATTCAGTGTATTAGACTAAAAACAATGCTGGAGCGTGGGCGGAGACTGCCGCCGCCGTCGGTGTTACACCGAGTGAATCGTGGATTTGGCAACCACCGCGTCAGCATACCTTATTTTCATGTTCGTTATATCATTCTTGGCATTGCTCGCCAAAATGTTCCGGAGGCTCTCTTCAGTGATTATTCCTTTTTTGATTATGAGCGATTTTGCATTCAGAGCTCGGTTCCTTTTACCGAACAAGACCTCTTCAAAAAGGATCGTTCCGCGATCAGTATTCTTCACAAGAATTATTCTGTCTTCCATTACTCCATATTTGTTTCTGCGCTTCACTCCGGCAACAGCAAAAGTCGGATTTTCCAAAATTTCATCAATATTTTCAAAATCTTCAGCACCTATAGCAACTTGTCCGCGATTGTCTTCAGTTTTAGTATCGCCGTGATTCGCAAGAATATGCTGTTTGAATTCCTGAGTAATTTTGTGCCTGAATCCGCTTATATCCAATCCCGCCTCTTTGGCCAGATCAACTATCCAATCTTGAACTAAACTTCTGAATCCACAACAGTTATTATTTACATTCATTTATCATTGACTTGTAAAAATTTTCTTGTAGCATTTTTCCCATGAGCCACGGTATCCCTTCTCCTGTTTCGGCAGTGCAGGGACCGTGGCAGTCTCTTTTTTATCCCTAAAAGTTTTTTGCTTGTCACAAACATTGGCTTCATTATATCCACAAAGACCAAAAACTTTTCACAATCATTATATCGACATTTTCAAAAATAAAAATAAATATTTCTTTCCTTTAAATTCGTATATATCCGCAAAAGTCTATCACTAATTTTTATGGCGGTTTTATCAATGTTCCTCGCAAATGATACTTATAGTCTGTCGACTAATATAATTCATTCACTAAATTACATTTGTTTTACTTGGAGGTCTTAATCCATGGATATCTTAAAAGTATTCGGTACTAATGTAGCAAATTTCCGTAAGCAGAAAAATCTTTCTCAGGAAAAATTGGCAGAACTAAGCAACCTGCACCGCACATACATCAGCGGCATCGAACGCTGTGGACGTAACGTTTCCCTCGAAAATGTTCAGAGAATCGCGGACGCGTTGGAGATTGAAACATACAAACTGCTTGTGGAACACAAAGTTTTGAACCAAAACAAAGTGCAAAAAAGGAAAATAATTTCAACTAATGATTAACCGCTATTTTTACAAATCATCTCTTTTGGATTTCTTAAATTCTTCCGTTGACAACATTTTTGGCCAAATGTCACGTGCTGACGAAATGGACACCGTGGCTACTCAGAAATTTGCATGGTCTGAAGAAATTGAAATTATGAAACGAGTTCTGATTCCATGGC
Source organism: bacterium UBP6_UBA1196 (assembly GCA_002310035.1). Lineage (GTDB taxonomy): Bacteria > UBP6 > UBA1177 > UBA1177 > UBA1177 > UBA1177. The sequence goes on from DBYC01000080.1 coordinate 1,454, forward strand.
AACAAGAAAATGCAGAAATTCTTTTTGAATATTCGATTCCACGACTTGGCAAAAGAATAGATGTTGTCGTTTTGTTGCAAGAAAGAGTCTTTGTTATCGAATTTAAGGTTGGCAAAACAGATTTTTTGCATACCGACGTAGATCAAGTTTTGGATTATGCTCTCGACTTGAAAAACTTTCATCAAGGTAGCATCGATCGCTTGATTGTTCCTATATTGGTTGCTACAGAAGCTTCAGAATATTCAACCGAGTTCCAGCTTTCACACTATAACGATGGTATTTACGAGCCGCTCTTAACAGATGCGACACATCTCCAAGAGGTAATAAACTTAGTTTTATCTGATGAAACCGAGCATGAAACGTACAGCATCGCTTTAGAAGATTGGGCTCGCAGCCGTTATGCGCCAACTCCAACCATTATTGAAGCTGCGAGATCACTTTATTTGAATCACAGCGTGGAAGATATTACTCGCCATGAAGCTGAAGGAGAACAACTTGAACGCACAACACGCTATGTGCAGCAAGTGATCCGCGAAACCAAAGCAAGAGGCGGTAAAAGTATCTGCTTTGTTACAGGCGTTCCTGGCGCCGGCAAAACATTGGTAGGACTTAACGTAGCCGTACAACAAGAATCCAATGAAGATTTAGCAGTTTATTTATCTGGAAATGGTCCATTAGTTGCAGTTCTTACCGAAGCTCTGACACGTGATAAACAAGCTCAAGAAAAAGCACGCGGAATAAAAATAACTAAGAAAACTGCTGAAAGCGAAGTCAAACGCTTTATTCAGATCATTCATCGTTATAGAGATAACATGCTGAATAAAGTAAAAGTGACTTCAGATGGATTAGAAATAGATCCAAACAAAGAATTAAGAGATAGCAAAGCTGGTTATGGTGAAGTAGAAAATATTGCCATATTTGATGAAGCGCAACGCTCTTGGGACAAAGAACATATCGCTTCTTGGCTTAAACGGAAGAAGGGTTTTGCTGATTTTCCGATGTCGGAAGGCGAATTTCTCATTTGGTCACTTGATCAACGCAAAGATTGGGCTGTAATAGTTTGTCTTGTAGGTGGTGGCCAGGAAATAAATACTGGAGAAGCCGGTATTGGCGAATGGATTCGTGCTCTAAATGAGACATTTCCAGATTGGCAGGTTTATATTTCCAGTCAATTAACAGCCAAAGAATACGCAGAAGGAAAAGTTGAAGAGTTATTGCAAAATAATCTTCATGTTATTTATTCTGATGACTTACATCTTGCTGTATCAATGCGTAGTTTCCGAGCAGAAAGTTTATCAAATTTGGTCCATAATTTGTTAGATGGAAATATTAGCAAGGCTCGTGAAATATACAATTCTATTGCAGACCGATATCCTATTGTCCTGACGAGAGATCTTAAAAAAGCAAAGGATTGGCTAAAACAAAAAGCGAGAGGCCATGAAAGATATGGAATGGTCGTTTCTTCAAAGGCTTATCGTTTAAAACCACTTGCTATCGATGTGCGTTGCAAACCTGACACTGTCCACTGGTTTTTGGATGATATCAATGATGTTCGTTCGTCTTTATTTCTGGAAGATGCCGCAAGCGAATTCGATATTCAAGGCCTTGAATTAGATTGGACTTGCCTTGTCTGGGATGGCGATTTGCGTAGGAACAAAAATTCATGGGAATATTACGAATTTAATGGCGGCTGCAAATGGAACCGCATAAATAAAGAAGAACGCAAATCTTACCAACTTAATGCTTATCGTGTTCTGCTAACTCGTGCAAGACAAGGTATGATTATTTGTGTGCCTGAAGGAAATTCAAAAGATCAAACTCGATTGCCTGAATTTTATGATAGCACTTACAACTATTTGAAATCAATAGGATTTAAAGAGATTTAGCCGCAAAAACCTTTTGAATACCCCGCCCCTGACAGCGGTCTCGCCGTCAACAGCCAGAAATTTCAACTGGTGACAATTTGTCACGGTTTCATTTCCAAAGGGCTGAGGTCCAAAAATACAGATATTTCTTCAATTTTTCTTCATATCCCCTATAATTGCCCGTTTCTGATTTTTCAGAATTGTCTGCGAAGACGAAGAATATGTTTGGAATTTTTTAACAATTTTAGGTGATTATAATGAGAAAACTCAATTTTTCGGTTCACTTTTTTCTTTATTCGCTTCTTGCCTATATTTTTTATCTTATTTATTTCGTTTTCATAAAAAAGGCCGATTATTTCTTCGGGCTTTACTATTTCACTCCGGCTTATATATTTGTTTTCATTAAACTTTTTTCGACAGGGATCAAAAAACTGCCGTGGGTCGCGCTTTTCGCGTTCATTCCTTTCGCGATCTCGGTTTTCCTCACTTTTGCGGATCACCCGCTTCAGGGATGGGAAGTTTCGGGTTTCATTCCGGTAGTGATCCTGGCATCGTATCTTTTCAAAAGTTCTGGAGATCTTCCGACTCCGCTCGGGATCAGGGTCATGCCGAAAATCATAAAGTGGTTTTTAGCGGTAGTTCTCCTTTTCGTGATCATCCACTTTTTCAAGACGAAATCGCTTTTTGACGCGCTTCTTCTTGTTGTCACACTTTATTCGCCCGCTCCGGTAGCGGCCGCGACCGCCCTTTTCATCAACTTCATCGTTACGACGACGGCGGCTTCGGTACTTCTCAACAACATGAAGTTTTTCAACAACGAGGCGAAAATTTCGCGCCTCGTCTTTGACACCGACAAATATCTCAATATCCCCCATCTCAACCTTTCGGGGATCGAGACAGTAGAAAGTGTTAGTAAAGAGGATTTTATCCGCATGATCAACGAGCTGAACAAAGCGGCGGAAAACGATCCCGAGCAGGCGGGGAACATCAATAAAAATAAATGCTTTGCACACACTTTCGAGGACGGGAAAACACTCACGATGGCGCCTCTCCATGTTCTGATCTCGGAGAAATACTGCACGACGGAAGGGCTTTCGATACCGAAAAAAGATGCCGGCAGCGAATATGTCGCTCTTGCCGAAGGAACGAAAGTCATCGGCTATTACACGATAGACAGGATCAAACCGACCGAAAACGCCGCTTTTCTTGAACTTTTCAACAAAAAATTCGGCATAAAAACCGTGATTGCAAACCCGGTGAAACCGCAGCTCTGGCAGAATATCGACATAAAGGCTTCGCTTGACGAAATCGAACTAAGCCGTGACGACATTGTAATAACTGAAAATTACAGGGAAAATTTGGCTGCGATCCAGGCGCTCTGGGGTAGTGCAGACACGACGAAAGGAGATATTTTCATAACAAAACCGTTTATGAAAACGCTGCTTCACTTCATAATCCTTTCAAGAAAAATAGCGGAAAGAATCATCAAAGGTGCCGTTTTCTGCTCACTTCCTTTCCTGATCCAGCTTTTCGCAGCCTCTTTCGGGATAGTGAGCCCGCAGATTTCGTCAGTCGCGCTTCTGATGTCGTTTTTTATGACCGTGATCTACACTTTCTATGCAAAACCTGTTTCAAAGAACTCGCTTTAGGCTGAAAAATGGCGAAAAAATATTCTGATTTCATAAAAGTTTTTATTCAGCTTGTTCTGATCTCAGTCCTTTCGTTTTTTATGAACAAATACCGCTTTTCTGCAAGACACTTCATATTTCCGGCGGCGCTTTTCATTCTGCCGCTCGCTTTTGACAGAACTTTCAGGCCTAAGAATATTTTCAAGCCTTCGCGTGAAGGATTCTGTCTCTTTTTGCTGGTGACTCTGGCGGTCCTGCTGTTTTATCCGCCGCTCTTTTTTGCATACAATCTCAAATTCATGCACCGCGCATTTATAACGCCGTCTTCAGGAATGATCATGCAGGCGGTCACAAAAGGGCTCATCGCGATCGCAGTAGCTGCAATACCGGAGGAATTTTTCTTCCGCGGCTACATCCAGGAGCATGTATTAGCGAAATCAGACCGGAAAATCCTGAAGATCGTGTCGTTGAAAAACCTCTTTACGTCGCTTCTTTTCGGATTAGTCCACGCGCTCGCATTTCTTGACATAACGCGGGCGGCGACATTCTTTCCGTCGCTTCTTTTCGGGCTTTTCACCGAAAAAAGCAAAGGCAGGATCTTCTACAGCATATCATTTCACATAGTTTCGAATATTTTAGCTTTCATCCTTTGGACTTTCGTGGAATAAGTTCGGAAAGGTGGTGCCCAGGGACAGAATCGAACTGCCCACACGGGGATTTTCAGTCCCCTGCTCTACCNNTGAGCTACCTGGGCACCAACGGGCGGAATAGTAGCGAAAGATTGCCGCATGTCAAGAAAAAAAAACAAAAATCCGACAAAAATTTAATTTTCTGGATTTTCCTGCTATTATCCCGCGTTTTTTCGATGGAGTTGACTATGACTTTCGACATCGTTTTCGCGATTTTTATTCTGCTTGCCATGATTTCCGGCTACATCGGCGGCGGTTTCAAAGAAATTCTGAAACTCGTTATTTTTGCGATACTTTTCTGCGCATTCAAAATCCCGTCACTCGAAAACACGATGCAGGAACTCGCAGGCCCGAAATTTTACACGACATTCTACATCGTTTCCTTTCTCGCGGCATATTTCCTGATTTACAAACTGACCTTTTTTGCACTGCGCGACCTCATAAAGGAAAAGGAAGGTGCTTTGGGCAAAACCAACAGGACACTGGGCGTTCTCGCCGGATTCTTCAAGGGCGCAGCAGTCATCTTTGTCATGGCTTATATATTCAATTCGCTGATAAAGCACAATATATTCACTGAATTGAAACCTTATGCCGACAGTTCTCTGGTTTACGGATTCATAAAGATCATTCTTGATGAAACCGGGCTGGTTTTCTTTTAGTTCATGGTAAAAAAATGCAGGAAATAGTAATTCCCGTCTCAGCTTTCGTCCGCGATCTGAAAAACGCCGTTGAAGGGGCTTTCGGCTTTGTGGCTCTGCGCGGTGAAATGACGAACCTGACACGGGCATATTCCGGGCACATTTATTTCACTCTCAAAGACAAAGACGCCCAGATCAAATGCGCGCTTTTCAAAAACCAGCAGAAAATCAACCGCGCCGAGCTGAAAAACGACGAGGAATACATCGTTTACGGCAGGATTTCGGTTTACGAGGCCCGGGCCGAGATCACTCTGGTCGCCTCTCTGGTCGTTCCAGCAGGCGAAGGTCTTGCGGCAATGCGGCTTAAAATGCTCAAGGAAAAGCTTGCTCGGGAAGGAGTTTTCGATGAAATCCACAAAAAACCGATTCCAGAATACCCCGCTACCGTCGGCGTCGTCACAGCTGAAAGCGGAGCGGCTATACACGACATAATCAGAGTTTCACGCAAACGCTTTCCTGCTGCGGAAATCATTCTATCGCCGGCACTGGTCCAGGGGAAAGACGCCCATTTCAGCATCATAGCGGCGCTTGAAAGACTTTCCGTACTCGATGAAGTCGATGTCATCATCATAGGGCGCGGCGGCGGCTCGAAAGAAGATCTCGAACCTTTCAATTCCGAAGAGCTGGCAAGAGCAGTCATAAAATGCGAAAAACCTGTCGTAAGCGCGGTGGGACACGAAACCGACACTTCGATCCTCGATCTCGCGGCAAGCTTTGCAGTAGCGACTCCCAGCGCAGCGGCGGAACTGGTTTTTCCCGACAGCTCTGAAATTTCACACAGCATCTCAAAATCGTTGGATCTGATGAAAAAGCAGACCGAAAACATCTTTTTCCAGAAGTCAATGCTGCTTGACAACCTGACTCTATCGATGAAAAGTCCTCTTGAAATCATCAACAATATCCGCAACGAAGCAGAAAAATCGATAATGCGTGCCGAATCGCTTGTCAAAGGGATCATAGACAAAAAAAGGGCAGATCTTGCGGAACTTGAAAAGAAACTGGCTATGAACGATCCGCTTTACCCGCTAGAAAGAGGCTTTGCCATAGTTTTGCAGAAAGGAAAAACCGTAAAAAAATCGTCTGAACTTAAAACTAAAGAGCCTTTTGAGATCCTTTTCGGCGACGGAAAAGCCGGGGTCAACTGAAGATCATTTTTCCCAGACAACAAAAGCGACAGCAAATTTCCGTTCGTGACTGATCGAAAGATGGATCCTGCCGTCGACATTCACCCCTTCGAAAAACGGTTTCCCGTTTTCGTCATGAAGGACCGAAATTTCCGAGAAATTGAAGTTTCTGTCGTTCAAGGCCTTGACCAGCGCCTCTTTGGCAGCCCAAAATCCGGCGACATGTTCCTCTTTAAATCTGAATTTATCAATATATTCAAATTCTTTTGCCGAAAGGAACCTTTTGCAAAGTTCAGGCTTGTCCTTGAATCTTTCGACTTCAACGATATCGGTCCCTACGCCTAAAATCATCATGCGCCCGATCACTTTTTCAGTTTGTCATAGTAAAGAATGCGTTTTTTCATTCCGGCAGCCTTGAAATCGTCAGGACGGGCTTTAAGGATCGTGTCGAGAATTTTCACCGCATCGGTCACATCTTCAAGATATTCGTATATCTCGGCAAGAATATACATCGATTCGAATGAAAGTTCCTTGACCATCGAAATTTTCACAAAATCGTCGCGCATATCCTTGAATCTGTCGGTCTTGTCGAGTTTGTTCCACTTCGGGGCAAGTTTCCACAAGGCAAGATTCTTCTGCTCCAGAGCACCGGGATTTTTCGTCTCTTTGTAAATATAATCGAATACTTTCGCCGCCGCATCGTAAGAACCTATTTTTGCAAGCGCCGAAGCTTTGGTCATCGCCGAATCGTACTCCTTGATTTTGAGATATTCGTTTTTGTTTCTTATCGGGCCGTATTTCAACATCAGATGTTCGATATCTTCCGCAACTTCAGGATCCCGGATCAGTTCATAACATTCGCCCGCGAGCTGCAGGAACTCCTTTGCGCGCAGAGCTGTGTTCGGAGAAACTCCGACAAGTTTATCAGGGTGGATCTTCTGCATTATTTTGATGTATTCGCGCCTTGCGACCCTGTCGTCGAACTTCCCTTTAAGCCCGAAAAGCGAGAAGACATCGGTATAACGCTCGTTCGCGTTGAGGAATGTCTTGATTTCGTCCTCTTCCGACATCTCCTCCTTCTTTTTCTCCGTCTCGACTTTCTCTGCAACTTCCTGTGCAGCCGCTTTTTCGGTAAATATGTCGGATTTATCGAGTTTTTCGGCGATTTTCGCCTTTTCTTCCGGCGTTGACGGAAGAATTACCGCAAGCTGCGAAATCAGGAGAAAATAGATCGTCCTATAACTTTTTTTGAGGTTAGAAAAGATCTCGTTCCTTTTCTGCCCGACAAAAGGCTGAAGGTCTTCGTGCAGGAACATCAGTTTCGCCGCTTCCGGCTTGATCGAAATGAACTCCGTTGCGTAAGGCTTCATAACTTCGAGAACGCGTTCGCGCGGCATGCTCAGGATCACCGAAAAAAGAAATTCCTCGGCAGAATATTCCTTCATCCCTTTTTTCATGCCGTCATCAAAAGAGTTTTCGACCTTGAAAAGGGTGGCCTTCGGAAGATTGCCCAATAAATTCATCGGCTTGTCAGTCCACACAGAACCGTTTGAAACAAGAACGGGAAATGTTTCCGCGCCGCTTAAAACAACGATCTTTCCCGAAAATCCGCAAGTTGAAAGCAGTGCGAAAAGTTTTTCAAAACGGATGTGAAGTTTCTTGTCACTGTTGATGTAAGGCGAGATGAAATCCATGGCTATTCGAGGAAATTCCCTTCAAGCGCGGAGACGAGTTTTCCACGCTCTTCGTCAAGTTTATCCTGGATTTTCTGCTGCTCGGCTCTGAAATCCTTTTCCCTTTTCGATTTGAGGAAAGGTTTCGCAACTGCCGGGAAAAGTTCGAGAAGAAGTTCTTCCTTTTCGGTCGCCGCAAGTTTCAGTCCGCCGAATTCGTCAAGGGTTTCGTTGACCTGTTTGACGTGTTTCGAGGTGTCGTAAGGCTGTTCCTCGCGTTTTCCCGAAATCTGCTCGCGGAAAGCGGGATCAACAGGCCACGGCGTGTGACCGTAACCGCCTTTGACCAGATTTACGAACTGAACTGAAGTGTTGTCGTAAAGCCCTTTGCCCGAATTCATGCTGATGACCGAGCTCACAGCCTGGGTCCCGACGATCTGGCTCGTCGGCGTTACAAGCGGCGGAACGCCTGCGGCAAGGCGGACGATGGGAACCATCGCCATTACTTTCGGAAGAAGATGCTCGATTTTGCCGGCCTGAAGCTGTGCAAGCATATTCGTGTACATTCCGCCCGGGATCTGAGCCATTCTGACGACTTCGTTCGGTTTCGGGAAGTTGAAGTAACGCTCGATCTGCTGCGTGAGGTCGGTCACCGTGACGGTGTCGCCTTTCTTCGCAGCGGCGATCGCGTCGTCGAAAAGTTTATCGACTTCAGCCGGAAGCTTGTCGGTCGGATCGAAATCTTTCGGGAAAAGCTTGTACTGGTCGAATTTTGCAAGTTCTTTCCTGATTTTGAAAAGTTCGGTTCTTATTTCCTTTACTGCGGCAAGGTCGACGCCGGTTTCAAGACCGAGTTTGTTGGCGAAGACCTGGATCAGCTCGAACGCCGGAGCAGCAGGACCGCCTGCAAACGGCATGATGACACTGTCGACGATATCAACATCGTTCACCATAGCCATGAGGACGCTGCCGAGGCCGTAGCCGGGAGTGCAGTGGGTGTGGAGGTCTATCGGGATCTTTACCGCTTTTTTGAGCGCAGGAATAAGTTTTGCGCTCGTCGCCGGATCGATGAGGCCTGCCATATCCTTGATCGAAATCATATCGGCGCCCGCTTTTTCAAGCTCGACCGCCTTTTTGACGAAATAGCTGATTGAAAAAAGGTTGTTCGGCAGTTTTTTGCCAGTGAAAAGTGCTTTCAGCTTGTCTTTGCCGGAAAATTTCGGATCGACTGTGTAGCAGATGCAGCAGTCGGTCATTCCGCCGTTTTCCTTGACATATTTTATCGTCGAACGCATGTTGTCGATATCGTTCAGAGCGTCGAAAATACGCATGATGTCGATGCCGGACTTTATCGCGTTGCGGTTGAAGCCTTCGATAACGTCTTCGGGGTAGGGGTTGTATCCGAAAAGGTTTCTGCCGCGCGAAAGTGCCGTGAGCTTGCTTGCCTCGCCGATACCCGCTTTGATTTTTTCAAGCCTGTCCCAGGGATCTTCGCCAAGGTAGCGCATAACCGAATCGGGAACCGCGCCGCCCCAGACTTCCATTGCGTAAAAATGAGCTTTGTTGAATGATTTCAACAATCTGTCGACTTGATTCTGATTCATTCTGGTCGCGAACTGCGACTGCTGACCGTCTCTCAACGTGAGGTCTCTGATAAGAAGTTTTTTTGCCATAACACACCTATATAAAAAATAATAAAAACCAAAAAGCACGGCATTGTAGCAGGTGAAGTTTAATTTTCAACTTCTTTTGATTTTTATGACTTAATTATGTATAAAAACTGGGAAAGGAGGGAGCTATGGCAAAAAAAACCGGACTTGTTCTTGAAGGCGGCGCGATGCGAGGAATGTTCACTTCGGGTGTTCTCGATGTGTTTATGGAAAACGGAATAACTGTCGACGCAGCGATCGGCGTCTCGGCCGGAGCGACTTTCGGCTGCAATTTCAAATCGAAACAGATCGGCCGTGCGATCCGCTACAACAAAAAATACGCTCACGACAGGCGCTACTGCAGTTTTTATTCCCTGTTCACTTCAGGCGACCTTTACAACGCCGATTTCTGCTACAATGTTCTGCCGAATCAGCTTGATCTCTTCGATTATGACACCTACATCAGCAATCCGATGGATTTTTATGTAGTCGTCACCAACGCAGAAACAGGCGAGCCGCTTTATACACAACTGAAAGACTGCAGCGAAAAAGACATGCGCTGGATGCGTGCATCCGCCTCAATGCCGCTCGTCTCAAAACCGGTGGAAATCGACGGAATGAAACTTCTCGACGGCGGGATCGCCGATTCCGTTCCGCTTGAATATTTTGAAAGCATCGGCTTCGAAAAAAACATCGTCATTTTGACGCAGCCGCGCGATTTCATCAAACAACCGCCGAAATTTTTACCGCTCATGAAGATCATTCTCTGCAAATATCCGAAAATCGTCGAAGCTGTCGCGACCCGCCATCTGCGCTACAACAAGCAGCGCGAATTCATTCTTTCTCGGGAAAAAGAGGGAAAAGCGCTCGTCATCTGCCCTGAAAAGGCGCTCGGGATCAGCAGGACCGAAAAAAATGTCGCGGAACTGGAACGGGTCTATCAGGAAGGGAGAAGAGAAGCAATAAAACGCCTTGAGGAAATCAAGGCGTTTTTATCGTGACGACGCGACGACGAAACGGCGTGACGACATTCGTGACGATGTGACGGCGTGACGACGTGACGTTTATTCAATGTCTTTGACCGGCAAAAATCCCTGTCCGTAGATTTCGTTTGTCTGAAAAATGATGATGAAAGCCTGCGGATCGATTGATTTGATGTATTCCTTGAGAAAGGCCGATTCACGGCGGCTGACTGCGGTGAAAATGATTTTGCGCTCGTCATCCTTGAACATTCCGCGTCCGTGGATCATCGTTCCGCCGCGTCGCATCTGGGTAAGCAGCTTCTCCTTGACCTCGTCGTATTTGTTCGAAATGATGAAAATCCCTTTGTAGTACGATGTTCCTTCGAGGATGACATCCATCACCTTAGCCGTGGTGAACTGCGTGACGATCGCGTAAACTATCATTTTGAAAAATTCGGTCGTTTCGGGGTTTTTCAAGTGGATCGAAAAAGCGCCGAGCGAAAGAAAAATTATGTTCGTGAAAAGGACGACTTTTCCAGTCGAGAATTTGAACTTGACATGGAAAAGCTGCGCGATGATGTCTGTGCCGCCGGTCGTCGCCTTCGCCTTGAAAATCGATGCCACCCCTGCTCCCACAAGAGTTCCGCCGATTATTCCGCTCAAAAATATGTCGTCGGTCAGCTTCACATCGTGCCAGAAATAGTTCATCACATCGTTGAAAACCGAAAGAAGCGTCATCCCGAGGATCGTTTTATAACCGAAACGGTTGCCGAGGATCCTCATTCCGAGCAGGATCAGCGGGATGTTGAGGATTATCGTGAGCAGACCGACCGGAATTCCGACCAAGTGATAAAAAACACTGCTCAGACCCATAAGTCCGCCGGGAATGATCTTGTGCGGGATCAGGAAAAAGTTATATCCGAAAGCGGCGATAATCGCTCCCTGGATTATCAGATAAAGGCTTTTAAACCACTCTTTCGAAAAGAGTTTGTCGGCGTAAAGCATTGGGATCACCTGTGGTTTCCGTTGTTTTTAACATACCAGCGGTAAACTTTCTCTATTCCGTCGGTAAGATTTGTGCGTGGCTTCCAGCCCAGACTTTTTATTTTAGTAATGTCAAGCAGCTTTCTGGGCGTTCCGTCAGGTTTCGATGTATCCCAGACGATGTCGCCGTCATAACCGACGATATCCTTGATTATGAATGCGAGCTCGTAAATCGTGAGATCCGTGCCTGATCCGATGTTGATGTGTGTGTTGCGGATTTCGCTCATTCCTTTGGTCACATCAGAAAAAGAGACATTTTCCATCAGCATTACGACCGCTTCAGCCAGATCACCGCTGTACAAAAATTCGCGCTTCGGCCTGCCGCTTCCCCAAAGTTCGACAAAATCGCGCCCCTGCACCTTTGCCTCGTGGAATCTTCTGATCATCGTCGGCAGGACATGACCGTTCTGGAGATCGAAAGTGTCGTTTTCACCGTAAAGATTGGTCGGCATAACCGAAATGAAGTCGGTCCCGTACTGAATGTTGTATGATTCGCAGAGTTTGAGACCGGCGATCTTCGCGATCGCGTAAGGCTCGTTCGTGTATTCGAGTTCGCTCGTGAGAAGGAAATCCTCTTTCATCGGCTGCGGCGCGAATTTTGGATAAATGCAGCTCGAACCGAGGAAAAGAAGTTTTTTCACTCCGAATTTCCATGAACTGTGGATCACATTCGACTCGATCATCAGATTATTGTATATCATTTCGGCGCGGAAAACCGTGTTCGCCCCGATTCCGCCGACACGCGCCGCCGCAAGAAAAACATATTCCGGCTTAGTTTCGGCAAAAAAGCGTTCCGTCTCGGCCTGATTTCTGAGATCAAGCTCTGCCGAAGTTTTCAAAATCAGATTGTTGTAACCTTTTGACTGAAGTTCGCGCACGACAGCGCTTCCGACAAGCCCCTTGTGGCCTGCGACAAAAATCAAAGAATTTTTTTCCATTGTCCGCTCCCAAAACAGAAAAACGGCTCAATATAGCATCTTTTATCGATGCCGCCAACTTTTTGCAGTTATTGTCTGCAGCAAACTTTTCCTGCCGTATACCGCTATTCCGGCATTCGATATTCCAAAAGAAAGCTGTACTTGATTTTTTTCTGAATCTGACAATAATTTTATGATTTTTGTGGTGTTGAATGGAGGTTTCCATGAAATTCAGAATTTTTTCAGCAATTTTTTTAGCCGTTTTCTCTTTCTGCTTTGTTTCTTGCGGCGGAAGTGACGAGGGCGGCGAAAGTTCAGGCGGCGGAGGATCCGCATGCGAAACGACTTTGGACTGCCCGATGGGTTATGTCTGCGACAAAACTGAAAAGATATGCACTCAGAATAACGGAAACAACGGCGGGGCCGACTCAGGAGACTCCTGTGACGACTGCGATTCCGGCGATTCCGGCTCGAACGGAGGTGCCGACACAGGTGATTCCGGCAGCTCAAACAAAGGAACAGCTCAGGATCCGTGCAAACCAGGCGCAACGCAGGAATGTCCGTATCAGGGGAACCCGAATGCGATCGGCAAAGGCCCGTGCAAACAGGCTGTCAGAACATGCAAAGCTGACGGAACATGGGGAAAATGCGAAGGCGAAGTCCTTCCGGTTTTTGAAATAGGTCCTCTCTGCAGCGATGGAATCGACAACGACTGCAACGGCGTAGTTGACGACGGAACAGACATCGACGGCGACGGTTACGGCGCATGCGAAGACTGCTGCGAAACTGCTGACGAGTGCGGCGGCTACGACCCGGCGACAATAAACCCGGCCGGTGCCGAAATTTCAGACAACGGAGTAGACGACAACTGCAACGGTCAAATTGACGAAGACCCTTCCTGCGACGGCTCAGACGAACCGCTCCAGCTTGACGATTACCCAGGCAACGCGGTAAAACTTGCCCACGCAATGGGCATCTGCGGAGACCAGCTTGTTGAAGCGACACTCTCGCTTGCCGGTGACCCGGTAACTGAATCAATTGCGGATGAGCAGTGTATCCAATATACTTACAATGCTGGTGGAAACCCAATTTCCAGACAAAGTCTTCCTATGCCGTATTACACCAGCGAATACCAGACTTTTGCGGCAGCCACCAAATACGGTAACAGCATAACACCGAAAGAAGGCTCCAAAATGGCTGTTCTGTCCACAGGCGATTGGGACAATCCCACTCAAGAATTCCATTGTGCAAAGCTCTCTTCCGGCGACATGAAAACGGCAAGCAAAGTTCCGGCAGACTGGATGAACATGATGCCCGGCTGCACTATTCCAAGATCACCGGCATGCGGTGGAACAGCTGTTGAAGACGGTCTTACAAACCAGTGCGACGGAAAAACGATTCCGACGGTTCAGGACCCGGTAATGCTCACGCTAAAAATCAAAGTGCCGAAAAACGCCCGTGCTTTCCAGTTCAACCTTTTCTTCCTCTCGGCTGAATATCCGGGAACCGTCTGCGGAGACGGCGCATTCAACGACTTTTTCTTCGCTCTTCTTGATTCGGAACACAACACCAAATATCCGGATGACGAGTTTCAGAATCCATACGACAAAAACTTGGGAAAAGATGCAAAAGGTAACTTCGTCGGAATCGATCTTGCACCCGAAGGGCTTTTTACTATCTGTGATCCTACTGAGACTGAATATAATGACTACACTTCTTTCTGTACCGACGGGGTTTCGCTGCTTGCTGGAACAGGTTTTGACAATCTTCCGGGTTATACCGGCGGTGGAACAAACTGGCTCACGACGCGCGGAAACGTTGTTCCGGGAGAAACGATCACTTTGAGACTCGCAATTTTCGAACAGGGAACCGTTTGGACTTACGGTCCTGACCACTCATACGATTCGACCGTTCTTCTTGACGGTTTCAAATGGCTTCCGAACCCTGCAAAGGCCGGAACATCGCAGTACTAAGCGCATTTCGTCCCTATCTCACGGATTTTCATAAACTTTCTTGATATTTTCCCGATAAATATTAAAATAATGCGGTTTATTTTTTTGGGGGGAAGCATGAAATTTCTGAAAATTGCTTTAGTTGCAATGTTTTTTGTCTTCTGTTTCGTTTCCTGCGGCGGCGAAGACGATGAAAAAGAAGAAAGCGTCATACTGGACACGCCGTGCGAGACGACCCTGGATTGTCCGATGGGTTATGTCTGCGACAAAACGATAAGCAGATGTTCTAAAAACGACGGCGGCAGTTCCCAAAGCGGCGAAACCGCCGATTCCGGCGACGAGTCAGATTCCGGCGATTCCGGAGACTCAGGCAGCGGCAATTCACCGAAAGGCTCGTCGATAGATCCCTGCACACCAGGCACAACGCAATACTGCCCGTATCAGGGGAATCCCGACGCTCTCGGAAAAGGCCCCTGCAAAGAAGCTGTCAGGACATGCAACGCTGACGGAACATGGGGAAAATGCATCGGCGAAGTCCTTCCTGTCTTTGAAATAGGCGAAGAGCTCTGCCACAACAATATAGACGACGACTGCAACGGTGTCATTGACGACGGAACGGATCTTTACGGCGAAGGGACACCGGCCTGCACATACGAAGAAGTCTACTACGACTGCGATTACGAAGTCGACCCCAGTTCTAAAGATCCTTACGACTATGCGAAAGCAATGGGAATCTGCAAAACGACAAAAGAAGATTCCGACGAATGGGGTCTTATCAGCGCGAAAATTTCCGCTCCCGAAGGCACTGCGACTCCTCATGCCACTTCAAACGGTCTGCTTTCGGCTCTCGGAAATGTCATAAAACCGAAAGAAGGCGGATTAATGCTTGGACTCAGCTCGGGAACAGTCTCGAATCCTGCAAAAGACGGCACCAGCGGCGGAACAAACAACAGCGGTGCACCGGCAGACTGGTATAAAGCACACGGCTATTCTTTCCCCTCCGCAGGTTCCTGCCCCTCATCAGGAACAAGCGGAAGTGTAAACGACGCCGTCATGCTCACTTTGAAGATCAGAACCCCCAAAGCTGCGAAATCATTCAGCTTCAATATCTATTTCCTGACATATGAATATCCGACTTACATTTGCTCTATATACAACGATTTCTTCATCGCACTGCTTGATTCATTGCACACGAGCCCCGATCCGGCACTTCAGAACCCGTATGACAAGAACCTGGCAATGGATGCTAAAGGCAACCCTGTCGGCGTAAACCTCGCTCCTGGCGGACTTTTCACTCAATGCGTAAATGTTCCTGGTAAAGGAGTCACATCATGCGTAAGCACGGAAGAACTTCAGGGCACAGGTTTTGAATCAAACGGCGGAACAGGCTGGCTTACGACCAGAGGAAATGTCAAAGGCGGCGAAGTCATAACCCTGCGTCTTGCGATCTGGGATCTCAACGATCAGGCACTGGATTCGCTCATTCTCATCGACAATTTCAGGTGGGATGTCGCAGAACACAAACCAGGAACAAGCCTGTAGCTCTATTTTACAAAAGATTTTCATAAAAAATTGCTTTTTTAAAAAAATACATAAAATAAGAAATTCGTGTTGCGTTGAATTGTTTTTCAACCTAATTTTTTGGAGGATCTTATGAAAGAATTTGTTGAATTTATCGTGAAGAAAATTGTAGATTCACCTGATGCAGTCGACGTCAGCTTCATCGAAGGAAAGAGCACCGCGATAATCGAACTCAGAGTAGCTCCCGAAGATGTCGGCAAAATAATCGGCAAAAGCGGCCGCACCGCAAATGCTCTCCGCACTCTCGTCAGCGCGCTTGCAAGCCGTCAGAACCAGAAAGTCGTTTTGGAAATCATCGAAGAGAATAAGTAATGTCCCCAAAAAGAAAAGTACGCGCATCTGAACTCGCGGCAAGCAAAAACAGCAACTCACATTGGCGTTACCTGATCCTCCTGATAATCGTCGGCGGACTTTTTCTTTATTTTATGATCAAATGGACAAGCGACAAAGAATATGACCGTTTTGCAATGGCTAAGCAGTATTCCGAATATTACAAGGATTTTTTCGTCGAAAAACCGCTTACTTACACAGTTTTTGAAGAAAACAAACTTGTGATCAGGGCGACCAATCTCGGTTCAGACTTTTGGGACAAGGATTTTCCGGCAATGATCCGGCAGTCTGAAAACGAAGTCAACGAGATGCTGAATGTTGCTAAGCTTATCAACGAGACACACCAGCAAAACGGCGAGTCAGTCAAAGAAGAGCAGAATCTTTCCTCGTTTCCTGCACTTTACGAGCTTCTGGAAACCGGGAAAAAAATGTCAGAAATTTCATATTACAACCTGGCAACAGGTGAAATTTCGGAATTCTGGGAAAGGCAGTATCGCAATTTCAAAAAGAAATCAGCAGCTTATGCAAAAGCTGAAGTTGTTTTGAATTATCTTTTCGACAACCCGATGCTATCCCCCACCGAGATCCAGAACAGGAAGAAACTGCTCGACACTTTGACGAAGGAAAAAACTGATTCGTCTTCATCGGTCGACGATCTGGCGAAGCAGATCTACGCACTTTCGGACAAAACTTTCGCAAACATGCTGAAAAACGCTCTGGAAAAACCGGCCTCGATCTCGGAAAACGAGAAAAAGGCGCTTCTTCTCAACATTCTGGCACACATAAAGGTTCACTCAACGATCGATAAAATGCCGAATTTCGAGAGCGTTAAAGCTTTCATTCCTTATGCCGATCCGAACAAAATCGAACTTAACGGTGCAAAGAAAAGCGTAAAGATCCTGAGCCCGAATATAAGCGTAGATGTCAACTTTTTCAGAGAGGCACTTTTCATGAAGCTGCTTCACGAAAAACTGCCGAAAGTGAAATTCAACTACCTGATCTATCTGGGAGACCGCCACGGAATGTGGAAACTTCCGAAAGAATACATACGCTGGTCGGTTTCGATCGACGATCCTTTCTCCGTAACAGACAAAATACGCGGCGCAATCAAACTCATGCCGGAGGAAGGATATTTCGTCATCACACGCAGAAACGAAAATGTGATAATGACGCGCCTCGAGGATCTGAGTGAAAAAATCAGGAAAGACCTTGATTCCATTAAGGAATACGACGCCAAAAACACATATCTCCTGCAGCTTAGAAAGGATTATCCCGACAAGATCTATTTCTTTGACCCGATCAAAAAGACGATGTTCCGCAAATACGACACACCTGTCGACTGGCGGACAGCGGCTTCAGTCGAGAACAATCTGGCTGCTTTCGTTATTGATGAAGAAGATCCTGTCAGGGCGAGAATGCTCTCCTACTCTCTTTTCATCTCGGACGACGCGCAGATCACCGATCACGAAAAAGGGTTTTCAGACACGATTTTTGCTGTTCTGAAAAACGATTCGACCGTTTTTGTTCCGCAGAAATTCAAGGAACTTTTTATGACCCCCGAAGATGTGAAAGAGGCTAAGATCAAAGCCGACTACAAAGCGAGAGGGCTCAATCCGGACGGTTCTGTTCCTACCAGAAAAAAATGAATGATTCCGCATACATTCCCCTTTACTCGGTTCTGCGTCCGCAGACTTTTGACGATGTCGTCGGTCAGCAGAATGTCATAAAGTTATTGAAATCATTCTTAAAATCAGGTTTTTTGCCCTCGATGGTCTTTTACGGCCCTCCCGGAACAGGAAAAACGACAGTCGCAAGGATCGCCGCCGAGCTTTACGGCGCGAAACTCTACAAATTTTCGGCAGTTACTGACAGTTCCGCCGATATAAAGAAAACAATCTACAAAGACCGTGAATCGATTTTTATAAAAAAGCAGATTGTTTTTATTGATGAAATCCACCGTTTCAACAAAGCACAGCAGGATATTTTTCTGCCGATGATCGAAAACGAAGGGATCGTTTTTATCGGTGCAACGACCGAAAATCCTTCGTTTTATGTCAACAACGCTCTGCTTTCGCGGGCAAGAAGTGTCCGTTTTTCAAAAATTTCGGTTGCCGACATCGTAAAAGTTCTGCATAAAGCTGTTGATTACCTGAAAACCGAAATCGACGAAGAACTTCTTGAAATTATTGCGAAAGAAGCAAGCGGCGATGTCAGGATCTCAGTATCGATACTTGAAAGTGCATATCATTTGAGCGACAAAAACAGGATTTCGCGCGAAAATGTTATGGAAATGGTCGAAAATCCGACTCAATACGACAAAACGGGTGATTTTCACTACCGCACTATCTCGGCTTTCATCAAAAGTCTCCGCGGAAGCGACCCTGACGCCGCGCTTTACTATCTCGTAAAAATGATCGAATCTGGCGACAACCCGCTCTTTTTATTGCGCAGAATGATAATTTTCGCTTCCGAAGATGTAGGAAACGCCGACCCCAAGGCGCTTGAACTCGCAGTCGCTGCGCTTCATGCGTTCCAGGCTGTGGGCTATCCTGAAGGTAAAATAATTTTAGCGCATATCGTGAACTATCTGGCGACCGCGCCGAAAAGCAACGCAAGTTATCTCGGGCTTCATGCTGCCGAAGATTTTTTTCAGGAAAATCCATCCCTTGAAATTCCGAAACACCTGATAAACGATTCCTCTTTTGCTCCAGGAGAAGAGAAAGGAAACTACAAATATCCGCATGATTACGAAAACCACTGGGTCGATCAGCGCTATTTTCCCGGCGATGTCGAGCCTCCTGTTTTTTATAAAATGAAAAACATCGGATATGAAGCCAAAATCAAGGCTTACTGGGAAAAAATCAAGAAATAATTTCTACTCGATCCCTAAAATCTTGTGCAGCTGGAGCTGCAAACGGATGTTTTTGTGACTTTTGACGAATTTTTCGACTAAAGAAAACCACTCTCTGCCGTTTTCGAAAACCGGGCTCAGATAAGTTTCGATCCCGTCAAGCAGCGGAAGTTTTTCATCAATAAAATCAAGATCTTCAACGGTTCCTGTCACGAATTTGATCCACCCTGCCCTACTCTTTTTCAGGAATCCGATATTCTTTTCATCAAAAAGCGGATTCCCCGATGAAGGAGTTTTCCAGTCTGTCGAAAAATAGAGCTCAGAACCTGAATTTTCAGCAGAAAAAGCGCGGTAAAGCGGCTCAAGCTCGAGACTTCCGTTTGTCTCGACTGAAATTCTTTTGCCGCGGAGCAGTTTCAGAAGTTTAAGAAGCTCTTCCGACTGGCAGAACGGTTCTCCGCCGGTAACACAGACATCTAAGACATCAGATTTATTGATCTTTTCAGCGACTGTCTCAGGCGTTTCAATGTAAAACGAATCTCCTGAAAGAGTCTGTTTCGTGTCGCAGTAAGAGCAGTTGAGATTGCATCCGAAAAATCTGACGAAATCTGTCGGATAGCCCTGAAAACGGCCTTCACCCTGAAGCGAGGAAAAGATGGAGTGGAGTTTCATGCTTTAGCTTATTTTCTTTTCGACGATTGCAAGAATCTCTTCGGCTTCCTTGTCAACAACATCAAGAACTTTGTTCATTGCAGCCGAAGTTTCAGCGTAGAAAGGATCGTCTTTCGCAAAATTCTTGAGGTTGATCTTGACGTTGAGAGCAGCCGCTTTTACACCAGCCTGAACGAGCAGAGCGCCTACGCCTGCATCGCTTGCGGCGTTGATGTTGCCGAATTCGCCGACGATCTTAAGGTTTGGAAGAAGCTCGTAGGTTTTCTCAAGAACGTGAAGCGGGACTGAGATCGCATATTTGTTCGCTTCGTCCATATTTTTGTCCGCTGCCGCGATCTCATCGGGATTTCCAGCTTTTTTAGCTGCGTTCTGAGCCTTCATCGCCGCCATCATGATGTTGAAAGCGTTCGTGTCTTCGTCGATGAGATGAAGAAGTTCCGCACGTCTTACCTGCATGTCTTTCGCGACAGTGTTCATCTTTTCGTTGTGCTCTTTGTAGCCTTTCTTGTTGTAAGTGAGGTTTGCTACCATGCTTCCAAGCGCCGCTGCCAATGAGCCGCAGAGAGCAGCAACGGAGCCGCCGCCGGGAGCCGGAGCGTCACTAGCAAGAAGGTCAGAGAACTCGGTTACGGTGATATCGGAAAGTCCTTTTGTCTCTTTCACCATGTATTCGATGACCTTTTCTTCGGGTTTGAATTTGACTACATCGCTTAAGCCCAGGGACTGTTCCGCGATTTTGATGAGCTCGGCTTCGCTCTGCCCTGCGCATGTTCCCTGTTTTTCAAGGTAGTGGATCCCAGCTTCGATGAGCGCTTCTTTCGGAAGAACGCCGACTATCTCGCTGCCTGTAACACGGAGCCCCTTCTCTTCCGCGAGTTTCGAAGCCGCGTCGAAAACGTGGAACATGTTGGTTACATGGTAGTTCGTAAGGTTTATAGAGATCTGCGCTCTTTTGAAATCATCGACATACCAGCCGATAGCTTTGCAGTTCTTGAACATGCCGGGATGCATGATCTTTTTGCCGTTTGCATCGAGTTTCGGGTTGCCGTCTGCGTCTTTTTCGGGATACCCCTGTTCGCGCAGTCTCAATGCGATCGCGTTCGCCTTTTTCGCGTTCGTCGTGTTGAGGTTGATGTTGTAAGCGATGAGGAAATCACGCGCCGAAACAGCGGT
>DBYC01000030.1:0-19513 GCA_002310035.1 bacterium UBP6_UBA1196
TAAACCGCTTCGGGGCCGAACTCCTCGAAAAGCATGAGCTTCATTGACGAAACCTTGCTTCCGTAGTATGCGCCGATGCCGCCGAGTGCCTGAAAATAGAAAGCTTTTCCTTCAACGACCGCGTTTTTCGCAGCTTCGGGCAATGCCCCTTTGCCGATAAAATATTTAACCCCTTTTTCAATCAGTTTTGGAATAAACGCCGCCATTCTCGCGCTCGTCGTAGGGCCTATGCTTGCGCGTCCTTCTTTGAATCCCGGAGTCGGTGCGGCAAAGAAAACAGCGGAATTTTCAAGCAGAAAATTCGGACTTTCGCCGTTTTCAAGCATAGCGGCGAGTTTTTTTGCGGAATTGTCGCGCAGAGTGAACATTTCTCCGCTTAAATTCACGATATTTCCCGCTTTTAATTCCTTATCCGCGCTTATCATAGCTCAACCTTTCCGGTTCTGAAGCTGTGGCAGTTGAGGGCAACAGCCGCAGGCATCATTGCAATATGTGTCGGAGCCTTTTTCACATAAACCGCTTTTACCGGACAAATTCCTGGAAAGCCGAGGACTCCGAAACCTAAATCTTTTATTTTTTTATTAATCATTTCAAGCAGTTCGTTATCTTCACAGACCTGTTCCAAAAGTGCTTTTTTCGCTAAATTTGCAACAGAATCGAACGTTCCGCCGACTCCGACACCCACAAAATAGGGCGGGCATCCTTTGCCGCCGGCGTTTTTGAGCGTTTCGAAAACAAGATCGGCTACACCCTCGCGCCCGACAGCCGGAACAAGCATTTTCTGAGCACTTACGTTCTCGCTGCCGCCGCCTTTGGCGATGCCGTAGATCTCAAAAGTGTCGCCGTCACAAAGCTCGTAGTGGATGAAGGCCGGAAGGTTTTTCCCTTCGTTTCTGCGCTCGAACGGGTCGGCGACTGTCGATTTTCTGAGAAGACCTTCGCTATATGCCTCTTCGACACCTTTGTTTATGAGGATCTCAAGGCTCGGAGAATCGCTGAAAGTGACATTCTTGCCGATTTTTACAAAAACCTGCGCAATTCCGCAGTCCTGACAGAGCGGACGATTTTCCGCTTTCGCCATTTCGCGATTTTTATCAATAATTTCAGCAAGTTGATTTTCAAAAAAATCCATATTGGAATTTGCAAAAACAACATTTTCAAGTGATTCGGGCGAATAATTGAGCTTGATAAAAAGCTCTTTCACGGCATCTTTTATGGCTAAACCTTCTATAATCCGCATTGCGACCTCAAACAACCGCTGAATTATTGGCTTTGAAGTTTTAAAGTCAAATAAAAAAGACTCAGCCTACACAAAAAATTATTTGAACCCGATAGCTCGAAAAAGGTTCTGGCAAAGCTAGGGCGCGGTTATTCCCAGTTGTAGAAAACCGAAAGATATGTTCCGCCGAATTTTTTGTTTTTTACGCTCCAGCCGTCCTTACGCCACATGGTTTCCGAATTGCCTTCGACAGCGATGACACAGACTTCGCCGACGATACCTGAAGCGACGATTTTATCAAGCAATTCCGGCATCATGCCGCCAAGGATGTATGGCGGATCGATAAAAATAGTATTGAATTTCTTTCCCAACGAACAGAAATCAAGCGAAAAAACATCGTGACTGATGACAGAAACGTTCCGCGAAAGCCCGAGCTCCAACGCCGCAGCCTTTATCGCCGCAACAGATTTCGGATTTTTCTCGATCGAAAAAGCAGAATCAAATCCGCGGCTTACAGCCTCGAACGCAAAAACTCCGCTTCCCGAAAAAAGATCAAGGAAATTTCTGTTTTCAAATTCAATCATCGAAAACAAAGTATTGAAAAAAGCACTTCTGACTTTTTCTTCGGTCGGTCTGAGATCTGTATCGGGAACTTTTACGAGCCTTCCCCTTAAAAATCCTGAGGAAATTCTTAGATTCATAAATATTTCAGGAAGAAAAAAGCGGCTGCAGCGGCAGCAAGAAGCAACAGTGCGATTATTACAGGTATTTTGCAGCGGCAACTGCTTTTTCCGCAAACTTTTTTGTCGGATTTCGAAACATTTTTCATTTTTCCGCCGCCGTCAAGACCTTCAGTCATAGTAACGCGCTGAGTCGGACCTTCGACAGCTCTTGAATTCCGAGTTTTAAGATTTGTTTCGCCGCTTTCCTGAGTCTCTTCGGGCGGATTTGCAGTTTCAGCCGAAGCCGAAACATTCGAACTGCCGCACATCGGGCACGAATCACGCCGGACAGGAATTTCAGCGGTGAATCCGCAGTTGTTGCATACAAATTTCATGTTCACCTAATTTATCGGTTTCGCCTTTACTACAGGTTTTCCTTCTTTTTCTTCAACGGAGAACTGTACATCGGCACATTTGTATTTCGCCATGATCGAAGCTTTGTTCGTTCTGACTTTGCCTATGAAAGCGGTTTTCTCCTTTTCGCTTACAGTTTCGCCGTTTTTGCGTTTGATTCTGCAGTAATCTTCCCACAAAGCATCGAAAGGATTGGTCGCCGCAACCGAAGAAACTGTCGCAGCGATCTGCGTTTTCTCATTGTCGTCATCATCGTCATCGTCAGATACAGCTGAAACAGCTGGTTCCGGTTTGACTTCAGGTTTCGGCTGAGGCTCAGCAACATGTTTCTGCTGAGTTTTTTCAGGTTCACGAGCCGCGGGTTTCTCAAAAGCGAACTTGTTTTCCGCGCCGTTCTCATTTGCAAAAGGATCGGCTATCGGAGCATCGAACTCATCTATGCCTTTTTCCGTGGAACGGCCGAGAGGAGATGATGTCAGACCTGTTACATCGTCCTTGAGTTCAAGATATTTCTGAATGAGCTTGTTCATAGCCGAAACGACAATGTCAGCACCGTTTGAATATCTCTTGAGAACAAGTTTGTCACCTACTCTCATTCTTGAAATATCGGAAGCAAGATTTTTGAGGATCTTGTCAATTTCGTGAGTTACGATGAAAGTGAAGAAAATCGCAATCAAAAGTGCCGCAATCGAGTAGCATACCACCCAGAAAACGACTTTGTCGTAGCTTTCCCAGCCAGGAATAAGCGATGTCATAACGACAAAAGCTATCTTTTCGCCGCCGGCAAGATCGAAAGGCATGAAGAAAGAGGAAATACGTGTCCAGTTGTTGAGCTCCTTGCTTCCGGAATTTCTGAGAAGTTCCGAAACGCTGGAATCAAAAGCAGCTTTTCCGAAAGAACCCTCGACCGAAGACCAGGAATCGCCGCCTTTCTCGGAAACGAGGCTGCCGCCTTTAAAAACTCTGACAGGCATCGGGAAAACAGAAAGGAAATTATTTGAAAGTTTCTTGAAGCTTACAGCGGCAAAAATTTTGCCGTCAGCCGAAACCGGAGCCGCGCCGACAAGATAAAGGTCGCTTTCGAAACTCAGGATCCCGTCAGAAGCGACGCCCGACTTCAAAGCCCTGTCAACCGCAGGAACACCTGCATATGAATTCATGATATTGATGTTCTCGCTGTAAATCACCGCGCCGGCATTGTTGACGATCACATAATCGAAATCGGATGCTCCGCCCGGAACGATCTTTCCTTTCTCGATCTTCATCTGGCTGGCTATCGCAAAAGAGTTGCCTATCAGCGAGTAATTGATGTTCTTCAACTCGTTTTCGACAAGTCTGGCAGCGTTTTTAGCGCCGTCCTGAACATCTATTTTCACGATAAAATCTTTGAAAAGCAGGAAATTGGCAACGGAAAGCCCCGTAATTACAACCGCCATAAGGAAAAAAACCTTTAATTTCAAACCTAAATTTGTCATTATATCCTCTCCCTCAATTAATCTCTCGATGTGGACAAAGTATCAAGATTGGTAACTCTTCCCTTTTCAATTTTGTAAGTGAAATTCTGGACCGCGTTTTCGACTACGGTGAAAGCATCGGAATAAATCCTTGTCGTACCGTAATAAATCTTCAACGTGTAGCTTCCCGGAGCGATGTCGGGAACATCGCGTCTGTTGTTGTTTTCCTTCAAAGTCCAGACATAATTCGTCGTCAGGACATTGACTGAAATAGTATTCCACGAGAACATTCCGTCGATTATTTTATAACTTCCGGCAGCGATGAAAGGCTGCTGGACAAACGATTTCGGCGGAACCGTTACAGTCACCGGTTCGCTCTCGCCTTCACCGATAATCGAGATCTGACGCTGGAAATCCTCCTTGTTTACGAAAGTTATGACTCCGTTGACCGGAAGCAGGATGTGTCTGCGGCTGAATTCCGCACCGTTGATCTCAATTTTTTCGTTTTTTGACTCTTTCGTATCGTAGCTTTCGATAATCACCGAATACTGTTCTTTTTCCCTGCTTTTCGGTACTTTAACCGCGGGGAAATTCCAGTAACCGTCTTTTATATCCGCACCGTATTCGTTTCTCTCTTCGCCCGGCTTGTAATTGATATCGATTTTGATCATTGCCGCCGAAACGGAGACCGGAAGCAGCGCGAACAGCAGAAAAACAAAAAAGAATATCGAATTTTTTTTCACCTTACTCTCCTTTATTTTCAGGGATAGCAGCTCTTATATCTTTTAAGAAAGCCGAATTCGGGAAACTTTCGAGAAGTTCCTCGAGAAGTTCGGTAGCACTGACGAAATCTTCGATCGTGATGTAGAACTCAAGCTCGTCAAGTCTTTCCTGCGGCGGTTCAGCCGTTTCGTCGGAATGCGGCGGAACATCTTTCGGTTCCGCGTCTTCCGTTGTTTCTGCGGCTGCCGGTGCATTCTCTTCAGGTTTTTCATCTTTTTCAAGATTGGGAATACCGCTGAAAACTCCGCCGTCGACACCTGCTTCGGGATCGGAGAAATCACTTCCCTGCAAGGTCAGCTGGCTTTTGCGCGCTATGATCCTGGCATCACTGCTGCCGAGCATCTCCTCTGCATCGCCGAGCAGATCGCGTGCTTCGCCGGTCTTGCCTTCGGAAACCTTGAGATCTATCAGAGAAATCAGAAGCCCGCCGGCTTCTTCGACTTTTCCCTCCTCGATGAACGCCTCGATCAGAACATCATACGCATCGTCGGAAGATTCCCAGCCTTCGGTCGATTTTATCTTTTCGACAGCCTTGTCAAAAAGCTTATAGGTCAAAAACGAACGCGCCTCCTTGACAGCCGATTTAACCGACGGTTTGTGCGGTTTCGCCGCAGCTACGTCAATGACGAAATCCTGCTGGCCTTCAGCCGCGACATCACCGGAAGTGTTTATTTTATCGGAAATAATATCGCGCAGTTTCGCATTTTCATTGAGAATAAGGAGGGCTTCACGGTCGTCAGGGTCAAGTTCAAGAATCTTACGGTACATCTCGTCGCGTTCCGCATAATTCTTGTGTTTTGTGTAGACGACGGCGATCTGCTTGTATATCGCGATAAGTTTCTGGGTCTCGCCGAGCTTTTCAAAAACGAAAGCGAGCTTTTCGAGGAACTCGATCGTGTCGGGATTGTCGACTACAAGTTTCTGAAGAACAATGAGCGCATTGGAATAGCTTCCTTTTTTAAGGTAGAAATTGACAAGCGTCCTTCCTATTTCGGAATCACTTCCCGTCGCAGTGTAGAGCAGTTTCAGAACAGAGACATACTCGTTCACCTTGTCGCTGTTCTTCAGCGATTCGGCTATCGGCAGAAGAACTTTCTCGGCATCGTGGTTCATTCCTTCAGCAACAAGCATGTTTGCAAGCTTGACCGAAAGGTTGACGTTGCCGGGATAAAGCTCGAGCATTTTGCGGAGAATGTTTATCGCCGCCATTTTATTGCCGATTTTTACATAATAATTCACTGCCGTGTTGTAGCGCATCGCAGCATCTTTGACAAGGCCGCTCTGTTTGTCGTAGTCTGCAAGAAGGACATTTATCTTGCCGTGCTCCGGATTGAGCAGCAGAGCCTGCTTCAAAACGGCTTTTGCCTTGTTGAGAAAACCTTTTTTCTCGAAAATCACCGCGACTTTTTCATAAGTTTCTATGGCTTTCGTTTCTCTTCCAGCCCTTGCGTAAAGCTCAGCCAGCCTGACATAAGCTCTGTCATCCTCGGGGTTTTTCCTGATAAGCTCTTCAAACTGCTCGATTTCCGAAACAGCCTTTTTGCCTTTGAGAAAGAATTTGCCGCTATTGTTGTTTGCCACTTTAGTTACCTGTTTCAAAAATTATTTTTTTACTCTTTCGATGTAGGTGAATTCCTCGGTGCTGATTTTGATTACATCACCGTTGGAAATGAAAAGCGGAACCATGACCTGACCGCCTGTGGAAACTTTAGCCGGTTTGTATGAAGTCGTTACCGTGTCGCCCTTGAAGCCGGGTTCGGTGTCGGTAACTTCGAGTTCAATGAACTGAGGAAGCTGGACCGAAATCGGCGAACCGTTGTAGAACTGAACGGTAACCTGAGTGTTTTCAGGCATATACGGAATTACATCCTCAATAACCTTCTCGTCGATCGGAAGCTGTTCGAAAGACTCGTTGTCCATGAAAATGTAATGCTCGCCGTCCTGATAAAGGTATTCCATGTTCTTTTCTTCAAGGTCGGGGCTGTCGACACGTTCGCCGGAAAGGAAAGTGTACTCTGCGATCGAACCGTTAAGGACATTTCTGAGCTTCGTCTTGATGACCGCTCTTCTTTTCTGCTGAATGTGCTGCATTTCGACGATCTGGTAAGGAATTCCCTCCATCTCGATCTTTAAACCTCTTCTGAATTCCGAAGTCTGAATACTCATGTTTTTCTCCTATAAAAATAAAAAATGATGAACAACCTTCCACAAAAAAGACTGAGAATCCTACTTTCCGAGATTTTATTGTCAAGTTTTACAGGAACTTCGTCCGCGAAAGCTCATTTTATGCTGAATTTACGCGACTCTGCGCCTTTTTCAGCAAAAAATTTGATGTTATATATTTTTGTATTAGCATATTCGCTGTTTTTTTGGATGGCGAGGTGAAAAATGACAGTTATCGGAATTGATTTGGGAACGACGAACTCATGCGTTGCAGTCATAAAAAACGGCAGGCCTGAAGTTGTCAAGGACGACGGAGGAAAATCGACGATCCCTTCGATCGTAAGTTTCGTAAAAAATGATCTGAACGGCGAGATAGGCAAAGTCGTCGGCGCAAAAGCCTATCAGCAGATGATGACGAATGCAGAAAACACAGTCTATTGCATAAAAAGGCTCGTCGGACACGATTTCAAAAGCGCGGCGATAAGCCATATACTGCCGACGCTTTCCTACAAAGTCATCCCCGGCAAGGAAGGCAACGGACTCGAAGTCCACATTCCGGCACTCGGAAAGAATTTCTCGACCGAGGAGATTTCCTCTTATATTCTGACAGAACTGCGCGGCACTGCCGAAAAATATATCGGCGACACTATCACGAAAGCGGTCATCACCGTTCCGGCATACTTCAACAACAAGCAGCGTCAGGCTACGAAAGACGCGGCTGCGATCGCCGGAATAGAAGTTCTGAGGATCATCAACGAGCCGACAGCGGCAGCTCTCGCCTATGGTTTTTCAAAGTCGTTCACCGAAGAAAAGCTGCTCGCCGTATTCGATTTCGGCGGCGGAACATTCGACATCACGCTGATGGAAGTCTCTAAAGACACTTTCAATGTAGTCGCGACCGCCGGCAACACGTTCCTCGGCGGAGAAGACATCACTAACGCGCTTCTCGACTATCTGCTTGAAGACCTTGCCAACCGTTACAGCCTGACGGAAATCACAGACCAGCTCGTTATCCAGAGACTGCGCGACTACGCCGAAACCGCGAAAAAGAACCTGACTATCCAGACAAGCGTTTCGATCGAAATCCCGTATCTGACCGAAGTCAACGGAAACTTCATCCACTACAAAACCGAGATCACACGCGAAAAACTGGAGGAACTCGCCCTTCCCTTCATCCAGAAGGCGATCAATACTTTCGACAAGACTCTGCAGGAAGTCCAGCTTACCCCCGGCAACCTTTCCGGGATCATACTCATCGGCGGTCAGACAAGAATGCCGCTTCTTCAGAGCGAACTTGCAAACTTCTGCCCGAATGTGCAGATCCTGAAAAATATAAATCCGGACGAAACAGTCGCGATCGGTGCGGCTCTTCAGGCTAAATTCATAGAAGAGGAGTCAAGCGGCGAGGACAACGGCATGCTTCTCCTTGACGTGACCCCGCACAATCTCGGGATCGCTGTCGGCAAGGACATGTTCTACACTCTGATCCAGAAAAACTCGACAGTTCCGACATCAGTCGACGATATTTTCGTAACATCGCACGACAATCAGGAAAAAGCGAAGATCCTGCTGCTTCAGGGAGATTCGCTTGTCGCTTCTGAAAACGAGATCCTGGGTGAATTCGAACTTGACGGTCTCCGTCCGGCCAAACGCGGCGAAGTAAAAATAAGAGTCACTTACGAAATCGACATAAACGGTATCGTCACAGTTCAGGCGATGGATATGGATACCGGCATCTCGCAGCGAATCACTGTCGCTTCAACCGGCAACATGACAAAAGAGGAACTTCAGAAAAAGATCGAGGAAAACTCGGATTACTACCTTGACCTCGCCGAAAAAACAATGGTCGAAGAAATCGTCCAGAGTATCGAAAATTACCTTTTCGAACTTGAAACCATGAAGCCGAAACTTTACCAGATCTTCGCGAACTCCAAGATCGGAAACGACAAAATGGAGAAAATGGAGATCCTCATTTCCGGCACTAAAACCTATATCAAAAGCGACAAACTCGATCTTGAAAAACTTCAGGACATCGAAACAAAGCTCGACATCCTCAAGAACACATACAAAAATCTTATCGACCACTCCGACGAGACGATCGCTCCCGACGGCGGGCTTTTCTAAGCTTTTCAAATTCTAAAAAAATACTGAAACAGACTTAAATCTTCGGAAATTTTAAAGAATTTAATGATTTATTTTTATGATTGATTTTCGGTCTTTCGGGAATCGGAATTATTCTGCTATGCCGCACTCAGCGTAAGCCTTGTTCATAGCGTCCTGCACGGATGTGTAATCTGACTGGTCGAATTCGTACTTGTTGTCGTGAACTTCGTAATATGTTTTGCCTCCCGCGACACACATTTTAACAGTTGTGCCGTCAGTGCATTCTTCGAGCTCGCTGCACATCGGATCATCGGGTTCAGAGTCACCGTTGTCTCCGCCGTCTTCGGTATCGCCGTTGTCCTCGGTGTCGCCTTCGTCTTCCGTGTCACCTTCGTCTTCCGTGTCGCCTTCATCTCCGCCGATAAGACCGCATTCTTCCATTGCTTGCACCGTAGCCTGCTGCTTTGCTTCCATATCAGTATTGGAAAATGTATATTTGTGTTCATGGATCTCGTAGTATGAGTCTGCGCCGTTTGTGCAGAGTTTCAACTTCGATCCGTCGGTGCAAGTATCCATCTCATTGCAAATATATTCGCCTTCGTAAGTGTTGTTGTCGTCGCCGTCTCCTCCTTTGTTACCGCCGTTTTTCGAGCAGTATGCCATAACTTCCGCTACGGTGTTGGAACAGTCGCCAGCCGATTTGCAGTTAAATCTTTTATCGCCGATTTCGTAGTACGCTGAATGCCCGTCGGAGCATGCTTTGACTTCTTTGTCGCCGCAATAACCGTCTTCAAAGCTCTCTGTTTCGCAGTGCATATTTGAGCTGCTACCGCATGAAACCAGCATGAACATACCAAAAACAGACATCGTCAAAACCAAAAACTTTTTCATTTTTTTCTCCTTTAAAAAATTAACAATAACCTTTCAGACTTTAAAAAAACAACGGCGGAATATTTTGCAGATTTTCAAAAAAAATCAAGAAAAGCTGTTTTATATCTCAATGACCTTGAGATTTTTCATAGATTCTTCAAGAAGATCAAAAATTTCAGGCTCGAGCTTCTTTTCCTCGGCAAGGACCCGGTCGAGTTTTCCCTTTATTATCGGCGACTTAGGCAGAAAAGCTGTGCAGCTGTCGGGGCAGTTTCTGATCGATATCGGGAAAGCACCTATTTTTTCGGAAATTTTTATCGTGTCGTTTTTGTCGTAAGTTATGAGCGGCCTGATGACGGGCATAGTTTTGACTGCGTCGTTGATGCAGGTGAGGTTTTCTATCGTCTGGCTTGCGACCTGAGAAAGCGATTCGCCGGTGATCAAAGCCTGATAGCCGTTTTCTGTCGCGATCCTTTCTGCTATTTTGAACATCATTCTTCTAAACAGGATCGTGCGGTATCCTTCAAAACACCTTGCACGGATGAGAAGCTGGATGTCGATGAGCGGCGCGATATAGAGTTTTGTTGAAACGCCCTGATATTTTTTGAGGTGGCGCGCCAGATCCTCAAGTTTTTTCATACTCTCTTCTCCGGTATAAGGCGGCGAATAAAAACTCAAATAGTTTACCTTTCCGCCGCGGCACATCGTGAGATAAGAAGCGACCGGGCTGTCGATCCCGCCCGAAAGAAGCGAGAGGTATTCGCCCGCGCATCCTACGGGAAGTCCGCGTGTTCCGGCTATCCTTTTGCTGAAAATGTAGATCCCGGAGCTGTCGATCTCTATTTCGAGAGCGAAGTTGTAGTCTTTCATCGAAACGGTAAAAACTTTGTCCATTATCGAAAGGACCGCGCCGGCAAGTTTTTTCTGAATGTCGATCGAATTGCCGGGATAGGCCTTGTTCGAGCGGGTACAGATAACTTTGAGAACTTTAGTGCCGTCCTTTTCGGCTATTTTCGCGAGTTCGACCGCTTTTTCCACGATCTCGTTCCACTCTGCGTCGAGCGGAAGCCTGAAAGCGGGCGAAAAACTTGAGATTCCGGGAATAAGCGAAAGGCGGTTCACGACATCGTCAAGCGAATCGGCGTTTTTGAGCTCGACTTCCATCCTGCCGCGGAATTTGCGGGCGGAAGCGACACCCGCGACACTCGACCTGATGTTGTTTAAAAGCAGATCTTCGAACCATGCGCGGTTGCGTTTTTTTAAAGCGATCTCGTCGTAACGGACCAAAATGTGCGTAAACATATTTTTTTCCTGAAACAAATTAACAAAAAACGGCGGAATTTAATTGATTTTAATAATTTTTGTCAACAGAAAAATTATATTTGAATTTTGGCTTTTTTTGCGTATAATCTTTCGTTTTTTTCGTATTTTGTAATAATTTAGGGGGATTAAGACAATGAGTACAGTCGATTTCATCGCAGCGGGAACAAAAAAGAATGTTTCCGAGATTCAGGCTTTGGCACTTACAGTCATGAACGCTCCGGCGACCTCGGCCGTTTCGGTCGACGAGTTATACTCTGCCGCGAAACAGCAGACGACAGTCGTCGTTTCAGACAGAAACATGCCGAAATTTGACGAAACCTTTTCCGGAAACGCTACGGTTCTTTCGAATTTTACATGCGAAAACACAAGTGATTCCGATTGGTTCGTAAAAACAGTTCCGACAACTGAAGAGGCTCTTGCAAATCCCGACTCGGCCGATGAAAGGGAAGAGCTGCTCGATATCGTCAGAAGAGCCGCTTACGACCTTATCCAGCGCGAAATGATGCTCCATTCGGTATATCTGACCGACAATCCCGATTTCAACTGCAGAATAGACGTCGTCGTTCCGACCCAGTTCCCGAAACTGCTTCTCGACACGGCGATCCACTTCTACCCGATAAACGAGACAACTACAAAGACCTACACAAAAAGCCGCAAGACCGGAATGCCGGCGCTAAGGATCGTATGTTATCCTGAATGGGAAAACGAAGAATGGCTTTACTGGAAATCCAAGGCGCACAACGAAACCGAGGAGGAACCGCAGAAATTCATGATGATCTATGACACCGAAACGAACACAGCTTTCCTTCTCGGCGCGAAAAACTTCTCTGAAATCGATAAAGCCGTAAAGATCCTCGCATGGAATACCGGCATCGAAACACCGACCGGCGACCTTCTGCCTGTCAACGGAACCGCCAAAACGATAACTCTGACAAAAACCGTAAACAAAAAAAGCGAATCCAATTCCACGACATTCCTCACCGTATCGACCTGTGAATGTGAAAGGGATTTCTTCGGCCTCAACGCCCACGCTGCCGAAACTCCGGCAAAAGGCGAGACGATTTCAGTAACGGCAAGCGGCAATTCCGGACTTCTTATGGTCGTATCTGGACAGAACAAGAAAAAATCACTTATAAACTTTGGAAGGAACCGTTTTGAGTCAATAGACTGCGCGTCAGTTTCGACAAAAGGAACACCGGAAATAGTTTCGGCTGAAAATCTCGCGCTTATCAACACGGCAGACGGCAAAAAGGATTTCGATCTCAATCCGCTTCTTTCTCCGAACGCTCAGATCCATACGATCTTCAATCAGGAAGAAAAGGATCTTTCAATGCCGGATTACATCGTTCTTCTCGTAAAAGAGGAAAGCCTTCCGCCAGTAATGATGATCAAAGACGCCGACCTCATCGCTTCGACATGGTTCTCATACACGACCGAATGCGACTGCTGCTCTGATTCAAAAATCATCCCCGGAGGAAACTCCGACGCGACATGGGATGTTGCAACTGAGATCGAGCTCTTCGCAAAAGCTATGAGAAAAGGCAAATTCAAACTCATCCTCGTCAACACAACTCCTTACACCAACGGAACTAAAGGCTGTCTCAGCGACGAGCTTGTCCTCGCGACCTACATGAAGATCGCAAGGAACGAGATCGACTGGAAAGAATGGAAAACTCTCGCAGGACTTATGCTTCCCGACAAAGGAACATTCAAAAATGTCCAGAAGGATTTCGATGCGGTCTACGACATGGCGAAATTCTCGGCAGATCCGATGTATAAGGACCTGCTCCGCGACTCGGTCGAAATGAAGATCGAATATCTGAGAACGATCGATGCTCCGGTTACGCTCATCGCTCCTTTCTACAAAATGCTTGCAAAACTTGTCTAAAAAAACTGATTATATCTACTAAATATCGGGGAATTTTTCATGAAAGATATAACATCTCTTGAGAAAATTTTAGGTAAATTCATCACACATGAACAAATCGCGGCGCTGACAGACGAAATCGCCCGCGGAATATCGTTCATAAACGGCATAATCGACAAAAACGAGAAAACCAAGGCGAAAAAGGAGCTGATCGTCGAGACATTCAAATCGATCGACAAAATGATCGGGCAGTCGGAAAAACTTCCCTATACTTTCAAAATGCTCTACGGGACCGCGAAAACGAAGATCCACCTGCTCCTCGAGCCGATAATAACGAAAATCGTCATGGAAAGTGATTTCAACGACCTTGACGACATTCCTGATGTCAAACCGGAAGAAAAAAATTTCTCCGGACCGGCCGGAAACACCGAAAAACACGCAGAAAACGGAAACCAGCAGAATGAAGGACAGCAGGGCGGCAGACGCAGAAGAAACCGCAGGCACGGCCGCAACAGAAACGGCGGGCAGCATCAGCAGCAAGCAGGAACAATGCCGGAAACGCTCAACGGAATAAAGCCTGAAACCGTTTCCGAGACTCTTGATCCGGCACCGAAACCTGAACCTGAACCCGAACAGAAAACGACTCCGAAACCGGAAGTAAAACCGGAACAGAAACCTGTGAGAAAGCCGGAACCGAAACCTGTCCAGAAACCGGAGCCGAAGCCTGTCCAGAAACCGGCGCCCAAACAGGAATCAAAACCGGAACCTGGATCCAGGTCTGAAAACAAACCCGCTCCGAAGCCTGCCGGAAAGCAGGAAACCGAGCCGGAACCGAAACCTGCGGCAGAAAAAATAAAAAGAACATCTGCCAGAAAAAAATCATTCGTTCCCGAAGCATCCGAGGAGAAAAAACCGGCTGACAAACAGCAGGAAGCTGCTCCGAAAAAAAGAACAGTCAGACGCAAAACAAAAAATTCAGATGAATAAAACAGTATTTCTGCTTTTTATCGCCCTGATCTCCGTATTCCGCGTTCTCAGCGGCGAAACTCCGTCATTCGATTTTTCACCCGTTTCGGAACAAAACATCTCGCTTGTCCTCTACGACACCGAAACCAAAAAAAATGTTCTGAGCATCAATGCCGACAAGCCTTTCCTCTATGCATCCAATCTCAAACTTCTGACTTCTGCGGCGGCGCTCAAACATCTCGGCGGCGGTTTCAAATTCCTTACTAAATTCTCGTTCGACACCGAAAACGGAACACTTTACATCAAGGCCGGTGGCGACCCCGAAATGGTCATCGAAAAACTCTGGGTCGTCTCTTCAGACCTCAAAAGGCTCGGTGTCAAAGGAATCAAAAAAGTCGTGGTCGACGATTTCCTCTACGGTCAGAAAGGGGCTTACAGCGCTGAAAGCGGCGACAAGGGCGACAACGGCTATCTTGCCTACATCTCCCCTTTGAGCCTGAACTACAATGCCGTCGCGATCTTCGTGAAAGGACACGAAAAAGACCAGCCTGTTGAAGTAACGCTCTCTGCTCCCAGCAGCTATTTTTCGATAAAAAACACTGCGACAGGAACCGATGACGGCAACAACCAGCTTGTCGTAGGCGCACAGAAAGCCGGAAACAGGACCGAGCTTGCAATCAAAGGAACTCTGGGGATAAAACGCCGGAAACACGAAGCTGTTTTCAAAAGAGTCGCCGATCCTGCCCGCTATTTCATCGTGACACTGCTCAATCTGATGGGCGAAAACGAGGAAACCGAAATCGCGCGTGAACATCTGGACGACCAGTTTTTCACATCTTCGGAACGGATAAACTTCATCTACAAAAGCAATCCGCTGCGCGACATAATCCGCACCATGAATCTTTATTCGTCAAATTTCATCGCCGACAGCCTTCAATTTTATATGGGTGCGACAATGCGCGGAGATGTCAAGCAAGGTGTCGAAATACTTAAAGATTTCGCAAAAAACGAACTTGGTGAGATGATCGATATCGTGAACGGCAGCGGTCTCGGGAACGATAAAAACTATCTTACCGGCACATTTTACATCAAGCTGTTGAAATCTGTTTTCAGCGATTATTACGGCAGCATCGATTTTTTCTCGTCGCTTCCGGTGATGGGAGAAGACGGTACGCTGAAACGCGCCGGCACAAACAGTGAAAATTCCGGTCTTGTCCGCGGCAAAACAGGCTCCCTCACTGGTGTAGCGGCACTTTCCGGCGTGATGAAGGCAAAAAGCGGCAAACTATACCTCTTCGCGTTCGCGATAAACGGCTTTCCGTCAAAAAGTTTCAAGCCGATGTGGGCTCTGCGCGACAAAATAATGAATGAAATCTGGGAAAAATATTAAATGCCAGTCCATTCCGCATTCAATATAACCCATCTAGGAAGAACGCTAAGGATCAACAAGCCGGCGCGCTTTCCGGGCATCTCCGACATTCTTATCCTGACCAAAAAAACCGATTCAGTCGTAAAGGAAAAAACAAGGATCACATCGGCTGAAATCGCAAAATCGTCGAATTTGCGTAAATTCCTCAATTTTTCTGAAAATACGCAGGTAAAAGTCGGCAGTTTCGAAATCTCGATGGCCGGGATCTCTTCAGGAAAAGAAAAATTCAATATTCTTATAAACGATTCTTTATTTTTCCTGACTTTTCTGCCTGACATCTCTCTTCCTTTCAAAGAAAACACGACTCTTCTTCTTCCGGCAGACAGCGGCTATTTTGCTTCGGACGATCTCCCGCGGATCAGGGAATTTATCATGGGTTCAAAACCAAGCAGCGTTATAATATCCGGTAATTATTCAGAAAAATGGTTTACATCGCTTAAAGGCGTTCAAAATCTCACACTAAAAAACGAAGCCGAGCAGGAAAATCTTTTCATTTAAATTCCGCTATTGATTTTAATTCGGATTTCCTTATAATTTTATGTTTGTTTTTTGAACTTTCAGGAGAAAACCGATGAAAAAACTGACAGTTTCAATTCTTGTTTTTTTGTTTTTGCTCTGTTTGATTTCATGCGGAGACGATGAGGACAACGCAAATTCGGATTCCGCGAATTCCGACACCTCCGATTCAGCAGATTCCGGCTCGGCAGACACCGGAGATTCACATGACGGTACTTCAGATACTTCTTCTGACAGCGGGAACACCGATACCGGCACTTCCGATTCTGAATCCGAAGAAGAGGAAGAGGATGAAATGGACTGTGTCAAGATCTGCGGCCCTGACGACCAGGACGAAGACGGCGACGGAATCCCCAACGGCGAGGAAGGATGCGATGACAACGACGGCGACGGAATTCCGGAATGCAAGGATACAGACAGCGACAACGACAACTTTAGCGACAAAGAAGAATGTCCGTCACTTCCTTGCAAGGATACCGACGGCGATGGAATCGCCGACTATCTTGACAAGGACAGCGACAACGACGGACTTATCGACCGTGAAGAGAAAAAATACAATACTGATCCTTACAACAAAGATACAGACGGCGACGGTGACGACGATATGGCTGAAATCGCTTTCGAGACCGATCCGCTTGATCCGGAAAGCCATGTTCCGGCAGGAAACATCTATGTAGTCCTTCCCTACAACGCTAACTGGAATGCAAGCAGAACATGGGAATTCGACACCGACATTTCAAAAATCGACGTCGCTTTCATGCTTGATCTTTCGACTTCGATGGATGCCGAACAGCAGAATCTTAAAGACAAAATCAAAACCGATGTCGTTGAAAAAGTTGCGACTTTGAACGAAGGAACGCTTGACGCGGCCTATGCTTTCGTCCATTTCATGGATTTTGACAAAGATATGGACAAAGTTTACAAAGTCGACACTCTCGTCACAAAAGATATTGACGAACTCAAAAATGCAATCGACTCGACTCCGCAGACTTACGGCGGCACGGAATGCGACTGGCTCGTCCTCTATGCCGCGACGGTAAGCGAAGACATTATAGGGCAGTGCTCGACTCCGCCCTCAGTGTCATGGATGCCTGTTGACGCAGAAAAAGCTCAATGCAACATTCCTCTTCCCGACTGCACCGGCCGTGTAGGAAACCGCGCAGGCCTTTGCTTCCGCGACAAGGCGATGCCGATCCTCATTCTGATAACAGACGAAGCGCCGACTGACACCTATATGCCGCCTGAAAACAAGGAAGCTTCCGAGCTCGCAATCAAAACGATGATTCAGCAGAATGCAAAATTCATAGGGATCGACTCTTCCGGCACAAAAGGAACCAAACAGATCACGAATTTTTTCGAAACAGTCTCCAAGGCGACAAAAACTCAGTGGACAACAACATTGCCGGACGGAACACAGGAAGCACATTATTTCAACTTTGCAGTCGGAACTGACGCCGTTGCGGCTGACGGCAAACCGATGAGTGAAAAAATCGGCGAAGCAATCGAATCGCTCACCTCTTTCGTCCAGATGGATGTCTGGGTCGAAGGTGCCGCGACCGATATCTGCAACGGCGAAAACATTTCAAAATTCATAATCGGCGGAATTCCTATAAAGGCCGAACCGCCGGAAGGTGCCGGACTTGACACGGCAGGCTGGAAATTCAGCGAAGTAAAACCGGGAACAGTCGTCACTTTCGATGTCCAGTTCCACAACGATTTCTGCCCCAACCTCACAAGCACTTCGATTCTTTACAATGCAGAGGCTATGGTTATGGGCGAAGGCGCATATCTTTCCAAAAAAGCAGTCCAGATCATCGTTCCGCCGAGTGATGTCAAATAATTCCTCTAACGTCTGAAAAATCTTCAAGGAGAACAGAATGGATCTATCGGTAAATATCGGAAAACTGCGGCTGCAGAACCCTGTTCTCACCGCTTCCGGAACTTTCGGATACGGAATCGAATTCGAAAAATTCATGGATCTCAACAAAATCGGCGGATTCTGCACAAAAGGGATCTCTATTGAGCCGAGAGCCGGAAACCCTTCACCCCGAGTAGTTGAAACAGCTTCGGGAATGCTCAATTCGATAGGACTTGAAAACTGCGGCTCGAAGTATTTTCTCGATGAGATCATGCCAAAAATCAGCACTCTCAAATGCGCGATAATCGTGAACCTCTACGCCTCTTCGGAAGAGGATTTCGTGCGCCTCACCGAAATACTTTCAAAAAATGAAAGGATCGACGCTTTCGAAATGAACCTCTCCTGCCCCAACGTAAAGTCAGGCGGCTCGGCTTTCGGCGCAAATCCTGAAATAATCCAAAGACTTACAAAAGCTGTAAAAGCTGCGACCGATAAACCTGTAATAGTCAAACTCTCGCCTAACGTAACCGACATAACGCAGACTGCACTTGCTGCAGAAGCAGGCGGAGCTGATGCCGTTTCGCTCATAAACACGCTAATCGGAACCGCTATAAACCGCGAGAAAAGAACTTTCATCCTCGGCAACAAAATCGGCGGACTGAGCGGCCCGGCGATAAAACCTGTCGCCCTCCGCATGGTCTGGCAGACAGCCAAAACCGTCAGAATCCCAGTCATCGGAATCGGCGGGATCTCATCGTTCGAAGATGTTCTCGACTTCCTCATCGTAGGCGCGAAAGCGGTGCAAATCGGCGCTTACAACTTCGTCAACCCCGCAATCGCAGGCGAATGTGCCGAAAAACTTGAGGAGTATCTCGAAAAAAGAAAAGAAAATCTGAGTCAGCTCATAGGATCGATAAAAGAATAAACCCGCCGACACGATGTGACTCTTAAAAAAAACTTGCATTTTCCACGCTCATCTTTAACATATCTTGTTTTTGATTTTTTAAAAAGACGACTATTGCAAGGCTGATATGAATTTTTTGAATCAAGAATCACATTTTAATCATATTTGATTCAGGAATAAAGTCAAGTTTTCCAAGTAAATTTCTGCAACTTTTTTCAATAATCTTAGGAACTTTTTTACTTTTTGGAGGTCAACGATGAAAGAATGTATTAAATGCAAACAAGAATTGGCTGACGATGCTACATTCTGCAACGCTTGCGGCGCGAAACAGACTCAGGAACAAAAAACATGTTCAAACTGCGGTGCACCAATCGATGAAGGAACTACTTTCTGTTCCAAATGCGGCACAAAGCAGGGCGAGAACCCCATAACACCTGCTACATCGGAAAGAAGCTATGATGAACTGAACTATGAAAGACCGAACTTTCTTTCTTCATCAAAAATGACATTTTTTGAGGCAGTCAAAACATGCTTTTTGAACTATGCCAATTTCAAAGGCCGTGCAAGAAGAAGTGAGTTCTGGTATTTCATGCTGTTTGATCTTATTGTAGTGGTAATCCTTATGATTATCGGAGGATACCGCAACAATACTCTGCTAAATTTATATTCTCTTGCCACACTCTGTCCTGGTTTAGCAGTATCATGGCGCAGACTTCACGATATCGGCAAATCCGGCAAATCTTATCTTATCAACCTAATTCCGATAATCGGCGGTATAATCTTTATCGTCTGGACAGCCACTGACAGCCAGCCTGGCACAAACATGTATGGCCACAACCCGAAAGGCGAATAATTTAAAATCCGAAAACCAATATTTTCCGAAATATAATCAAATTCTGTCGTTGTGTGAGATAGTGCTTCGACTAGCTCAGCGACCAACAGGGAAACTAGGGAGTCTAGGGAAACTAGGGAAACTAGGGAA
>DBYC01000030.1:19573-48555 GCA_002310035.1 bacterium UBP6_UBA1196
ACTAGGGAAACTAGGGAAACTAGGGAGTTTAGGGAATCTAGGGAGTTTAGGGAGTTTAAGGAGTTTAATTTGGTTTTAGTAGAATTGTATGCTCGCAAGGAAATTTTTAATAAAAATTGATTTTATCTGAAGTCTTATTAAATAAAACGCGGATTTTTTGATTCTTCGAAAATGAGGCTGTTAATGGAAAATGAAAAGCTGATTCGACAGAAGGGTGATTATAAGAATTTGATTTCGTACCGGAAAGCGGATGTGATTTTCTGTCTCACCTACTATTTTGTGGAACATTTTCTGCAGAAAGGAGACCGCACCTGCGACCAAATGATACAGGCTGCACGTTCTGGAAAGCAGAACATAATTGAAGGTTGTGCTGCCGGAATCACAAGTTCCAAAACCGAAATAAAACTCGTGAATGTCGCTAAAGCAAGTCTTCAAGAGCTGCTTGAGGACTACGAAGATTATATTAAAACCCGCAATCACAGGCAGTGGGAGGAAAATTCCCCTGAACTTCTGAAAATGCGTGAACTCGGCCGGAGGCACAGCGACCCTGACTTTTTTATGGAAATCGCACAGACCAGACCGCCTGAAACAATAGCAAACATGTGTATTGTCCTGATAAAACAGGCCGATTATCTGCTTTTCAGACAGTTGCAGCGACTCGCCGACAACTTCGAGAAAAACGGAGGTTTCACCGAACAAATGTACCGGCTGCGATCACAAAAACGAAAACCGGAAGGAAAGCAGGGAATCTAGGGAATCTAAGGAATCTAGGGAAAAAAGTCCCTAAACACCCTAGACACCCTAAATTCCCTAAACTCCCTATCTTCTGCCCTCCAGAGCAGAGCCAAGGAATAAGAGGCAAGTAGAGATCGGTTCTACAATTTATCTGTTGAGTTCCGCGATGATCCTTAGACCTTTCAGGGTGAAATCCCTGTCAAATTCGCTGATATAGTTTGAAGCTGAGGCGATCGCGCCCGCAAGTCCGCCGGTTGCGATGATTTTTGGTTTGAAATCGACTTCTTTCAACGATTCTTCGATAACGCGGTCGACCATTCCGACAAAACCGTAGAAAACACCGCTCGTAAGTCCTTCGAGTGTAGATTTTCCGATGGCATGATGCGGTCTGTCAAGCTCGAAACGCGGCAGTTTCGCGGTTCTGAGAGACATCGCCTCCATCGAAATCATTATGCCTGGCATGATCGCGCCGCCGATATACTTCTTTTCGGGAGTCACGATATCAAGCGTTATCGCGGTGCCTGAATCAATTATGAACGAACCCTGCGGATACATCGCCGAAGCCGCCACGGAGTTTGCGATCCTGTCTGCACCGATTTCGGACGGATTCAGAATATCCAATGAAATACCGCACTTGGTGTTGTATCTCAAAAAGAGCGGCTTTATGTTCAGAAACTCGATCGAAAAACGCTCCCATGCGTGGTTCCATGTCGGAACGACCGAGCTGATTATGCACTGCGCGATGTCTTTCGTCTCGATCCTGTCAAACATCATAAGCGCCGAAAGTTTAGCAGCTATGTCATCGACTGTGAGAGTTCTGTCGGTCGAGATTCGCCATCTTCTTATGAGGTTTTCGCCTTTGTAAATTCCTACGACCGTGTTGCTGTTGCCGATATCGACTATAAAAATCATTTTTCCTCCTGTAACTTGAGCAAAAAAACGGGAAACTTTAAAAAATAAAGAAATATTGTCAAAAATAGCAGGCAAAATTTGCAGAGAAAATCCTTTCGGCTATATTTTCCGCGATTTTTGGGGAGGCTAAAATGATATCACCGAAACTTGAAAGACTGAAAAAAGAAGCAGGAAACCGGTTGTTCGTATCGCTTTCGGGAAGTTCGCTCACAAAAAGCGAGCTCTCGATGCTGCGCGAAGTTTCGCCGTGCGGGATCATCTATTTCAAAAGGAACGTCGAAAGCTGCGAATCGCTTGAAAGTTTAATAAAATCAACAAGATTCTGTGAGTCGATCGAATTCCACTCGATCGATGAGGAAGGCGGAAGAGTCCGCAGGCTGCCGAAAGGAGACTACTCGCTTCCTTCGATGAAAGAACTCGTTACTTACGGCAAAGAAACTGCAACCGAAAAAATCGGGATCCTGGCTCAAAAACTGCATGAAACCGGCATAAACATGAACATGGCGCCGAATGTTGACCTGAGAAGCGGCGAAGACAACTCTATCGTAGGAGACAGGTCTTTCGGGGAAGATCCCGAAACAGTCGTCGATTTTGCGGCGATATACATCAAAAAAATGCAGGAACACGGCGTTTTTCCGGTGATAAAACACTTTCCGGGACACGGAACCACTGTTGTGGATTCGCACTCGGAACTTCCGCTCATAAACAAGCCTTTCGAAGACCTTTCCAGAGAAGATCTCGTTCCATACCGCAAGCTTGCGAATGCGGCGGGATTTGTGATGAAAGCGCACCTTCTTCTGCCTGAAATCAGCGATCTTCCGGCTTCACTTTCGCCCGAATGGGACAAAATCCTGCGTAAAGATTTGAATTTTATTGGAATTTCAATGACTGACGACATCGAAATGCACGCTCTCGACAGATTCTCCGCAAAAGAAAAAACGGAACTTTTTTTCAGAAGCGGAACCGACAAACTTCTCATCTGCTCCGGCAAAGAAGAAACAATTCTGGAAATGCACGAAGCGGCTGTAAAGCTTCTGGAAAAGTAAAACAAAATACTTGATTTTATTTTTTAAATATATAGAATATACGGCTTTTGCAGTTTGTTTTTTTTGAAAGGAGTTCCTCATGGCTATGAAAGTCGGTGAATATTTCTTAAATAAAGGACTGATTCTGGAATCTGATTTGTCCGAAGCTTTGAATTTTCAAAAAAACCATCCGACATATCTCGGAGAAATTCTTCTGAAACTCGGCAAGATTTCGGAACTTGATCTTCTGCAGTATCTGTCGCAGCAGTTCAATGTACAGTATATTACAAGTGAAAAGCTTGAAAAAATGGCTGTAACCAATCCGAGCGATCTGATTCCGCTCAAAATGGCTCTTGACAAAACCATTTTCCCGCTGAAATACAGCATAAACAACTACCGCCTCACTATCCTGACATATGAACCGCAGAATCTGGTACTTTTCGACGAGCTTAAAATT
This sequence comes from bacterium UBP6_UBA1196, assembly GCA_002310035.1. GTDB lineage: Bacteria > UBP6 > UBA1177 > UBA1177 > UBA1177 > UBA1177. Next base: position 22,703 of record DBYC01000030.1, read on the forward strand.
CTCCTTAACGGCGTTCAGTCGGTCGTCCCCGTCGTCGCCGCTTCGAATGCAATAAAGGCTCTTATTCTGAAACAGTACAACAACGATACAATGGCTTTTGACAGGCTCGTCAGGAATGCTGTTTCGATAAACTCGATGTTCCTCTCGAACGATAGAATCATAAACCTCGACAATCCGAACGATATCGAAATGGCGAATAGGATCCAGGATATCGCCACAATGGACGAGGATAAAATTAAGCAGGAAAACCGCGAAACATTCTCGATGATCGTAAATCAGGCAGAACTTTCCGATAAAAAACTTGATGTAACCTCTGTTACGACTTCCATGATAAGCAGCATGCCGAGCTGGGTCAGGGAACAGGGCAACCAGCTTATCGAACTGCTGCGGATTTTCTCCAATCTCCTTGATTCCGCACGCGGACCGGCTTATTTCGCACACTCACAGCGCGTCGCTATTCTCTGCAAGGAAATCGGCGAGGCGATCCACCTTTCCGAAGTTGAAATCTATGATCTCACGATTGCAGCTTATCTTCACGATGTAGGCAAAAAACTTCATCTTACGGCCATTGATATAAAAAACAAAACCAATACCGACAAGATGAAAACATACTCACAGATCGCAACGAAACTCTTCGCCGATGTACAGCTTTCCAAACTTTCGCTGAACTGTCTTGAAAATATGTACGAAACTTATAACGGCCAGGGTTTTCCGCGCGGGCTCAAACTGAACGAGATCCCTGTCGGATCGCTCACTCTGCTCCTCGCCGACACTTACGATGTGATGACAAGAATATCCAACATACCTCCGAAAGATGCTTTGAAACAACTCAAAGAAACAATGTTCTTCAGCGAAAGGCTTATAAATGCGCTTGAACAGACCCAGCAGATTTCGGAAAGCAGCGACAATTCAAAACGTCTCTCTGCGGTCGTAATAAGCCAGAAAAGATTTGATCTTGATGATATCGCCGACAAATTCAGCCGCGTAAATATTGATGCCGCAAAAGCAAAAACCATAGAAAAAGCTGCTCAGATAATCAAAGAACAGAAAGACACGCTTGCATTCATCCTCTGCGATATCGACATGCCAGACAGCGCTATAACACCGATACGCCTTCTCGCTGCGATAAAGCACAAAAAAGAAATTTCCGAAATTCCTTTCTACTTCTTCTCGCAGTATTCGATCGACAAAAACACGACTATCGCAGCAAACGCGCTCAAAGTTTCAGGAATTTTCGCAAATTATCATCCAGTAGAGATGACAAGAAAAATCGCTGACGAAATCAGAAAAAAAATTTAGCGGAAATATTATTCAAGAGTTTTGATTTTCGACATCGCAGCATCGAAAGAATCAGCTTTAAAAAGAATTTTGCCAGATTTATCGAGTATAAAAATCATCGGCACATTGACACTGCCGTCAGCTTCGACAGCTCCGAATTTTTTGCCGTAAACTGAATATTTGTCGAAAACCATAGTGAAACCGAATTTATTCTCTTTAAAATAAGCTTTGAGTCTTTTCTCATATTTTTTTCTGTCGCCCTGCTCAGGAAGCGAAACCAGAATGAATTCAAACCCTTTCGACTTGTTCGCTTTATAAAATTCATCCCAAAGCGGCAGGGATCTTTTGCACGGCTCGCAGCTCATTGCAAAAAAATCGACTATCAGATATTTCGCTTCAGGTTTTCTCATGATCTCGCTGGTGGAAAGCAGCTTTCCGCTCATCGTATAAAGCTCGAAGTTGTAGTTTTCTTCCGCGAAAAGCGGGAAAACCAAGCAAAGACTCAATAAAATCAAAACTTTTTTCATAAAACCGTTCATCGTAAATCCCCAAAAAATCAAAAAAACGAAGCCTTATAGTTATTTTTTCTGAAATTTACAAATTTTTCCACTGTATGAAAACTTCCAGTGACAAGAAGTTTCATTCCGTTTTTGCGTGCAGCGTCAAGAGCCAGGCTCATTGTCTCGTCGTCGGTTGCCTCGAATTTTATTTTTTTCGCGGCAGCAGCGGAAGCCCGTTCCAGAATTTCATGCGCTTTTGCACCGCGGTCATTATCTGCCTCAAGAGAGACTACAAAAATTTCATCGGAGATATCGCCAATAAAATCAAGCACTTGTGTCACATCCTTATCTTTCATGGCACCATAAAGAACGACAACTTTGCCTAATTTCCGCCTTACAGTTTCAACCAGAGCCGCTATTGCCGGCGGATTGTGCGCGACATCTGTAACAATATCCGGCTCAATTAACTCGAATCTGGCAGGGAGTTTCAAATTAGCGAAATCCGGTATTTTCAGCCCTTCTTTTTCGGAAAGTATTGCCGCTTTGAGTGAAAGTGAAATATTTTTCTTTTGCTCAGGGCTTGAAAAATCACCATAAAGTTCAATATTTTCAGGAAGTTTATCGTCTTCGACAACTTTTGCTCCATGCGATCGGGCAGTTTCAGCCATCCATCTGTCAAAAACAGAATCTCTGCCGCTGCCGATAAGAACAGTGTCACCTTTTTTGACGATCCCAAGCTTTTCGAGAGCGATTTTCTCGAGCGTATCGCCAAGAATATGGGTGTGGTCAAGCCCGATCGAAGTGATTATGTCGGTTTTCGGCCCTTCGATCACATTTGTCGCGTCAAGCCTGCCGCCGAGCCCGACTTCAAAAATCGCGCGGTCGCAGTTTGAAATTTCGAAATATTTCCATGCAAGCAGAAAAGTTATCTCAAAAAACGACAACTCATCGAAATTATTTATCTTTTTCTCAAGATATTTATAGATCTCAAATACTTCTCCGTCACTGATATCCGTTCCGTCAAGAGCGATACGCTCATTGTAATTGAAAAGATGCGGCGAAATAAATCTGCCCGTTTTCAAACCGTTCGAACGGAGAATGTGGTCCAGCGCATAAACCGCCGTCCCCTTTCCGTTTGTTCCGGCTACATGATAAACAGGAATATGTTTTTCAAAAATAACAGGGAAAGCATCGGCGACACGCCCGAGACCGAGCTTTATTCCACCGCGCCTTTGGTATAAATTTCTTAAAAATTCGTCCTTTTGCGACATTTTTATCTCTTAAAAACAATAAATGTTCAGTTGACAGGCTGCATTGAAACAGGCATGACTTCGTTTTTGGCAGGTTCAAGTTTAGCATCGTTGATTCTGTGGACGCCGAACTTGAACATCACGCTCTGAAGCCTGCCGATATAAGCCTCTTTAATGATTGCGTACTTGTCGAATCCTTTCGCCATTTTCGAAAGATCGTTCGGATGCGTTCTGCGATACCAGCGGAATTTGTTGTAGGCGCGATTTCTGTTCAAATTGAGCATATAAGCCTCGATCGACTCGAGAATAGAGTCAAAAATTCTGATGTGACGCTGGTTTCCGCTCCAGTTTTTTGGTTTAATCCCCTTTGAAGGATCGGGCGAAACATGCCCGAAAAGGTTGTTTCCCTCAAAAACGAAACGACTGGTCCCCCATCCTGACTCAAGCGCTGCCTGGCCTACAGCGATAGCAGGCGGCACCGGTCTTATTTTGTGGTCCAGAAAGTAGCGGATTTTTTCCTTTTCCTCTTCAGAAAGTGCCGAAACATCCTGATTTTCATCGACAATGTTATATTTTTGCGCTATTTCATAAATAATTTTGCAGTCTTCCTCATTCCATTCCTTTTTTGAGGCATGTGACATGACAAAATCGTGCTCCGCAGAGATCTTCTCGTTTTCAAGCAGAACGACAGGAACGAGCAGACGGATAAAAAAACGCCGGCGCTCGATCCCCTCAAAATTTTTTATTTCCTGCGGAATCGTTGTTGAAAAAACGCGCGGAACGCTGCCGTGGTCGAATTCAAAAGGACTTTCACCGTAAGCCGCCTTGATTTCTTCGTAAGATGACAGAAATTCATCAGCGTTCAGTTCAAAAAAGAAAAAAAACGATGAAACTACTATAAAAAGAAAACCGCTTTTCATAATTTCAAATGGCAGGCGAGACGGGATTCGAACCCACGACCTTTGGCTCCGGAGGCCAACGCTCTATCCAGCTGAGCTACCCGCCCGCACTTTTTTATGATCTTCTTGAGTCGACTTTCTTATCCTTAGATCTGGCGATCTGCTTTACCAGCTTGTCGATGCAGAGATCTATCGAAGTCTGAAATTCTTTATCGTCGGAATCACTTGCAAGGAATTCCTCACCGTTGTGATTCAGTTTGATTTCGGTGATCTTTCCGTTTTTATCTTTCTGAAAAACGACCTCGACGACAGCGTTCGCTGAAACGAATTTGTCGATTTTCGAAAGTTTTTTGGTTACATAATCCTTAAGACCGTCACTGTTTTCCTCGAATCCTCTGAAAGCGAAATTGATGTTCATAATTTCCTCCATCTAAAAAAACAAACAACTCAAAGATTAACACATCGAGTTTTTATGTCAATTTATCGGCTTTACAACGCATACTAGCGGACACAGCGGATACGGCCGCCGCCTTTATAATAGATACTTCCATGGTACAAATGCACAGACCATGAATCTTCCGTTTTATCGGGGCGAAGCGAAGATGACAAAAGCCAGTAGTCAGAGCCGCTTGGAATCCCTGGGAAATTAGAATGCGGATACATCGCTTTGCCGTGGTCTAATATAGATGCAAGTTCGTTTCTGTTTGGCACTCTCCAGTCAGAGTATCCTGCATAATTCTGAGTGTTCAGTTTCCTGCAATATGCACGAATATCTTGCTTTTCCGACGATGACCCGCTATCTCCGGACTGCCACATCAAACCCGTTTTTTTGTCAGTGACCGTCAAGCCGTCTGGCGATGTCACAAAATCATCTACAGCTGACGGGAGCATCTCATCTCCGCTGACACAGATGACTTGAGCCTCAGTTGATGTTTGGATGCCGTATTCCAGCCAGCCGGTTTTTAAATCAAAAGCGCGAGCATAACCTGAGCTTTGTGGATACACTTTGCTTGTCCACATCCAGCCAGATGCTGCTATTTCCGAGAAAATCGGATGGATCGCAGGACCGAATTTGATGTTGTCAGCAATTGAAAGAACTTCCAGAGGATTAGGAACTCGCCAGTTGCTTATGTCAGCAAAATTTGAGTCTTTTAGTTCTTTGCATCGGGTAAAAGCATTCTCCCAACTGTACTTTTCGGATGACGGAGATTTTTCCCATATAAGACCGGTATTGTTGTCAATAATAATCTTCTCCCCTGCAGTAAAACTATGCTCGATGCATTTATGCTCCGCCTCACATTCTTGAGGTGAAAATTCATTAACGCAAGGTATATGACTGGGGCAGATTTCTCCAATCGTGCGGGTCCTGCACACAGAGCCGTTCCAATAGTAACCGGATCTGCATTTGAAGCGGCATTCCTCGGTGCTTGAGGTTTCGTTGTAAACGCCGGTCGCCGCAGGCATCCACTCAGAGCCGTTCCATTTCTGGATTATTTTTGAAACTGTGTTCCACTCCGCATTTTTTGGAAGTTCCGTGCAGTTGGAAACATGTGTATCCGATCTGCCGTTGACAAGCGTAGTAACGAAATCCTTGGCCGCTTCCTTCATCGTTTCAAAATCACTGCCAAGAGATGTCGTGCAGTCAAGAACGAGCATTATCAGCGCGCTGTTCTTATTTTCCCTCTCGATTTTCGAACTTTCAGGATCGAATTCCGATTCTCTGTCCCAGCCGCCGCTGCTTGTCTTTTTCCAAAGCATTACACTGCTGACATCAGCATCCGCCATAATGGTGCTCCCGTCCCCGTATTTAAGGTCTGCAAACACAAAATGATAAAAAGCCCCTTCCGTAAAAGAAGCGGGGATTGTCGTTGCTCCTTCGGCTAAACCGTGATAAGTTATCTCCTCGAGAGTTCTGCCTTCAGAGCGGCGGTATGTCGCCTCAATGTAAAAGTTCGAATCAGTTGCCGACTCAGGATTGTCGAATGTAAAGCGCAACTTCAGACCGTCATCGTATCCGCCGGGAACTTTGACATCAAGATTTACTGTTTTGTAGACTGAGTAGAGGCTTTGCGCTATCTCCTCGAACCGTTCTTTGACCTCTACCATATCGGCGACCTGAAAAACATTCTCTCCGCTGCTTGCCAGCTTGTTCAAAGTCTCTCCAAACGCCGTGTCATCGGTAACATCCATACCCTTAAGACCTATCGTGTAGGCAGCGACATCAGTCCCGTGGATTTTATCGTTTACGATCATGTCGTGGAGAGCATCGCGGTATTCTGTAGTGCTGCCGTAGTTTTCCGGGTTATACTCTTCGTTTGCAAGCGAAATGTTGTCGAGACCGTCTGTAAAAGTGACCAGCACAACATTCTTCAGATTGGGAGGAAGCTGGTAGTCGCGCATCATTTCCAGCGCAGTGTAGTCGGCAAAGTAGAGAGCGGTACCGTCTCTGTATGAAAGAGTATCGATAAAACCTTTGTAAATACTTTCAGTCGACTTATCCAAAAAACCTATCTCTTTGCTGTACTGGAATTCGTTGAACCCGATAATACCGAAATATATTCCTTCGTTCATCAGTACAGGCTCGCCGCTATCCGGATCATCGTCCGGTTCGGAATCGGTATCATCTGCCGGTTCCTGAGTTGTGTCGGCGTCATCCGGACCGGGATCACCGTCATCCTGCGTTGGACCGCCGTTATCCGTCTGTTCCGGCAGCGCATCAAAAACATCTGAATCTTCTGTTGTATCGGCAGAATTATTATCATCATCTGTTTCTGTTATCGTCTCGCCTTCGTCACTTTTCGAACCGCCGCTACAGCCAATGACAAAAACCGAAGAGACAACGATCAAACAAAAAACAAAGAATCTTTTCATTTTTCCCTCTATTTTCAAACAAAAAACGCAGTATTTTAGGTCGTTTTAAAAAAAATACAAGAATTATCGTTCTTCGGTCATCCCGTCAAATTCTTCCTCGGTTATCGTTTTTACACCGAGTTCTTTTGCTTTGGCCAGCTTGCTTCCGGCATCCTCGCCGACGAGAACAAAATCGGTTTTTTTGCTGACAGAACCGCTCACTTTGCCGCCAAGAGCTTTGATCTTTTCGGCAAAGAATTCGCGCGGCTTAGACAAAGTGCCTGTAATCACGAATGTTTTGCCTGAGAATGCGGCATTTTCAGTACTTTCTGATTTTTCGGGATAGATTATTTCGACTTCCTTTAAAAGTTTTCCGACAGTCTCTTTGTTCTGAGGATCGGCGAAGAAGTCGGTTATCGAAGCCGCAACGATGTCGCCGATCCCGTCGATCTGCATGAGATCAAGCGCTGAAGCGGCGATAAGCTCCTCTGCCGTGAACCTTTTTTCGAGCTCTCCCGCGATAAATTCACCCACTCCGTCGATCCCGAGCGAGTTTACAAAGTTTCTGAAGCGGATCTTCCGCGCCTTGTTTATCGATTCAAGAAGGTTATAGACACTTTTTTCGCCCCACCCTTTCTCAAAAACGAGCATCAAAGAGTAATCGGAAAGGTGGAAAATGTCGGTCACGGAGTTGAGCCACCCTTTTTCATGCAGGAATTCGACCTGTTTTTCGCCGAGACCGTCGATATTGAAGCACCCTTTCGAAACAAAATAGCTGATGTATGCCACTATTTTAGCCTGACAGCCTATATTCTGGCATTTATAGGCGACTTTGTTCTCGTCTTTTGCGAGTTTCGAGCCGCATACAGGGCAGTTTTCAGGGTGAAAGATCTCCTTTTCGCTGCCGTCGCGAAGTGTTTCGACAGGGGCTGTAACTTCCGGAATTACATCTCCGGCGCGGCGCACGAAAACAGTGTCGCCTATCTTCAAGCCTTTTCTTTCGACTTCCTCGATGTTGTGCAGAGTGGCGCGTTTTACGATGACTCCGGCGATTTCAACCGGTTCAAGTTCCGCGACCGGCGTGATTATCCCAGTGCGGCCTACCTGCCAGGTTATATCAAGGAGTTTCGTCGTTTTTTCTATCGCAGGAAGTTTGTAGGCGATCGCCCATTTCGGAGTTTTTGTAAGGAATCCGGCAGCGCGCTGCTCCTCGAAACTGTTGAGTTTGACGACAAGTCCGTCGATATCGAACGGCAAGTCGCCTCTTTCAGCCACGGTTTTTTCGATCAGCGCCTCAATTTCCTCGATTTTTTCCATTTTTTCGTAGTGCGGAGTCTTGAAACCGAGCCCGCGGAGAAAACCGTGAAGTTCTTCCTGAGATTTTATGCTGACATCGCTGATCCCGGTTATCGCATAGGCAAAAAATTTGAGCTTTCTCCCTGCCGTAACCTTAGGGTCGAGCTGACGCAACGAGCCCGCCGCGGCATTTCTGGGATTTGCGAAAGGCTTCTCCCCGGTTCCCGATTTTGCTGCGTTAAGCTCCTCAAAACTCGATTTCGGCATATAGACTTCGCCGCGCACTTCTATTTTCTCGACTGAATTAAGTTCCGGGATTTCCAAAGGAATTTCTTTTATCGTAGCGACATTTTCAGTGACATCCTCGCCAACGGAACCGTCACCGCGCGTCGCAGCTTTCACGAACCGCCCTTTTTCATAAAGGATGTTGAGGGCAAGCCCGTCGATTTTCTGCTCGACAACATATCCGCCTGCCGGCACAAAATCGAGCCTGTTGAAAAACTCCTCCACCTCGTTCACCGCAAAAGCGTCGTCAAGCGACATCATCTTTTCGCTGTGAACGACTTTCGTGAAACCGTCCCTTATTTTCGAGCCGACACGCATGGTCGGAGAATAATTCTGTTTTTTATCGGGATTTTTCCATTCATAATCGACAACTTCACGGTAGAGCCGGTCGTATTCCCCGTCGCTCATAAACGGCGAATCGTCGCGGTAGTAAGCGGTCGAAGCCTTGTTCAAAAGATTTATCGTCTCAAGATACTTTTCAAAATCCATATTTCACCTGTTTTTGATCGTTCAGAACTGCAAACCGGCATCACGGAGAAGGACTTCCATCGCCTCGCGATTGTTTTTGCCGATAAATTTATGAATTTTCGTACCGTTTTTCGTAACGGCGTTCACATCCGCACCTTTTTTGATCAGTTCCCTGACTATGTCGGCGTTTCCTCTAGCCACAGCCCGCATCAGAGGAGTTATTCCGTAAGTGTCACCCAGATCGACATCGGCTCCCGACTGAATAAAAAGCCATGCCGCGCCGTTGTTTCCGCTTTCGATCGCCGTCATAAGCGGAGTCATCCCGTCGAAACCCTTCCTGTTGATGTCAGCACCAGATTTTATGATCAGAGAAATCATCTCCGGAGTTCCTTTCTGAGCTGCTTTCGCCAGAACAGATACCCCTTCGACAGAAGCCTGCAGATCGGCTTTTGAGTGAAGCAGGACCTGAAAACTCATCTCGTCACCGCTGTCGATCACATAAAAAATAACCGGGATCTGATATTTGCCGGCTTCGAAAGTAGTATTTGGACTCATTCCGGCATCAACAAAAAGTTTAACGATATCAGATCTTTTTTCTTTTATTGCCTTAACAAAATCCTCTTCCGAGAACTCGTAACCGAGAACAGCCAGCCTGTCCCTCGCCTTGTAGACCGAAGGTGCCGTGCGCTCCCTGCCGCCGCACGAAACGGCCGAAACAAACAGCAAAAACAACAAAAAAAGACGTCTCATAATGACAACCTCTCAAAAAAAAGCTGTTTATTATACTTAAAACCAACTTTTTTGCACTTTTTCATATTCAGTCGAATTTTTCGCGATTTTGCCCGAAAAAATTTGAGCTTTAAACACAAAAGGCTAGAATGAGCGGAAATTTTCGAGGTTTTGAAAAATGGTAAAGGCAAACGAAAAAAAGAGAGAGATTTTTGATTTTTTCAAGGATAACGCCGACAAGCTGTTCGACGACAATGAACTCGTCAAATCGGCTAAGGAGCTTGTCGCTCTTTTCGGCAAGGTTATCCGAGGTTACCGGCTTTATCCCAGAACGAATCCGGCGTTTTCCAGATTTGCTGATTATTTCAAAATAAAGCTGGACGATATTCTCACCGACATCCCTTCGGTTTCACTGAGGATCTCGACGAAAGGATTCATGCTCGGGAACCATCTGCTTGATACGGGCGAAAAAGACCGCGAAGTTGTCTTTTTCCTCTACAATGACGGTCTGCGCGAGATCTTTTTCCAAAAGGGTGTCGCCAGGGATGAAATAACGCAGCTTTTCGACATTCTTGCGCAGTGCACCCTGTTCGCGAATGAGGACTACGACCTTTCGACACTGCTTTGGGACCACAACTTCACGAATATCGGCTACATTACGGAAGACGAACTTATCAAGCAGAATCTTTCGCTTGCAAACGATTCCGAAAACTTTTCGCCCTTTCTTGTCGAAGAGCTTTCATACGGCCCGGGATTTGACGGGATCGGCGAAGTCGACAAGGATGACGGAAAGGACGGAGGCGGAAATTCGCCGGTCGATATGGCGAAATCACCCAACTTCGAAGCGAGCGATTTTGAAAAGTATACCGAACTCATCCTTCGCGAAAACATTCCGGTCGATTTCAACGAGCGCAAGGAGCTTCTCAACCAGAGACTTTCGAATTACATCGTCGGCAAAATGGAGATGTTCAAGTTCGACGAAGCTCTGAAACACAACAGTGATTCGTTTGTCGTCAACCGCTTTTTGAAGGAACTTTCGGCGCGCCTTACGAGCAGTCAGGGAACGAAAGCCGGCAAGGAACTTCTTGAAACCGCAGTTTCACTCTGGGAAAAGCTGCTTCTCTTCGGTTCGGTAAGCGGCGCTATCCTCTTCATCCAGACTCTCAAAACGATCGCCGAACAGCTGAAAACCACTCAGCCGGAATATGCGAAAAAAATCAGGGACACCTTTTCCGACCTTGAAAACGAAGAGTTTTTAAGCGACTTTTTCTTCACGGTCGAAGATATCCCGGCCGAGGAACTTGCCGTTATCGGCAAACTTTTTGCGATGATCCCGCCGAAAAAAACAGAATTTCTAGTTTCCAAAGTCACTGCTCTTGATTCAAAGGAAACGCGTATCGCAATTATAGACAGCTGTTCGAAATATCTGCCGCTAACTGACGAACTTATCGCTCTGACGCGCCATACCGACTGGAAAATCGTGCGCAATACCCTTGCTATGATGAAAGACAAGAAAGATCCGAAGATCGTTCCGGCAATCAGAACGCTGGTTTCGCATCCTCAGAAGCAGACACGAATCGAGGCACTGGCTCTGCTCATGGATTTTTCAATCGAAGAGGCTCTCCCGGCACTTGAAAGGGCGGTCTTTTCGTCGGCACGCGATGTCAGGAGCGCCGCAATACAGAAAATTCTCGAACTCAAGGACAATCTGGCGATAAAACCAATCGTCAACAGGCTCTTGCATGTCCACAACCTCAAAAAACTGGAAAGCGACGAAATCGACGATATTTTTGCAATGATCGTTTCGATGCGCAGATACGATCTTTTCGATCTTCTCGGACAGCACCTGCTGACGGAGGATAAGGAATGCGACATCAGGCTGAAGGCGATCCAGGCGATACAGAAAGCGACTACGATGACACATTTTTCCAGGTTTATCGTACGCGCCGCCGATATAAACTCGCTTTCGAAGATGAAAACGGACGAACTTCTGGCTTTCTGCAAGCTGCTCAGGCCCGAAATTTTCAAAGAACTCTTCCCCGAAATGAGAAATATGCTCAATGCTTCCGGCAGTCTCTTCAATAAAACCGTCCCGACTGCCAAAGAGGAATTCTACAAGGCGATCTTCTACTACCGCAACGACCCAGAAGCAAAAAAGTTCATCGAGAAATCGCTTAATGAAGGAAACAAGGAAACAGTAAAAATAGTCAATAAAATCAAAGGAAAATACTTATGAGCGAAGAACTGCACGGCAATGTGATATCCTCGGAGTTTTTTGAGAACTCAGACCGTATCGAAAGGGAGAGGATGTATGATTTTACGGTAGCCCTCAACGCGCTTCTGAAATCGCTTAGGCTTTACGGCGCAGGCAACGACACCGTTGAGAAAAACACCGAAAAACTGAATGATGTAATAAAGTTTTTCTTTACGACCGACCCGTTTTTCGAGTTCACTTTCAACGGCAATGATTTCATGCTGAATGACATCAGAGTCAAAAGAAAGAAAGGACTCAATATTTCGTTCGAAGAACTTGAGGATTTTTTCATCGATCTCCAGATCGCAACGATAATCTTCCATAAAACAAGCGGGATCAGCGAAATCGTCGAGTTCCTGACTGCCGGTCAGGAGACAATGAAGTCGAACCTTAAGTCTGATGTCGTTTTCGACCGTTTCGAGCAGAAAATCAAAAACAAAGGGATCAAAATCCAGATAACCAAGCGTGACAGTTCAGGCGGCGACGACCTTTTCAACATTCTGAACAAAAGCCAGCTCGCACGTCTTACTTACAGAAATATGATTCTTGACCACGCGCTGTTCAAGGACAAAATCAAGGAAAACCGCCCGATGCCGCTCAGAAAGGCGATGCGTAACATCCAGAACACGATCGATATGATCTGCGACGGTTCGTCAGATTCGCAGGAATCGCACATCATGGTTCTCGCTTCGATCAACAGTCTCCGCGGCAAAATGATCGCGACGCACCTCACAAATACAGCGATACTCAGCATTGCTGCAGGTGTCCAGCTCGGCATCGACCGATCTCTGCTTACGCGAATCGGCATGGCGGCATATTTCCACGACATAGACATTCCAGCTGAATCGAAAGGCGAAGTCGTTGAACACTGCCAGAACGGTTTTGCAGTTCTCAGCCGACTCAATTCGCTCAACTTCGCGATGATGGAGGCGGCGATCACGGCAGGTCTGCACCATACGACCTACACTTTCGACTGCAAGCCTATCCCGCCGGAAAAACCGATAATGTCGACTCCGCTCGGCGAACTCATCAAAGTCTGCGACTACTACGATCTTGCGACACGCTGGTGGCCTGCACGGAAAACTGTTCCGATGAAACGCCCTGAAGCGATCGAGCAGCTTTTCAAAATGGCCGACATGCGCTGTCTCGCAAAAGTCACGGTCAAGGCACTTTTCAGTGCGCTCGGAATTTTCCCGCCTGGAACGGTCCTTCGCGTCATCGGCAAAAGACAGCTCGCATGCTCTCTTGATGTCTTCAGAACGACAGGGCGTAAAGGCAAGGCGGCGATTCTCGACAAAAACATGAATTTCGTCGGCGTTGAAACATTTTATCCGCACGAACTTCTTGAGATACCTAAAGGACTTCACTTCAGACTTCCGCCCGAAACAGTCAAGGCGATGCTTGACTCTTTCAACGAAGAGGCTGCGGGATAAATAACCGTGACGACGACACGCCGTGACGTTTTATTCAAAAAGCCCGTATTTCAGGATTATATAGATTGCACGCAGGCCGTCTTTCCAACCGATTTTCTTACCGTCGGAAGATTTACGCGGATTATAGTTGATCGGTATTTCTTTGAACGAAAGTTTTTTATCGGCGCAAAGTTTCGCAGCTTTCGCCGTGATTTCAGGTTCGAGACCGAAACGCTCCTCCTCGATGTTTATTTCTTTCAAAACCTCCCCTTTGAACATTTTATAGCATGTTTCCATGTCAGTAAGAGTCAAACCTGTGAAAAGATTGGAGAAAGTTGTAAGTCCTGCATTTACCAAATAGTGAATTTTTCCGAGAGGGCTCGTTGATTTTCCGGCAAACCGGCTTCCATAAAGGACAGCGGTATCATTCTTAATAGCAAAATCAAGCATTTTCAGCAGATCCTGCGGATCATATTCCATATCGGCATCCTGAAAAACGACATAATCGCCGGTTGAATTCGCGGCAGCAGTTCTCACCCCGGCCCCTTTTCCCTTGTTTTTCTCATGGCAAAAAAGTTTGATCTTGCCTGCAGACTCATATTTTTTCAACAAATTCAACGAATTATCTTTAGAACAATCATCAACGGCAATAATTTCAAGTTCATCGACCAAAGGCGATTTTTCTAGCTCGAACATCTTCGGCAGAATCAGATCAAGCGTTTTTTCCTCGTTGTAAACCGGAACAAGAAGCGAAAGTTTCATAAAAAAACCATTTCTCAAAAACAAAAAAGCGGCGAATTATAGTGTTTTTTCAAAAAAAACAAATTCCTTGACATCATAAACCGGCAAACATGAATGTGACGCAGTTTCTCTGGATTCTTTCGCAAAACCCGAAAACCATTCTTTTCTGTTCCTGCGTTATTTCCTCTGAAAACGCCGCTTTTGTTCCTGATATTTTGAAAATTTTGTCCAACAATAACATATTGATTTTATTACCTTTCCGTAGAGACGTCATATATGGCGTCTCTGCATCCCCTCGCCACAATGGAGAGGGAATAAAAGGGTGAGGTCTGCGCCCGCCTCTCGCAACCGGCGTGCGCAAAACATGCTCGCTACGCTGCGCAAAATGCGGTCTCAACGACCATCTCCTACCTCACACAACGAACATAGTTAAGGCTTGACTTATGGCCGTTGGCCACATAACCTTCGCTGAAACCCACGAGCCATGCGCCATCTGGACGATCAGACTGAGTAGAAGACGACCAAAGCCAAACTTTGTCGTCATCACCAAGCTTGCTGTAATAACCGCCGTTGTTGCTTCGGCCATCACAATAACAACTTTTTGACCGGCAGTCTGAAGAAAGGCAGCTGTCCGACACTCTGCACGAGGAACCGCCTGACTGACAGTTCTGTATTGTTGTTTTAAGTTCGCTTATTGTCGGCAGTCTCCAGTCGTCAAAACCACCCTCAGTAAGATCTTCACAGTACTGTTTCGCACTGCTCCAGTTCATTTTGTTTGACGAGCGGTCTGACCAGATCAAACTGCCTATTTTTCTCCCTTTCAGGTATGCCGCCTTTCTTTCCTGCTCTTCCCTTTCTTTTTTCAGCTTTCTGATGTTGCCTTTCGCTTCAAAAGAACAGTCACCATCCGGAAATGAATCAAGATAATCCTGCCAAGCTTCGAGAGAATTTTCATTTTTGGCATATTTGCAGGCATTGGCATCACGGGATTGTCTGCCTGCAGGCTGGCTGTATGACGGGCTTCCTCCGGCAGGCTGCCTGTTCTGATGCTGCAGAGTGCGGATGGCACTTCTTGCCTCGAATTCACAGTCACCGCCGGGATGGAGTTTCAGATATTTCTGCCAGATTTCAACGGTGTTTTCGTTTCTCGCATGTTCGCAGAGAGATTTGTCAAGTACTCTTTTCGCTTCAGCCGCACACTGGCCTTTCGGAAACATCTCGAGATATGTCAGCCAGCCACTCGGACCTGTTGTGTATCTGGCAATTTCGCACGCTTCCTGATCTTTGCTTTTTTTAGCTTCAATCGCCGCATACTGGGCGGATTCTTCGTCCTTTCCCATAAGCTGGTTAACAATTTTCTCCATCGCCTCGCGCAGAGATTCCTGTGTTCCGTCGAAATCGGCATATCCGACCATGCCCTGCTCGTCGGAAATTTCTCGCTCAAGGTCTATCAGCTCCGATGTGACTGTGTATTTTCTGCCAAATGCAACTATGGTCGTGTAAAGAATCTTGTCAGCGGAAACACCCATTCCTGTCGCAATTTTATAAACCTGGTTTCTGTCGAGACGAGTCGATTCTTTCTTCATCTTTTTGATTATCGCTTCCTGCTCGCTGTCGGAAAGAATAATGAATTTGCCTTTAGCCTGCTTTCTGAAATAGATGCTCATAACTTTTCTTTCCGCCTGCATCTGCGCTTTGCTGAGTTTTTTGCTCAATGTGCCGCTGTTGTCCTCAAAATCGAGAATGGCTATTCTCGGTTTTTCCGCAAACAACCCTAACGAAAGCAAAAAAAGTACTAAAACAATGAAAATTTTTTTCATTTCGACCTCAAAAAAACGAATCATTCAAAAAAAAACACGGTATTTTAGGAAATTTCACCGTCATGGCAAGTTTTTGGAGAAAGGTTATCCCAGTTCCATAAACATGAATGTGACGCAGTTTTTAGAGACGACTTTGAATACTCTTCCGCAGTTTGTGAGGATCCTTTCGCTCCGCTTTCCTCCGCATTCGGCGCATTTTTTGAAGCCGTTGGAGCGTTCAAAGCAGCCTGCGCTCACAAAAAGAGGCGGATTGAAGCCTGAAACCGGGATTATTTCGGGTGAAAGCTGCTGGATATCTTCTTTTTCCTCGATCCATGAGTAGCCGAAAAGAAGTTTTTCGCCCAGAAGATTTTTAAAAAATGAGTATGAAAACTTATTTGCGAGATAGAGCGAAAAATCGATAAAAAAGAAAATATCTTCATCTTTTAAGTGTTCCAGAGCGAAGTTGATCTGCCCTAAATTGGAGAGCCCTACGAGGATTTTTTTATCGCTGTTTTCAGAGATCACATCATTGATTTTATTAAGATATTTCCCGCTTTCTTTCATCAGAGGAAGAAGCGGGATCGTCAGAAATCCGCCGACAGTTTTAAGCGAACTTTCAGGATCGTCCGGCATGAAAAAAGGAATATCAGTATCCGGGTTCATCAAAGCGCGCTCGCGGAAAATTTCCGGGATATTTCCGCTTTCCGGCACTGAAAACAAATCAAGAACTACCCTCTTTTTTTCTTCAAAAGCATTGTCGCAGAATTCTGCGTATTTTTCGTAAAAATCAGTTCTTATTTTTTTGAGAACGCTCGGAACAACAAAGATATTTTCGCAGTTTTTATCAAAAGTTGTTTTATCCGAGAAATAAAATGAATCAGCAGAATTTTTCAGTATTTCTGCAAACTTATCCTTAAAACCGTTCTGATTTTCCGATTTTTCAGCCATAATTTCTTCAGATTCGTAGGAAAAGCAGCCGCTCTTTACCTGAATAAATCTGCCGTCCCTGATGGAAACAGAAAGAGAAATATTTTTCTTCCACTGCGGAAAGCTTCCGGAGTTTACCTTTTTTCTTTCGAGAGAGCGCGAACTTACGAGATAAATTTCGTCCCCTACTTCCGGCAGTTCAGCGGTTTTGACATAAACTCTCGAACTGTCGCCCACGATTTTGAGATTTTTGCCCGAAGCCGAGGTGATTTCCTCGACCGAGCAGTTGAAAGGCTTCGATTCATCGTTGTTTTTGAAGAAAAAAAGCCCGTCATGTATTCCAAGCGAATATTTAGTTTTGATAAAAAAGCGGTCTTTCAGCTTTTTCTCGCAGACTCCTGTCTTTACTCCGCGATGTCCCGGATAACCGCCGCAGATAAGGTTGTTTCCCGAAAAATTCCTGAAATAGCCGGCAGTAGCCTTTCTCGCGAAGCAGATGCGGCTGTTTTTCAAAACGTCGAAGTAGTCGCTCCGCTCAAGCATGGCACGGTATAAAGCCGAAGTGTGGAAAACATATTCCGGCGATTTCATCCGCCCTTCTATTTTGAACGAATCGACACCGGCGAATTTCAGCTGCTGCACAAAATCCTTGTATTCAAGGTCGTTGCACGAAAAGAAATATCCTTTTTTGCCGTCTTCGGTCTCATAGTAGCTCCGGCAGAGCTGTGCGCACATTCCGCGGTTTCCCGACCTCCCCAGAACCATACCGCTTGCAAGGCATAATCCTGAAAAAGAGTAGCAGAGAGCACCGTGGACAAAGACTTCGAGCTCCATATCGGGAACTTCCTTTTTTATTTTCGCAATGAGGTCGAACGGAACTTCGCGGCTTAGAACAACTCTTGAAAAACCCTGTGTTTTCAGGAATTTGACACCTTCGACAGTGTGAACAGCCATCTGTGTCGAAGCGTGGAGCGCCAGATTAGGAAACAACTTTTTCAATATAGCCGCAAAACCGATATCCTGAAGAATTACCGCGTCAACTCCTGCGTCGTACAAAAACCGGGCGCTATCAAGCGCAATTTCGACTTCATCTTCTTTAATAACGGTGTTCAGCGCCGCGAAAATCTTCTTTCCGTCACGCACTGCAATGGTTTTAAGCGAAAGGAACTCCTCACGCGAGAAATTCTTTGCCGCTTTTCTTGCCGAAAAATCGCTTAGACCGAGATAAACCGCATCTGCACCACCTTCGAAAGCGGCGACCGCAGCCTCAAAACTGCCGGCCGGAGCAAGAATTTCAACTTCAGAATTCATTTTTCACCTAGAATTCGAGCGGCAGATACTTGCCTTCTTCAAGAACTTTGTGCGAATAGTCTTCAAGCATCACGACAGAGCGGAGTGCGACTTCCGGTGCAGGCTTTCCAGCTTTGGCGTAAAGTTCGATTTCGTATTTGTAGTATTTTATTGCTTCCGGAATATCGGAAACAAGATCGACAGCGGCAAGGTCTGCAACCAGCTCGATAAGTTTTTCACCGGTAAATTCGCCGCTTTCTATCAGTTTTTTGAGGTAAGGCTTTCTTTCGACGTTTATCCCAAGCTCCTTCATAAGTTTCTGTTTCGCATAGACATCGTAGATATTGCTTTCATCAAACTTTTCAAAGCCGTGATCAAAGCATTTTTTCAGAAAATTGTATCTTGTGAGCTCGCTTGCGTCAGGAACAACTGAATTGACAAGTTTCAATGTGGTGTCGCAGTCGCCGCGGATCATGTAGATATAGGCTATATTCAAAGTTCCGTTTGAAGTGATGTACTCCCCTTTTTTCACCATCTCTTCGTAAAACGCGAGCGCTTTGTCATGATCGCCTTTTACAATGTGGTAACCGATGATGTTGCCCAAAAGATTCGGGTCCCAGTAGCCTGTATCGATCGACTGTTTGTAATATTCCCATGCTTTGTCAGGGAATTTCATATTGAGATACTCCGCACCGATAGTAAAAAGCCCGCGGAACGAGAGCGGCTGTTTTTCGGCATCGGCATGAAGCACGGTCCAGATGTTTTTCATTTCGAAATTGCGGGAGATCGTCCGTAGCGAGAAGAGCGAGAAAAGAAGCGTTATGCAAAGCGCGGCAACGGCTCTTTTCCTGTTTTCGGTGAAATTGAACATCTGCTGGAAACCGACGCTTTCAGTTCCGGCAAAATAGTCGAAAAAGATTCCGGCTATCGCGCAGAATCCGATTACAGGAACATAAAGATAGTGAACCGCAACAATTTCGTGAAGCGGGATTATCTGCATTACCGGAGCAAGCGAAACTATGAAAAACAAAATCCAGAATGCTATACTGTGTCTCATTTCAAGCCGTTCGGCAGTTGAATTTGTCTTGTTTTTCCTGGAAGTGGTAAGAAGATCCCAGACGATAAAAATCAGGACAAACATAGAAAAAATCGAGAAAAAAACCTCAAAATTCCAATCCTGAACCAGCGGATAACCGGCGTTGTCAAGAATGATTTTCCATGGAAAAACTGTGAGTTTAAGGTAGTGAAGAAAAATCGTAGCCGCCGTCAGATAGTGGACTTCCGGCGAATTACCGTGGAAATTTATCCCTTTAAGCGAAACAAGAGCGCTTCCGCCGCCAGAAATCGCAAGAAATGCGAAAAACGAGAAGAGAAGCAAAAAAATCATCGAAAGGAAATAGAACCACGGCTTTTTGAGAAGCGCCGCACCATCCTTATAAGCAGCATACATTATGAAAACAAGCGGGATCGTTGCTCCCATTTCTTTCGCGGAAATAGAAAGCACCATAGAAACAAGGGCCAGGATCAGAAATCCCCATTTCTTTTTTACAGAATCGGAAGCCGCTTTGACAGAAGGCGAAACACTTCTGTAAAATTTGAAAAAACTGCCGATGCTGAGAATATATAAAAGCCCCATGAGAACATCACGCCGTCCGGAAATATAGGCGACAGCGTCGGTGTTGACAGGATGGACCGCAAAAATCAGTGAAGCGGTGAACGCGGCCCGTTTTCTGAGACCGAACATCTTCAAGGCCCAGAAAAGGGCAAGAACGGAAAATATGTGATAAACTATGTTCATAAATCTGAAACCGGCGGGATTCATTCCGAAAATACGGTAATCGATGGCATAAGTGATGTAACGCAGCGGCCGGTATGAAAAAATCTTGCCAATAAAATTATCGGAAATTACAAAAAACGAGTTCTGAACAAGCGGAATATCGTCGAAAATAAATTCGTTCGGAAGCGAGTTGAAATAGACGAAAACAACTGCCAGAACGAGAAAAAGCAGCTGTTTTTTATCACTTTTATCTGTCATCTGCACACCTCTATCAAAGTCCGTCGAACTCTTTGTCCGGCATTTCCGGCTCGCGCTTAAACGGTTTTATGAAAAAAACGATGTTCAGAACCGCCAGAACACAGAAAAAAACAAACATTACAAGCCCGGCGTAATCGGTGCGCGGAATAACACCGTCCTCGATAAAAAATCCGTCGTCTTTCATTTCCAAAAAAAGAGATTTTGCGAAAAAAGCCTGCATTTTCGCCGCTTTTGTATTGGTTTTGAACGCAAAAGCACGCCCTTTGACAGTCCTGTAATGCGGACCGGCGAAAGAATCACCGTCGGTCACGGCCGAATCAATTATGAATTTTGAAGAACCGTTCAGATAATAAATGACATGCCTTTCTCCAAAAACGCCTTTCTTTACATTTCCGCCCTGAACCGAAGTGATCCCTTTGATCTGAACATAGTCTCCGTCTTTCACTTTCGCGAAAGCCTCGTTATTCAGTTCAAGCGCGTCACCGAGATCGATAGGATTATCGTCCGCAAAAAAATAGAACACATTATCAGAAAAAGCGTAGATCGCGTAAACCAGGATCACAGAAGATATGACAAATGCTATGATATTCTTTTTCCCTACATAAAAACTGATTTTTTTCATGATTTTTTCTCCAGAAGTGCTGTTGCAAAAGCGGCTATCCCCTCTTTTCTGCCTGTAAAACCGAGCTTTTCGGTAGTTTTGCCTTTAATCATCAGAGAATCAGGCTGAATATGCATGATTTCTGCAAGTTTTTCTATCATTCTAAGTTTGTAATGACTGATTTTCGGCGTTTCGCAGACAACAGTCGAATCTATGTTTACGATTTCCCAGCCGCGAGAATTGATTTCAAAGACGACTTTTTCAAGCAGAAGCGTACTTCTGATGTTTTTGAAAGCGTTGTCTGTATCTGGAAAAAGTTCGCCTATGTCGCCGATGGCCGTTGCTCCGAGAAGAGCGTCGATTATCGCGTGGATCAGCACGTCGGCATCACTGTGACCTGCAAGCCCGATATGTTCTTCGATCAGGATCCCGCCTAAAAAGAGCGGCCTTCCTTCCTCAAATCTGTGGACATCGAACCCGTTTCCTATCCTCAAATTCATATCATCCCCAGTCCTATGAACAAAATCTGCATAAAAATATAAAAAACAACAAAAATCCTCGCCTGTCTTTCTGAAAAATCATTGACAATTTTTCCTCCTTTGTAGACGAGAACCGCCCGCCAGCAGAACGAGGTCAAATTACCTAACACCGGAATAATATTTAATAATCCAGTCGCCATTATAAAGCTTGACATCCTGTAAAAATGGATGAGACGCGTTCTTGAACCTAGAAGCGTGCTGCCTGTGTGGAGAATAAAAGCGGTGAAAACTATTGACATGAAAGGGGAAAGAACAATCTGGAAAAAAAGCATCGACGGCTCGGGATTCATCATGTCAAAAATCGCCTGCAACGCCTTTTCGTCGCCAAGAAGAGGCAAAGCTTCCGTCCCGATCGAAGAGACCGCGGCTTTGAACGAAGCAAAGTTTGGGAAAGATGTCTGGAAAATTTTCAAAGCCCAGAAAGTCTGGAAAAGCGATGCCGCGAGCGCCGCTATTATGCCGTAAAGCGGGAGAAAAGACGGCTTTGCACAGCTTTTCATTTTCTGAAAAAACTGCTCTGTTTGAAACAAGACCTCTTTTGTCGTCATAAAAAACGCGTCGGCGAAACCTATTTCCGAAATCATATCCCACGGTGTTCCAGGGGAAGCCAGAACTTGGATTTTTTTAAGAACTACCGTGATTTTTTTAATATTTTCGTTGATTTTTTTATTCTGATCGATCGTTTCCTGGTCTTTATCTTTTAAATTGCGGTCAACGACGCTGTTTGCCTCGTCTTTCAAAGGGTCGCCGATGAATACAAGCGCACCGCATTTAGGGCATGTCGTCATTCCGAATTTTGCGACAGATATTGTTTTATGGCAGTTCGGACACTCGGTAATCATATTTTCTCCTCCGAAAGCCGCGCATTATACCATAAAAAAATGCGAAAACCATTAAAAAAGGGAAAAGCGGATAAAAAAATACCCGGACTTGCGCCCGGGTGTTGAAAAGCGTGATTCTATCGTGCGAAGATTCGGGGATTACTTTCTGAAACCGCCTCTCGGTCTTTCTTCACGCGGACGCGCTTCGTTGACAGTAACCGTTCTGCCGTTAAGCTCGGTTCCGTTAAGACCTTCGATAGCTGCCATAGCTTCTTCCTTTACCGGCATTTCGACAAAACCGAATCCTTTGGAACGGCCGGTTTCGCGGTCAATGACGAATCTTGCGGAATCAACTGTTCCGTAAGCCTCGAATGCAGCTCTAAGTTCTTCTTCACTCATTTTGTACGCAAGGTTTCCAACATAAATGTTCATGTCTCTTCTCTCAAAAAAACAACCGTAAAACACACTCTGAGAATTATTTCTCAAAGTTGAGGAATGGTAGTTTGCAAAAAATAAAAGTCAAGGAATAAAAAATGTTTTGGAAAAATTTTTTTTCAAACCGTACCGGCAGCCGGAATTTGACAAAATATTTCCCCAAAATTAAAGTGAGCCGTTTTATCGGTTTCTTCAGGTGCAAAGATGTTTACAGGAATAATCGAAGCGGTTTCGGAAATAACAGGAATAGAAAAAAGCGGCCGTGAATGCCGTCTCACCCTGAAAAATCCTTTTGGCAACGAAATAAAAACAGGCGATTCGATAGCCGTCGACGGTGTATGTCTGACGGTAGAAAATTTTACCGGCAGGACAATTTCCTTTTTTGTATCAAAATCGACTCTTGAAAAAACAATCGCAGCGCATTACAGGACAGGAACTCCTGTCAATCTGGAACGTGCCATGCCGGCAGACGGAAGGTTCGACGGGCACATTGTGCAGGGGCATGTCGATTCGTGCGGAAAAATAACCGGAATCACAAAAATAGGTGACGGAACGGAAATAAAAATCGCTTTTGACGGCAAATTCGCCGATTTCACCACTGAACGCGGCTCTGTAACAGTAAACGGCATCAGTCTGACAATTGCCGAACTCGCAGGAAACACTTTAAAAATCTCACTTATTCCGGAAACCTTGAAACGGACGTCCTTTTCTGCGACCCTTAAAACCGGTGCCGATGTCAATCTGGAATTCGATATAATCGGCAAATATGTAGCAGGGATCATTAAACACGGAAAAAATCCATCCGAAGCAGAAAATTTTCTGGAAATGCTTTGATTCTTTCACTTTTTTCTTGCAAAACCGCCAGATTTCTCTATAATGCCGCGGTTTATTTTTTGAGGGTAACATGGAAGATCCTTTAGGTAGCGTGACAATTTTTTTAGTCGGTAGCCGGAGAGATTAGCCTTCAACCCTTCCCTCCCGCGTCCGACGGGAGGCACTCATGAAAAATACACTGCTCGTCAAAGAAATCAGGGAGATGCTCGAAGACGGCCTCTTTGAGGATATCAAAGATTTTGCCGAGTCAAACCCGCCGGATGTTGTAGCAAACTTCTTTGAAGCGCTGGAAATTCCAGAAATCATTCAGATTTTTTCATTCATAGATGAAGAAATAGTTGCCGACATATTCACGGAATTCGAGGACGAAGTCAAAAGTCAGCTCACTTCGCAGATGTCCAGCAGACAACTCGCCGAACTGCTCTACGAACTGCCCGAAAATGTGCACACACAGATCCTGTCGACCCTTGATGATGATAAAAAAGCTGAGATCCACGAACTTATCGAGGAGATCGACAAAGAATCAAGACAGGCGCAGGAAGCTCTTTTCGGAAATATTCCAGGCATCATCCGTGACCGCGAAGGCAACATTCACGAAAGCATCAGAGTTTACAAGCCTTTTGCAAAAAAACTCAAACAGATCAACAAACTGGACAAAGGGACCCTGATCACGGTGACAGACCCGGGCCAGGAAGAGATCGACTTCCTCTGCAAAGAACTTAACATCCCTGCCGACTTTTTTGAATACGCTCTCGACATGGATGAAAGGGCCCGTATCGAAGAGAACGACAACAATAAACTCGTAATCGTGAAGATCCCCTACTACGATTCTACCGACGAAGACGAGATGTACGGAACCATCCCGCTCGGCATAATTTTCGCCGGAAACACGATCCTTCTAGTGTGCGGAATGCAGACCGATTTCATCTCTAAAATGATAGAAAACATGCAGAAAAAATATCTGGGAAGCCTCGCAAAAGACGACTTTGTCCTTACGACTCTTTTCGACACGACCCAGCTTTTCCTGCTTTACCTGAAACAGATCAGCAACATCATCACGATCGTCCAGAAAAAGATCCAGGAAACAAGTAAAAACGAAGACTTGGCGAAACTTCTGAACCTCGAAAAAAGTCTCGTTTACTTCACTACCGCACTCAAATCGAACGAGTTCATGGCGATGAGGCTCAGAAAAATCGGACTTGTCCCGGTTACCGAGGAAAACGACGACAAAATCGACGACATCGTTACCGAAACCAAGCAGGCGATCGAAATGTCTTCCATCTACAACAACATCGTCAGCGAAATGATGACGGCGTTCAGTTCTATTATCTCGAACAAACTGAACAACATCATGAAGCTTCTCACCATCATCACGATCGTCCTCACCGTTCCCGTCATGTTCGCCTCGATCTACGGCATGAACATCCAGCTCCCAGGCGACAAATCGCCTTACGCGTTCGCAGTTTTCGTTCTGATTTCAATAATGTTTTCAGGACTCGTCGTCTGGTATTTCAAAAAGAAAGACTGGTTCTGAGATTACGACAAGCCGTACTGACAGGCAAGAATAGCTAAGCGCAAATACAATCATAAGCAAAATTAACACAGAAATTTGAGAAATCTTGCTGAAATATGCAGGGATTTTTTATCTTATCAGTCTACAATCACCTTCGGGATCCTGTCGGAAAGTCTTGCCACGACTTCGTAGTTGATCGTGCCTGCAAGGGCTGCGACCTGCTCGGCGCGGATTATCTGGTCGCCCTGCTCACCGATGAGAACGACTTCATCCTCGGCTTTGACATCGGGAATGTCGGTAACATCGATCGTGGTGAGGTTCATAGCGATCCTGCCGATGACGGGAGCGCGCTTTCCGTGAACGAGGACATAACCCTGATTGGAAAGTTTTCTGTCGTAGCCGTCGCTATAACCAATCGGAATTATTGCGATTTTCGAATCACGCGTCATCTGGTGCGAGCAGCCGTATCCGACGAAATCGCCCGCTTTTATGGTTTTGACCTGACCGATCACGGTTTTCCACGAAAGAACTGGGGTCAGGATGTGCTCGGGACCATGACCGTGCTCGATTATGTAGCTGAGATAAGTCTCTTTCGAAGGCCAGAGACCGTATTGCGCGATGCCGAGACGGACCATGTTGAAATGGGTGTTGTTGTATATCGTAGCGGCCGCACTCGATGCGAAGTGCATGTCAAAACCCGAAAATCCTGCCTCGCGGATATAGGAGATCTCTCTTTTGAAGCGGTCTATCTGGAATCTCGCGTAAGAGTGGTCAGTCGTGTCCTCGATGTTTGCGAAATGGCTGTAAACCGCTCTCAGCCTGACGTTCGTGCACTTTTTGAGTTCTTCAAGAAACGCGATAA
The DNA here is from genome assembly GCA_002310035.1 of bacterium UBP6_UBA1196. GTDB lineage: Bacteria > UBP6 > UBA1177 > UBA1177 > UBA1177 > UBA1177. The sequence continues at coordinate 48,324 of DBYC01000030.1, forward strand.
GCACCTGACCGGCGATTCCCTGCCTGTTTGTTCCGGTTTCGATCTTGAGATGGATATTTACCGTCTTTCCGAGAGATTTCGCGATATTATCATAATTGTGGAGATATTCAGGATCGCAACAGAGAACTTCGATATCGTTTTCGACCGCCGCTTTCGCCATTCTTTTGATGGTAGGTCCGACAACGACGATGCGCTGCGTGAAGCCCTGCTTTCTGAGGATCAGAGCCTCGTC
>DBYC01000007.1:0-18393 GCA_002310035.1 bacterium UBP6_UBA1196
GAGCCCGGTCTCCGGCACCATTTTGTGATTACAAAGATTTCAAAACCGACGATTCGGAGTTGAAAATGATTGCATACTGCGGACTTGACTGCGAAAAATGCGACGCATTCATAGCTACAAAAAACAACGATCAGGCACTGCGCGAAAAAACAGCAAAACTCTGGAGCGAACTGAACCGGACCACGATTCTGCCGGAACATATCAACTGCACCGGCTGCCGTTCAGACGGAGTCAAAACCGTTTACTGCGAAAAACTCTGCGCCATCCGCCAGTGTGCGATGGAAAAAGGCTTCGCGACCTGCGGAGACTGCGCCGATAGGGGAAAATGCCCTACCCTCGGAATAATCACCGCCAACAATCCAGATGCTTTGAAGAATCTGAAAAAATCTGATTTTTTGTAACGCGGACTTGGAAACCGTTTGGAAACGCATTTTTATTTTTATCAATATCAGAATTAGATAAGATTTTTCTTTCAATTTTCATTTTCTTTATTATAATATTTTGTTTTTGGTTTTTTAGGAGTGCCACAAATGAGCAAAATTTCGATCCGTTTTTTCAATGACCGCGAGGTCAGAGCCGTATGGGACGAGGAAAATTCGAAGTGGTGGTTTTCAGCTATCGACATAATTCAGGCAATCAACAAAGAGCCTGACTATGTCAAAGCCGGAAACTATTGGAGATGGTTAAAAAAGAAGTTTGCAACCGACAATATTCAACTCGTGAGTGTCACTCACGACTTCAAATTTAAGGCTCCGGATGGAAAAAGACGTGCGGCAGATGCTCTTGACTATGATGCAGTTCAGATTTTGGCCAAAAACTTTCCGAACAATAAAGCCGTGCAATTCCTTGATTGGTTTAATTACAGCGACAATACCATTGACGGTCAGAGCAAAAAAAAGGCATATACTTTTTTGCAAAGCAATCTTATCGCCGAAGAGGATATCGGAACAACGAAGGCTCTTCAACAAATTCATGCATACATTTTCGGCGGCCTGTACGATTTCGCGGGCCAGATCCGCACAAAAACGATAAGCAAGGGCGGATTCAAGTTCTGTGTCGCTGAATATCTGGAAAACGCACTGAAAAAAATCGAGCAAATGCCCGAAAATACTTTCGACGAAATCGTTGACAAGTATGTCGAAATGAATGTAGCCCACCCTTTCATGGAAGGAAACGGCAGAAGCACACGAATCTGGCTTGACATGATATTCAAAAAACGCCTTTCAAAATGCGTCGACTGGAGCATGATCGGCAAGAAAGACTACCTTGACGCCATGAGGGAAAGCCATTATGACCAGACAAAAATCAAAGAACTGCTGAGAAATGCCCTAACTGACAAAATCGACGACCGTGAAATTTTTATGAAAGGCATCGACTATTCCTATTACTACGAGGAAGCGGAATAACGACCGCATTCTGACCGCGATGCTGTTTTGCCCGAAGTTTTTGCAATAAAATCGCTCAAAAATCAGTATTTTTGTCAAAACTACGCTAAAAATTGCCAAAAATCTCTAATTTTCTAAAATAATTCGGTTTTTTGAAAACATTTCAACGAGGCCGACATGGAAAACAATAAAAATTTACCAAACAGAATAAAAATTCTGCTTGCTTATTTGAACGAGAATTTAAGCGGCAGCAATGAAGCTGTATCGCTTACTCTGCTTTCAGCCGTCGCCGGAGAAAACATCCTCTTGCTGGGACCTTCCGGGCTGGACAAAATCGAGGTCGTCCGCTGCATTGCAAGTGCATTCAGCGATTTTTACAAAAACGGACATAATCCTTGTTTTGAGTATTTTCTGAATGACTCTTCCGCTCCTGATGATTTGCGAATCGCGGACAAATCCATTGTCTTTCTCGACGATATCTGGGCGGCCAGCCCCTCCGTTTTGAACAGACTGCTTGAAATCCTCAAGGATTCATCGTTTTTTGTCGCAGCAGGTTCAAAAGAAGCAGATCCCTATAAAGCAGCGGAAGAAAAAAGATTCGATGCTCTGCGCGAATGTTTCGCCCTCCATGTCAATGTAAATGCGGCTTCAAGCGACGAGACTTTTTTCAAATTCGTCCAGAACGCGAATTGCCGGAAACCGGATGAAGCACAGTCCGCGGCATTGATCAGAAGCGACGATATGAAGAGCTGGCAGCCTAAAATAGACAAGATTGAACTGAGTACTGATGCAAAGAACCTGATTTCCGAAATAAGAAGAAAATGTTTTGATTATTATGTCAGTCTTTTCCGCTGGAAAAAAATTATCCGCATTCTCAAAACATGCGCATTCCTGAACGGCAGGGACAAAATTGACCTCGCCGACTGCCTGCTTGTCGACTACGCGATCCCGAACCGCATTGTCGAGGGAATACTGAAACAGAAAGTTATTGACGGCAAGCTAGACAGCAAACAGCACATTCAATACAAGGAAAACATTTTCACGCAACAGAAATATCTAAAAATTCTAAGCAATTCTGTAGCAGATCTGAAATCAGGGAAGGAACACCTCACAGATTTATGATTCAGTCCAACCCCCGAAAAGGGCGAAATTTCTTCGCCACGACACAGATATAATCTTTTTCCGCAATTTCATCGACCACGATCTCGTCAAACCCGGCCGTTTTCAAGGCTGCCGTTATCTGAACCGCATTGTAGATCTTGAGTCCTTTGATCGTTTTTTCCCACTCGAAATTTGCGGGGTTGAGCCCGGCGGCTTCGTTCACGATCATGAATGTCCCGCCCGGTTTGAGGCAGCGGAAAACTTCCTTGAAAGAATCCTCAAGCTGCCAGTAGTAGATAGTTTCAAACGCGGTGACGACATCAAATTTCTCGCTTTCGAACGGAAGTTCCCGCACATCGGCGCAGAAAACCTGGCATCTCCCGCTTCTGACCTCGCTTTTGTTGGTCTTTTTCGTTTCGGCGACAGCGACTTTTGAAAAATCGACACCAAAAACCTTGCCGCTTGTTATACCAAGAAAGAGTTTTATATTCGCTCCGCCGCCGCATCCGCAGTCAAGACAGTCGGCGTTTTCAGGAACCTTCAAGTGCGAAAATCCCCAGTCGGCAAGGACTGCGTGACGCTCTCCGTTGAGCTTTCTCACCATGATCTTTCCAAGCAGCCCTACAGGTTTTGCCGCCATATTTTTGAATTTTTTATAAAACCAATAAAACCACATCAAGCCCCCTACTTTGCTCCCTCATTTCACTATGGCAATACTGCCGGATTTTCAAGCAGATCTTCCATTTTGCAGCCCAGCGCGAGTGAGATTTTGAAAAGTGTCTGCGCCTGAGCCTTGTTAATGTCGTTCACTTTTTGTTCATAAAGCTGGATCGAGTGCAGCTTCACGCCCGACATTTCTGCAAGTTCCGACTGTGAAATCCCTCTGTTTTCGCGAATGTTCTTTAAATTTGTACTGACGGAACGCTCTGCGATTTTCTTATCCATCACCTCGATGAAAGCCGTAATATCCATTTCGTGGTAGACTTTATACATCTTCACGATTTCAGAAAGCGGAACTTTGCTGAAAACCGCTTTAAAAGTTTTGGCCGAATACCATTGATACTGCGCGACAGCCCAACCGGCCCAATATTCCGGAGAACGGCTCTGCGAAAACACCGGCTCAGGAAGTTCTCGGCCCGGATCGACCTTTTCCAAAATTGAGCGGACGAGTTCAATTCCCGATTTCCCTGCCACGACCGAAGGATTTCCGATGCCGAATTTCCCGCTTTCGCCCGATACAACAAAGAGATCAGCAAAATCATCGGGCTTTATTCCGCAGACATTTATCGCATAATCAAAAGCCACTGCGAGACAATTTGCAGCACTGTCCAGATAGAGTTCATCGTATGCGCGGATCGCCATTTTTCATTTCCTCTCTGATGATATCCATCACAAAAACACTTTTAGATATTACGGCGCGGCGTATCTCCTCTTTATAGGCCGTTCTCGCATTAGCGTCACGCGCTGTGTATTTCGGAAAGTATGTTTCACGGCTGACCGCTTCGGCTCCGGCAAAAGTCAGCTGAGTGAATGCTTTTTCCGAAACGAGAACATACTGAATGCCGAGTTTCCCTAAGTGCATAGCCTTTTCCAGACTTGCAAGCGGCAGAGTATTGTTGATGAAATCCCTGGCGAAAGAAAAATAAGAATCGTCAGCTCGGTAGCCGGCAACAACATCGAAAGGAGCCGTATCAACTGCAAAGTTGTTCACGATATACTCTTTTGCCGCAGCTGCGATCTCGTTTTCCAGCGAAAAAGTCCTGTTGCTCAGCAGAACGGCTATCCAGTTCAGGACTGAGTAGCGCTCATCCTGCAAATCAAGCACTTTAAGGCCGCTTTTTTTCAGCCTGTATTTGTTGACAAAACCGTTGCTGTTTTCTCTGCACGCCCACTCTTTCGCGACTTCGATTTCCTTTGTGCAGTAGAATCCCTGTCCGTAATCGTTGTATTTTTTTCCTGCCGAAAGGCTTGGCTTTTCAATGATTTTGGTTGAACCGTGATATAAAAGCATACTGCAAACTCCAAATTTGTATCATCACAGCGATACAGTTTTTTATATCATCACAATGATACTTTTGTCAAGATGTTTTTTATAAAATCGGATAATTTCGACTCTACCACACTAATTTTTCTTCCAGAAGCCGCACCAATTTTTCAAGCCCGGCTTTGTCGTCTTCGGAGAAGCGGTTTTTAAGCGGGCTGTCGATATCAAGAACGGCGACGAGTTTTCCCTCTGAATGGATCGGAACGACGATTTCTGAATTCGAGGCGCTGTCGCATGCGATATGGCCCGGAAATTCGTGGACATCGGGAACAAGCATGGTCTCATCTTTCGAAGCGCAGGCTCCGCAGACTCCTTTCGAAAGCGGAATATGGATGCATGCAGGCTTTCCCTGAAAAGGTCCGACTGTGAGAATGCCGTCACGCATTATATAAAATCCTGCCCAGTTCAGGTTTTCAAGCGAAACCATGATGAGTGACGAAAGGTTGCTTAGTGCCGAAACCGCCCAAGGCTCGCTCTCAAGCAGCTCAGTTGCCTGTTTCAGAAGAATGTCGTAGTTGGTCATTATGCCTCCTATGCTTTTTCAACTTCTTTTTTAGTTTTTATCGTTGCCGCATACGCGCTGTTGATGAGCCCGAGTATCGCCGAAAGGATGAAAAGGGTCTCGATTCCCAGCTTGTGCCAGATCCAGCCGCCGAAAAGGGCGATGAGGATGCTTATCAGGTGGTTTACCGAAACGCCGGTGGAGATCGTAGCGCGGGTCTCTTCAGGCGAATCGGAAAGGTCCTTGACATAGACGTTCGAAGCCATCGAAGCAAGCGAAATGACTGAATCGAGGATGTAGTTCACGCAGCAGACGACAAAAGCGACATCCCGCGGAAAAATGTGGTGAGCGAAGCCGTAGAAAAAGCAGACTATGACAAGGATCAAAGTGTCCATTATCATTATGATCTTATATCCGAAACGGTCGATCATCCTCCCCACAAGCGGAGAAGCGGCGAAACAGCAGACTGCCGAGATCGCGAAAAGAAGGCTTATTATCATCGCGTCGGCGCCGTAAAAAAGGACGAGGACGTAAGGGCCGAAAGTGAAAAATATCTGCTTTCTCGCGCCGTAAAAAACTTCGATCATGTAGTATTTCGAGAATTTGCGGCGGAAGTAGAAACGCCGTTTCGCCTTGTCGGTCTCGCTGCTTCCCGTCATCCGCAAAGAAAAAATGAAACCGAGAAGAAGAATTGCACTGCTCACGATGAAAACCGGCTTGAAAAGAGCCGTGCTTTTGCCGACAAAAAGGCATACCGCAAAAATTATGATGTACCCCGCGAGCATTCCCATCTGATGCACCGCGTTCTGCATTCCGAGTGCGATCCCGCCGCGACCTTCCTTGGCATATTCAAGTGTGAGCGTGTTGCGCATCCCGAGCTGGACGTGCTCGCCAAGAGAGTAGATAAACATCGCAAGTATAACAAGAAAACGTACCGGCGGAACAACTGACTGCATCGCCATGCCGCAGACCATGATGACCGCGCCGAATTTATATATTTTTTCAGCCGAAAAAGTGTAAAAAACGGCAAGAAAAAAAATGAGCAGAAAACCCGGAAGTTCGCGGAAAAATTCCGAAACGCCCTTGTCGAACTCGCTCATTCCGACGACCTGCGCCAGATAGTTGTCAAGCACCCCTTTATACAAACCGAAAGCGAGCGCGAAAGTGATCATCGAGACAAAAAACGCCCTGTATTTTGAATCCTGCCTGAAAACTTCTTTGAAACCGCCCATGACTGCTCCCGACCTTGCAAAAAAACAGTGCAGAAATACTTTTGCAAAGGATTTTTGTCAAAATTTTAAGAAGTCAGCGTCGTCAGCAGTCGCTTTTAACTGCGCAGATTTGCAGAATTTCACTATAAGTTTGCTATTGCCTTCAAAAACATTATGATTGCCCGTTTTAAGTTTTTTGAACTAATTTTTCGGGAGGTTTTTTCATGAATTTCAACGGCAAAGAGTACAAAAATTTCGTTTCGGCTTTCGACGAGTCGAATCTTTTCACCCATTTCGCTCCGAGAAAGACTCCTACCTTCATTCCGCGCGGAAAAAGCAAGATCAGAACGCTTGACGAAGTAGTCGACATGCTGTCTGACGGCGATGTCATCAGCTATCCGCACTACTACAGAACAGGCGACAGAGGCCTTGAGGCGGTCGTCAAAAAACTCCGCGAGCACGGCAAAAGAAACATCGTTCTTTACGGAAACGCGATATTTGACCACACCGATCCGTGGCTTTATGAAGCATTCAAAGATGGAATAATTACAGGTATTTACGGAAATATTTACAGAGCTATGGGTAACCACCTCGTTGCCGGTGATCTTCTTCCGTGGGTCGGCGTAGGACTTAGTCACGGCAACAGAGTCCGCAAACTTCAGATGGGCGAAGTTCATGTAAAGATGGCGTTCCTTCCTGTTCCGATGGCCGATATTCACGGAAACGCGAACGGTGTTATGGGAAATCCGGACGAATACTGCGGACCGCTCGGACTTGCGACTGCTGATGCGGAATATGCCGACTACACCTGCCTTATCGCGGGAACGGTTTCGGAAGAGACGCTCATTCCGGCTGAAATCACGATGGAACTCACTGATTTCGTAGTTCCGATGGAAAAACCGGGACTTTCGGAAGGGATCGGTTCCGGAACGCTCGATTTTGAGAAGATCCGCTCCAACAAGTTCAACGCTCAGATCGCTGAAAACGTAACCAACATCATGAAAGCTGCCGGCGTTATGAAAGACGGTTTCGCTTTCCAGGTTGGAAGCGGCGCAGGACTTATCGTTCTCGACAACATCAGGCAGTATCTCAAGGAAAACAACATCACGGCGAACTTCGCGATCGGCGGCATAACTTCGATGCATGTCGAAATGCTTGAAGAGGGAACTCTCCGCCACATTTTCCACGGACAGCTCTTCGAACCGAGCGAAAAAGTTATCAAATCACTTCTTATGAACCCCTTCCATATTCCGATATCCACTGGTTTCTATGCATCTATCGCAAACAAGGAATGTGCAGTAAATATGCTTGACGTCGCTGTTCTTTCGGCTCTCGAAGTCGACAGAGATTTCAACGTCAACACCGTCTGCGCTTCCGGCAGGATCATCGGCGGGATCGGCGGCGGACAGGATGTAGCTGCTGGAGCAGACCTCACGATCATGTTTGTTCCGCTTGCTACGGGAAAAGACGGAAAAGGCTTCCCGAAGATTGTCGAGAAAGTTTATACCCGCACGACTCCGGGCGAAGTCATTGACGTCGTCGTCACCGAAGATTATGTCTGCGTAAACCCGAAGAGCAAGTCTTCATACAAGGAAGCAGTCCTTGAAAACGGCAAGAAATACGGCCTCAATATCATTTCAATGGACGAACTTCTCGCGAAATCGAAAGAAAAAGCGGAAAGTTTCGGTGTCATTCCGAAGCCGAAACCCACTACCGACGAGGTCGTTCACGTTATCGAATGGCGTGACGGAACCCTTCTCGACACGATCAAAAGAGCAATGCCGAAATAGAATCAGATAAACCGCGTCAAACAGCCGTTGGATCTGCTTTCTTCTTTATTTTCAAAACAAACAACAGCCACAATAAACCGTGACCTTTATTTGATTCATCGTTGTAAATTTGCATTAAACATCAAAGACTGGTGCCGAGAACAGGACTTGAACCTGCACGGAGTTGCCCCCACTAGAACCTGAATCTAGCGTGTCTGCCAATTCCACCATCCCGGCACGAAAAGAGCGCGGCAATTATACTCAAAATGAAATACGGGTCAAGAATTTTCCGGTTATTTTGCCTCAAAATCGCCGGCAAGGTGTTTCAGCTGCTCTTTCAAAGCGTCAAATTTCTCGGCTTCTTTTTTCATTCTGTCGATTTCGGCCGTAAGTTCGGCGACCTTTGAAACAGATTCCGTGATTTTATCCTGCGACTCCTTGAGTTTTGCGTTAGCCGATTCGACATTGTTCTTCAGGGTTTCTATTTCGCCGGTAGCGGCATCGAAAGCCTCTTTTGTCTCCATCAGCTGGTCGATCTGCGTGTTGAGCTCTTTTATTCTCTCGATTTTTTCGTTGTTTTTGTCTTTCAAAGAAGCGACTTCCTTAGCAAGCTCGTCGTTCTGATCGGTGATTTCAGCCGCCTTGCTCAAAGCCTCGCCGAGCTCCTCGATCTCACCTTTCTGAATAACGCAGACCTTTTCAAGTTCGGCCTTTTCATTGCGGACTTTCTCAAATTCGTCTGCGATTATCGTAAGATTTGAGATGGTATCCTTAAGCTCCGCCGCCTCAGTTTCCGATTTCTGCAAAAGAGTTTCCTTTTCTTCAAGAGAATGCAGCTTTTCAGCAAGGTCGTCTTCTGCTTTCTTCAGCGATTTTTTAAGGTTTTCATTTTCGCCTTCAAGATTTTTTCTGAGATCCGAAAGTTCCGTTCTGCATTTTTTAAGCTCAGCGGTTTCCGTCTCCAGCTTTGTCTTCAGCTCATCTGTTTCTTTTTTGTGAGATTCTGCAAGCCGTTCTTTTTCGGCAGCTGACGATTTTTTCAGCTCCTCGAACGATTTTGTCGTTTTTTCATGCTCTGCGACAGCGTTTTTTGTGTCGTTTTCAGCTTTTTTGACCCGTTCCTTCATCTCTTTATTGTAAACAGAAAGAACATCGTTCTGGTCCCTGAGTTCGTTGATTTTCTTTTTCAGTTCGTCAATATCCTTCTGGGTAAAAGCTTTTTTGAGAGCCTCTTCCTTTTCCTTAAGCGATTTTTCGAATTCTTCCGCCTTTTTCGCCAATTTTTCAATCTTCTCGGCAGCTTCGGCAGCAGCCTTTTCTTTTTCCGCGACTACGCCGTCAAGCTGTTTTTTCAGCTCGTCCCTTTCTTTGGCTGCATTTCCGAGAATTTTAACCTGTTCCTCAAGTTCGGCGTTTTTCTCCTCGAGATTTTTGATCCTCAGCCCTTTCTGCACGATCGCATCTTTAAGCTCGCCGATCTCGTCCTCGATCTTTGCTGTGTCGGCAGCCTTCTTTTCCAGCTCGTCGATCTTTGCAGTTTGTTTGAGAATGATTTCCTCTTTTTCGGAGATCTCTTTGTTCATCGAACCTATTTTTTCGTCTTCTTCCGCAAGCTTGCCCTTCAAAGCGTCAAGCTCCGCAGCGCTCTCCTCGGCAGCCAGAGCGTCAAGGAAAGGATATATCGCGTTCATCGAAGCAAGGATCGTTTCGTCGTCCGTAGGGATTCTGAGATAATAATCTGCATGGTACGGGAACTTCCTGTGAGCCTCGAAATTTTCTTCGGAAGCATCGCTGGAAAGAAGCAGTATCGGTCTCGAGGCATAAAGATTCAGAGCCCTGATCTTCTTGCAGAGCATAAAACCCTGCATATCGGGATTCTCGGCCCGGACAATGAATGCGTTGATTTTCGTTTTGTCCAGAATCTCCATAACTTCATGTTCGGAAGCAGCAACAATGACAGTAAATCCGAACTGTTCGAAAAGTGCCGAAAGTTTGCCTGCATTCGCCGAATCGGACTCGTAAACGAGGAGGTTTTTAACCATAATAAATCTCCGTGCTATTTGTTTCTAAAAGTTGCAAGTTTCTTTTCTATCGCGAAAACCGAACCCACTCCGTTATCTTTCAGCACTTTCCAGAAAGCGACTCCGCCCAGAGAAAGAAGTTTCAGATAACCGTGAAATGTAAGCTTCAGAAAATTGGAATAAACCGCCAGTCCGACTTTTTCCCTGCATTCGCCGGAAAGAAGTTTTGCGGAAAAAGTCAAAAACTCTCCGGCACTTAGCGAAGCCGTCCCTTCCGAAAACAATTTCGAGGCGACTTCTTCCTGCATGGTTATGACAAAATCAGGCCTGCAGCCGGCAGGAAGCGCTCCGAACACGATCCCGCTCCTTTCACGCGAAACAAGCAGGCTTTCGCCGCCTTCGACCACGACTCCGAAAGAGGCTCCGTGCGAAAGCGATTCCAGAATTTTCATGGCGGCAGCGTTTTTTCTGACCGAATCTTCCAAAGAAATCATAGAGCGAACCTCTCACCAAAAGTGTTTTTTTGTATCATAAGCCGGATCTTTTTGCAAGAAATTAGATTTTTTATGTTTCCGGTTTTATTTTTTGTCATTTTTCCCGATTTTCTCCAAAGCCTCGACAAACCCGCTGTTCCTTGCCGCACTTTTCTTCAAAGTGTACTCAAGGATGCTTTCCTTTGCAGCGATCACGACCTCGTTTCTGGCGCGGGTCACAGCTGTGTAAAGAATTTCTTTTGTAAGAACGGTCATTTCGGTTTCCGGCAGGACAATCAGAACCGAACTGTATTCACTCCCCTGGCTTTTGTGTACAGTCATGGCGTAAACTGTCTCAAAAGTTCCGAGCGATGAAACACTGAAAGGTTTCACCGAGTTGTCGATCATAAAATATGCCGACATTCTTCCGTTCCGCTCCAGGATCACGCCGCAGTCACCGTTCATAAGATTATTGGCATAGTCGTTTTTCGTCACCATCACCGGCATTCCGTCATACAAACGGCTTCCAGAGTTTTTTCCAAGTGCCGCTTCGATTTTTCCGTTCAGTTCCGCCACACCGCACGCACCTTCTTTTGAAGGACACAAAATTTTGAAATCATTGATTTTTTTAAGGATTTCTTCAGGACTTGACTCTCTGTCGGAAAGAAAGGCGTATCTTTTCGCGGCATCCGTTATGATGCTTTCCGGCACTTTTCCGTTTTTGATTTCCGTCCATCCGCAATCCGTTTCATTTTTGCAGATTTCTATTATTTCACCGGCGTTTTTCTGCAAATTTACCGCTTTTGCCAGCTTTCCTATGCCGGAACCGGTGTCGAAACGGTAACTTTTTTCAAGTTTAGCCATGATTTCAGGAGGAAGAAGATTTTTCTCCGCCGCGCTGCAGATATCGGAAAGAACATTCCCCGCCCCTACGCTCGCAAGCTGGTCTTTGTCACCCAGAAGCACAAGCGAAGTCTCTTTGCCCAAAGCGTCAAGCAGCGATGTGAAAAGGGCGGCGTCAAGCATTCCCGCCTCATCGACAATGACAAGATCCGCAGCAAGAGGATTTTTCCTGTTCCGCGAAAATCCGCCCGCCTTCCATTCGAGCATCCTGTGGATCGTTGTCCCTTCCAGCGCACCTATTCTGTCAAGTATCCCGCTGTCCGACACATACGGAAGCTTTCTTATTTTTTCAAGAGCGCTTTTCAAAGCCTCGGTCATTCTGGCCGACGCCTTTCCTGTCGGAGCTGCGAGCATTATCCGTTCTTCAGGGAAAAGTGCGTAAATTCCGACAAGAATTTTTGCGACGATCGTCGTCTTCCCGCTTCCAGGACCGCCTGTTATAAGAGAAAAACGGTGTTTTACCGCATTTTCCGCCGCGCTGCGCTGCTCAAAATTTCCGGCATCGAAAAGTCCGGCGAAAATTTCTCCGATTTTGCCGGAAGAACCGCTGTATCTCCCGGGATCTTCCGATATTTCGACCATTTTCCGGGCGAAGCGGTTTTCGTACAGCCAATATTTATAAAAATAAATCCTGTCGTTCATAAGAACAAGCGGCCTGAGCTCGTTTCCAGGATCTTCCGTGCAGCATGAACTTTTTTTAAGAACTGCCTTTACATTTCCGAAGTCAATGTCCCGGAAAAATTTCACCGTTTCCGCATTGTTCCGGATAAATTCGCCGATATCGTCTCCGGAAAGACAGATGTTCCCGTTAGAAACAGCAGACGACACAAGCGCGGCGACTGCCGTAAAAAGCGCTTTTTCACTTTCTGAAAGATTTTGTTCAAGCGCAGCGAGAAGAACAGCTGTCCGGCAGTCTGTTTCGGAGACGAGCCTCCCGGCCTTAAGCACTTCAAGCACTTCCGTTTTGTTGCCGAAAATCATTCTGCCTCCTCAAAAAGCTGTTGGAACCGCCGGAGGAAAGATTCGTCGGGACGATCGTAAAAAATGCCGTGATCACCGCATCCCTCCTTGATCCCGCGCAGAAAAACATACCTTATTCCGCCGAAATTCTCCGCATACGAGTAATCCGGGTCGGCAGCTGAAAGGTATCTGTCGAATGCGGCCAGATAGATCATATATTGCAGATAATAATTATGCTTTTTCATATTTTTGGCGATATTTTCGTCCGAATAGTCCTCGAACGAAAGTCCCAGACTGTTCGATTTCCAGTCGACAAGATAGTATTTTCCGTCAATTTTAACTACAAGGTCTATAAAACCGCTCATAAATCCCCGCGGGAACCCGTCATTCGGCAACGGATCCGTACCGTATTTTTCCGCCATCATAGCCGAAAGTCTTCCTTTTACGGCATCACAGGGGATTTTCAGCAGGAATTCCGTTTCTGACGCCATATCCCCCGGTCGCGCGTCTTTAAGGGTCTTGCCGCCGAAAATCGGAAGAAAAGCTATGTTTTTTATGCATGCGTTGAATACTGAAACGGCGTTTTCAAGCTCGTCTCCGGAAAAATCCATCATTTTTAAGAGCGCTTCCCTTATGATCCCGCTGTTGTCATCCGAGGAAAAATCGGCTTTTTCAAGAATCGAGTGAAGAACTGTTCCCGTCCTTCTTCCGTTCGGAAAAACCGAAAGCGGGACAACTCCGGTATTTTCGGAAACTTCAGACTCGCCGGATTTTTCGTCCTCGTCGGTATAGTCGCCGGAGGAACCGTCCTGATTCGCCGAAATTATGCCGCTGAAACTGGAAATGCGCCAGTCAGCCGTGATCTCGCGGGAAAGTTCTTCGGGCGGTCTGAAAACCGCAGTTTCGTCAGATGTTTCCGTTTTTTCCGGAACAAAATGTTTTATGCCGGGCTTGAAAGTCCTGATAAAGCGTGAATCTCCGCCGGAAAAAAACATGCCGAGATACCTGTTCCTCTGCGCGTTCCGTTCCGCATTGTAGCAGATCGTCAGATATTTCGCGCGGGTCAGACCGACATAAAATTCCCGCACAGCCTCAAGATCGCTGTCGTATGCGATGCCGTCCCTTCCGGAATTCTTGTCCGCGGTTTCTCCGCCGCTGATTTCCTTTTCGTATTCGCCGGATCTACTGTCAAATCTGTGCCGGACTCTCCAATACTGCTCGATCCCCTGTAGAAAAGGGAAGAAAACTATGCCGAACTCGAGTCCCTTGCTTTTGTGGAGCGTCATTATCCTTACGGCATCCTGCATTTCGTTCCACGGCCTGGCTGTCTCCTCCGCGGATGATCCTGTCTTTCTGCCGATCTTCCCAGCAAACCATTCGCAAGTGCGGACAGGAAAAATGCCGAAGTCCGTCTCGAATTTGTTTATCAGTTCAAGCAGGTGTCTTAAATTGTTGAGAGTTTTTTCTCCTTCCGCAGACAAACCCGACAAAACATCCTCGGTTTCAAGGAATTTTGAAAAAGAAAAGTAAAAGCCTTTTCTCTCCCACTCTGAAAAACAGTCGTTGAATTCCTCATACATTTTCCGGAATGAATCTTTCCCCTGCGCTATCTCCCCGGCAGGAATGTTGTAGAAACATGTCGGGAGCAGAGCTCTGAACTCCGCTGGTCCGTGTGTCAGAGCCGCCTGCATCAGTCTGAAAAGAAGAGACGCCTCGCCGGATGCGAAAATATAAAGTTTTTCCTTCGAATCGGATTCAAGAACTGCCGGGATCCCCGCTTCCGTCAAAGCGTCGTGTATTTCGGCGGCAAGATCGTTGGTGCGCGTAAGCACGGCAATGTCGGACGGCCTTACAGGTTTTCCGTTCAGCCTGTAATACGAACCGTCGGCCAGCATGTCGCCAGCTGTGACGCATATATGGCGGATGATGTTGTCTTTCCCGATTTCTGCGAGATTCCGCCATCCGGTTTCCGAATTTCTGTCGCATACGATTATTCCGGGGAAAGGGATCCCCTTGAAAGTCAGCGGATTGGCATCTTCGTTTTTCGGAAAAATTCCGGAATATGTGATTTCCGGGATACCGAAACCGGCCAACTCGCCGAAAACCTTGTTCACCGCATGCACCGCGGCCGCCGACGAGCGGAAATTCCTGTCCATTACATAATGTTTTTCTATTTCCCGCGCCGCTTTTATATAAGAAAAAATGTCGGCGTTCCTGAAAGAATAGATCGACTGCTTCGGATCGCCGATAAAAAACACAGCGCGGTGCCCGTCGCAGAAAAGTTCCCTGAAAATGAAATACTGCACAGGGTCGGTATCCTGAAACTCGTCTATCATCACAAGACCGAAACGCTTTCTTACCGATTTTTTCAGCCGTTCCGATTTTTCGCTGTCCTGAAGGATACCGTAAAGCGACAAAATAAGATCGTCAAAACCCGTTTTGCCGTTTTTTTTATACCTTTCCGCGGCGATTTTACACGCTTCTCGCAGAAATTTTTCGTAAACCGCCGTCAGTTTTTCCCTTTTCGCATCGTCAGGAACAGCATTCCTGCTTATTTTCACCCTGTTTCTTCCGGCAAAACCAGCCTTTGAAAGAAGCTCCTCCAGTTTCCCGACCGAAATCTCCTTCTGAACAGCCGCAAGAAACTCTCCGTCCGTATCCGGAACAATCTCTTTTCTGAAAAAAGCGACCGCTGTTTCATGTGAAACATCCGCTTCTTCGGAGAGCTCCGTGTTAAGGCTGCATCCGAGTTCGAAAGCGTTTTCCGTTATAAGTCTCCGGCAGAAACCGTGTATCGTGAAAACCGCTGCCCTGTCAAAGTTGTTTATCGCCTTTTTAAGCCGTTCCGCGGCTTCTTTCCTGTCTCCGGCCGCCAGACAGACATTTTTTATAATCTCTTCGCCGCAATCCCCGGTCCTCATAAAGCGGAGGGCCTCTTCGAGAAACAGCCTGATCCTTTCCTTCAGTTCCGAAGTCGCATAGTTTGTAAAAGTCACCGCCGCGACAGAATCTATTTCACCGTCGTATTTTCCGCTTAAAATCCACCTGAGAAAAATGACCGCTATAGAAAAAGTCTTGCCTGTTCCGGCGCTTGCCTCGACAAGGTTTATCCCCTCAAGCGGCACTTTCAAAACATCGAATATGTCAGTTGACATCGTTCCCCGTCCAACAAATCCTCCCGGTTATAAAGAAAAAAAACGGCTTGCGCAAGCATTTTTTAACCGGGACCCTTTCCTGACGGAACGGAAAATCGGCGGAAGTTTAAAGCCAAAAGCTTTCTTTTCCGCATTTTTTTGCTATCTTTCAGCGATTTTTTTGTTAACGGAGTCAGTATGTCAGCTAAATCAGCATTGGAAAAGGCCATGGAAACACCGGCTATGCGCCAGTATCTTGACATAAAAAAGCAGTATGGCGACGCGATCCTTTTTTTCCGCATGGGCGATTTTTACGAGATGTTTTTCGATGACGCGGTAGAAGCTTCGGAAATTCTCGGAATAACGCTTACAAGCCGCCACAAGGACGCCGACATTCCTCTAGCCGGAGTGCCGTGGCATGCGGCCGATCTTTATATCAGGAAACTTCTCGAAGCAGGTAAAAAAGTCGCTGTGTGCGAACAGAACGAATGTTTTGACAACGCAAAACGCACTTTCGACCGCAGCGTAGTGCGGATAATGACTCCCGGAACCGTTGTCGAGGAGGGTTCTCTTCAGGAAAACAGAAACAACTGGCTTCTTTCGGTTTTTTTCAGAAAAAAAGAGGCTTGTCTGTGCTGGGTGGACGTAAGCTGCGGGAATGTGTTTTATGCTGTTTCGAACGAGGTTTCCGCAGGCGACATTATAAATCTTGTCGCTCCGAAGGAAACAGTTTTGTCTGAAGCATCGTCTTTTGTTGACGGCGAAATCATAAATCAGGAAAAATTCAGTGACTGGATTCCCTCAACACCTGCTGCCGAATACCTTGAAAGCCTTTACGGATGCGGGTTTGACAAAAATATTCTCTCGTCTTTCAAGCAGCTGCTTTTTTATCTTGATTCGCTTTATTTCGGCAATTTCCCGCCGCTCAGGCTCCCTTCGGAGTGGAAAAACAGCGACACTGCGTCGCTTGACTACAACACGGTTTCCAATCTTGAGCTTGAAAAAACGCTCATCGGCGGCGAAAGAACCGGCTCACTGCTCTGGGCCATAGACAAAACGCAGACTCCGATGGGAAAAAGGCTTCTTGCCGAAGTTATAAAAAATCCGCTCAAACGGCGTGACAGAATTCTTCTCCGGCAGAACTGCGTCGCAACTTTATACGGAGATCCAGTTTTTCTCCGCGAAATTTCGGAATCTCTCGGAAATGTCAGGGATTTCGAGAGGATTTTAAGCCGCGTCCTCGTCAAACGAGGCGGTCCGCGCGAAATATCGATGCTTGCCGCTTCGCTTCTTGCGGCGTTCAGGATCAGACAGCGCATTATGAAAATGTCAGACAGAATGCCGTTCTTTGCAGACGACCCGCAGCTGCGACTTTCCGAAGCGACCATAGAATCGTGGCAGACAAGATTCCTTGAAGACTCCCCTCTTATCTACAGGGACGGCGGATTTATAAGCCCTGAGTTTTCAAAAGAGATCGCGGAACTTTCCGACTTTATCCACAATTCCCGCTCACATATTGTCGCACTTGAGACCCGAGAACGCGAAAACACCGGGATATCCTCTTTAAAAGTAGGTTTCAACAAAGTTTTCGGATACTTTTTCGAAATCGGCAAACGCTTTGAAAAACAAGTCCCCGGCTATTTCATCAGAAAACAGACGACTGTCGGCGCGGAACGCTATTTCACGGCGGAACTCAAAGAACTCGAGGAAAAAATTTTCTCGGCAAAAGAGCGTCTGACGGAACTTGAACTAAAAATTCTCAGCGACACAGTCGGGGAAATCGCCTCGTTCAAAGACGACATTCAGGTCGTCGCCAAATTCACGGCATGGCTGGATCTTTTCTGCGGTTTCGCAAAACTCGCGGTCGAAAAAAACTACTGCATGCCTGAAATAACCGATGAAGACGGGATCGAGATCGTTGACGGCAGGCATCCCGTGGTCGAAGCGTGTCTCAAAGACGCGAGATACGTTCCCGCAAGCGTCTCTATTGGCTCCGGCAATCGCCGCTTCTGCCTTGTGACCGGGCCTAACATGGGCGGTAAATCGACTTTGATGCGAATGACCGCGCTTATCGTTCTTCTTGCGCAATGCGGCAGTTTCGTTCCGGCGGAAAGCGCTAAAATCGGACTCGTTGACGCGATTTTTACACGAGTCGGAGCGAGCGACAATCTTTCGAAAGGAGAATCGACTTTTCTTGTCGAAATGAAGGAGGCGGCATCGATCCTGAACGCAGCGACCGAAAAATCGCTCATAATCCTTGATGAGATCGGGCGCGGAACCGGAACTTACGACGGGATCAGCCTTGCAAGGGCTATCGCCGAATACATCATCACCAAAATCAACGCGACGACGCTGTTTGCAACACACTACCACATTCTGACCGAGCTTGCCGAAGACTTCGACAAAGTGGCGAATTTTCACATGACAGTGCGTGAATACGCCGGAAAGATGAAGTTCCTCTACCAGATGGAAGAGGGCGGCAGCAGCAGAAGTTTCGGTGTCGAAGTGGCAAAACTTACCGATATGCCGAAAGAAGTCATCAAAAATGCCGAAAAGATCCTCAAAAACATGGAGAACTTCGACCGCAGAATGCGTTTTGAAAACGGTTCCTCGCTCCAGACCGACATCTTTTCAATGGCTTACGAACAAAAGCAGAACTCTGTTCCTGACTATCTCCGCGAAATAGAGAAAGTTCTCCGAAGAACCGATCCCGAAAAGATAAATCCCCGCGAAGCGATGAACATCGTCTTCCAGCTGTTCGACATCCTTAAAGAAAGCGACGAGGAAAACTGATAATCTGTTTTTGAAAAAATCTGATGCCGCGGCTTCTAATTTTTCATTTTCGGCTTGACATAGATTTTCATTATGATATTTTTCCGCGCCGTTGACT
>DBYC01000007.1:18476-18634 GCA_002310035.1 bacterium UBP6_UBA1196
GGTGCTGCCGGTAGAGATTTCCACAACTTCAACACCTATTTCAGACACAATCCCGAGTACGAAGTAGTTGCTTTCACCGCTACTCAGATTCCTGACATCGACGGAAGAAAGTATCCGAAAGAACTCGCAGGTGAAGACCTTTACCCGAACGGTATTCC
>DBYC01000090.1 GCA_002310035.1 bacterium UBP6_UBA1196
AAACTCGCCGAAACTCCGGCACTTTTCCGAGAGATAAACAATCCTGAAACTTTTCTTCTTGTTCCAAAAGTCAGTTCTGAAAGAAGGTTGTATATTCCTATAGGATTCTTCGACAGTGAAATCATTTCAACAGATTTAAACTTCATCGTTTCCGATGCTACGCTTTATCATTTCGGTGTTCTAACTTCATCCGTTCACAATGCTTGGATGCGTGCGGTCTGCGGAAGGTTGAAAAGCGATTACCGTTATTCGAAAGATATTGTCTACAACAACTTTCCGTGGTGCAATCCAACAGACACGCAGAAAGCAAAAATCGAGCAGACAGCGCAGGCAATTCTCGATGCCCGCGCAAAATATCCTGATTCATCACTTGCCGACCTTTACGATGAAACTACGATGCCGCCGGATTTGAGAAAAGCCCACAAAGAAAACGACAAAGCCGTTATGGCAGCTTACGGCTTTAGTCAGAAAATGAGTGAATCAGAGATTATTGCCGAGCTTTTCAAAATGTATGAAAAGCTGATAAAAAAGAAGTGAGATTTTGCACATACCGGAATTGCTGCTTTGCTCTTACACACGAATACTACGAATTTGACAAATTCCGATATTTAAGCATAGTTTTCCGATTTTTTTGGACTTTTAACAACTTGTCAATGAGGTTTTTATGCTGAAGGAAAATCCGAAGATACTCATTCCCAATTTTTTTACCGGAACAAATATGCTTATCGGTCTGGTTTCGATTTTTTATTCGATAAGCGGAGATTTTATCAACGCGGCGTGGCTGATTCTTCTCTGCACGGTCATGGACAAACTTGACGGTACGACAGCACGGCTTTTCAAGGCTTCGAGCGATTTCGGCGTAGAATTCGACTCGTTTTCCGACTTCGTTTCGTTCTCGCTTGCTCCGGCAGTTCTTGTTTTTTCATATTTCAGCAAAGAGATGCCGGGCGGAAAGATTCTGGAACATCCCTACTTTGTCGCCATTGTTCCGCTTTATGTCATTTTCTGCGCAGTGCGTCTTGCCCGTTACAATTCGTATCAGAGCGAGGATCACGACTATTTCAGCGGTCTCACTTCGACCATGTCTGGCGGACTGATTGCGCTTTACATGGTTTTTGCAATCGAGAATCCTGATTTTAAATTTCTTCTTTCGACCGATATTGTTGCCGGAATGATGCTGATCCAGGCATGTCTCATGCTGCTTCCGTTCAAATATCCGAAAGTAAAATTTCCGAAAAACAGGATCGCGCGGGTTTTCGGTGTTTCTTTTTTCCTTTTCCTGTGCTGTCTGATTTTCATGCGGAAACTTCCGTGGCTGATCTACATTTCTGGAATCATGTATGTTGTCATCGGAGTTCTCAAAACACGCAAAATCGCTGTTTCAATCAATAATTCGGCTGATTTCACTCCTGAAAAACAGGAGGAACAGAATTGACTTTGCGCAGAAAACTGCTTCAGGGAATAGACACTTTCGATTATTCCATTCTCAAAGGAAAAAAAGTCGCCGTCATCGCCAATTTTACTTCGATTGACAAAAACGGCGTCTCGCTGATTGAAAAAATGCAGAACTACGGCTTGAACATCACCGCGGTCTTCAGCCCAGAACACGGATATTTTCCAGTCGCCCAGGACATGGAATGTGTAGGAACAGAGAATAAAATCAACAACATACCTGTTTTCTCGCTTTACGGAGCATCCGTTGAAACGCTGTCGCCGAAAAATGAACTTTTTGACCTTTTCGATACGGTTGTTTACGACATTCAGGATATCGGTTCGCGTTATTACACCTACCTTGCGACACTTGCGATGTTCATGGACAAGCTGCAGGAAAATCCGCGCGAACTTATCGTTCTTGACAGAATGAACCCGATCGGCGGAAAATTCGAAGGCTCGCTTCTCGATAGTGGAAACTACAGCAGTTTCGTAGGATATGTCCCGCTTTTTCACCGTCACGGCATGACTTCAGGAGAGATCGCGCTTTACTACTACAACTTAAAAAAATACGATTTCCCCTTGAAAATCGGGAAACTTCAAGGCTGGAAGCGTGATTCTTACGCAGACGAATACGACTATTCGTGGCTTCCGACTTCACCTAACATGCCCACTCTCGACACTGCGATACTCTACCCCGGCGGCTGCCTTCTCGAAGGGACCGAACTTTCTGAAGGACGCGGCACAACAATGCCTTTCCTTCTTGCCGGAACGACCGGAATTGACCCTTTCAAACTGAAAAAGGAACTCGATAAAGAAAATATCCCTGGGATCACTTTCATTCCGATGGAGTTCCGCCCGATGTTCCAGAAACAGTCGATGAAACGCTGCGGAGGAGTTTACATAGCCCTCACCGACCGCGAAAAAGTCAAACCGCTCAGGGCCTACATCTCGATAATCCAGGTTTTCCGCAAAATGTTGGGAGACAACGGATTTTTCAGGGCAAAACCTTATGAATTTATTGATAAAATTCCTGCGATCGAACTTCTTTTGGGTGACCGGACGCTTATTGACATGTTCTACAACTTCGCTCCTGCCGGTGAAATCGATTCGTATTTAAAGAAATGCGAAGAAAATTTTGAAGAACAATTCAAAAAATTCAGGATATACGATTGATTTTCAGCCAGGAACAAGTTCTTAAGATCATTAAGGAAAATCCTTTAAACGCAATAAAATTGATGTTTCTTTCAAAAGGAGCTGTCACACATAGCACGATTTTTGTCTCGAACTGGGATCTTTTCGATTTTCTGGAGAAACTCAAAGCCTCGAACGACTTTGATACGATCCTGATTGCGGCAAAAAGCGCCCCGAAAATAGTTGAAATCAGGAGTTTTATGGATGGGCTTCTTCTGCAGGATCTGGCTTTAGTAGAACATGATGATGAAAAAATCCCTGAAAATATCACTCTTTTTTATAAAACTTCTTCAAAGATCCAGAAAATTTCAAGCCCTTTTTTCCTTTTCAAAGAACCTTCGAAAAAAGAGATCACCGATAACCCGACAGCCGCGTTTTTTTCGTCCGAAAGCACCGCGTCAGCTATCGCCGAGAACATAAAACTTGCCGAAGACGCCGGATTTTCAATAACAGAATCGTTTGTAGTCTCGGCACAGTCTCTGAAAAACGGCACAAACCGCATTTCGGAGCTTCTTAAAACCGCGACAGAAGTGGAAAACATAATTCTCTTTTCCGATACAAGTGCATCGTTTCTTTCAAAACTCGAGAAAGCTACAAATCTGACGGTTCTTTCACGCGACGACCTCATAATTTCGATATTCAATGCCAGGGCCGAGGGAACCGGTGGAAAACTCAAGCTCGCAAGCGCCGTCGTAGCGAAGGAAAAGGCAGCTTTCCGCAATAAAATAACAGGTTTGAGCAGAATAAAAGGTGGAATCGGCCTTAAAGGTCCCGGAGAAACCAAAGAAGAAGAGCGGAAACGGATACTCAAAAACAAGGAAAAAAATGTGCGGAAACAGCTTGAAAACGAGTTCTCGCGCCTTGAGTTCCAGCGCAAATTCAGAAAAAGAAGCCGTATAGCGACCGTCGCGATCGTAGGATATACGAACGCAGGCAAATCGACCCTTTTCAACGCGCTTCTCAACGAGGAGGCAACAAAGGAAAGCGACAGATTTTTCAGCTCGATCGACCCTAAAATAAGAAAGTTCAGTCTCTTCGGAAAACCTGTTTTTCTCCTCGACACTGTCGGATTCATATCGAACATGTCAAACGACATAACAGACGCATTCAACGCCACTTTTTCTGAGATCGCCGCGTCAGACCTGATCCTCCACATCATCGACTCCACAGAAAAAGGATGGGAGGAGAGAAAAAAATTCGTCGAGACGCTCCTCACAGGAAACGGCTGCGAAAAACGGAACATTGTCCCGCTCCTTTCAAAAAAAGGAAAAATCAAGATAAAACAGCCTCTGAGAAAAGGCTTCTTCTACGATGCTTTTGATCCAGAAGACATCACAAAAATCAAAAAATTCATTTTTGACAGACTGAGTGAAGAGGAATGAACAGCATAAATTCACTTCAACTCAACTGTTCGCGAAACACTTTGTGAACAATTTACTTTTGCAGCCATTTTGTTGTTGCATTTTTTGCAGTCAGACATAGTAAAATTCGTCGCGCACCACTCCGATGTTTCACCCAAAGAATCAAGATATGTCGCCGATTCAGCACTGCTTACGGAACTGTCAGACTTGACATCGAATGTTTTGCCACAGTTATAATTTATACGCAGGCTGGTGTCAGCTGAAAAAGAGTGAGTCCTGACAACACAATAATGTCCGCATTCCTCCTCGTCGGAATTCCAGCCGTCGTCTTCTTCCCTGTGATAATGAAGCGCTGATTTATAAAAATCGAAATCACCGGTGACTTTGAATTTGCCGTCAGTGATTTTATCGACAGAAACAGCGCTATCCAAAAGAGTGCTGCCGCCGCAGAGCGAGGGATAGTAAGCCGTCAGATTCAGAGTGTAGTCGCTGGAAGCGAGACATTTGGGTTTAGTGTAATTTATTTCCAGCGCACCGTTCTTATAGCTTATTTTCGCGTTGTCGGCCTTTTCATCCGATTCAAGAAGGCAGTAAAGGTATGCCTTTTTTGAAGAACTCTGCGTAAATGTTCTGGATACGGTCGTGTTGTCAGCAAATGTCACCAGCGCCTCCATTTTTCTGTATTGACCAGTTCCCATATTCAGTTCCGCCAGACTTCCTGAATATATGCTGCTAAGCGAAGAGACTGCCCCGCCGAAAAGATCTGTGGTAAAAGACTTTTCCACAATCTGATATTTCGTATTATCCTGCAGAACTCCGTTCAAATAACGGCCGTACAGGTTAAGCTTTATTTTCTTGATTTCAGCTATTCCGCCTGAACCGGCTACAACCTTGACCTTGAATGTTCCGTTTTTCCGCAGGAACTGCCCTTCGACTGGTTCGAGCGTCAGAGAAAGGTCCTGTGTGTTGAAATACTTGAATTCGGCCGAATCTGTTCTTGTGGTTGCAGCGGATCTGCTGACGACCGTGACTGTGTAATAACCGCTGCCGGGAAGATCGGACGGATTGATCATGACCGCGTTCCGGCATATGCTTGAAAACGCCGTATCGCCCTTTTTGGTTATTCTGCATTCATATTCGACGCCGCTTTTTTCTTTCCATGTCACATCAAGACGCCCTTTATCCGTGACAAAACGGTCGACTGTCAGATTTATAGGTTCCGTAACCGACATATCCATTTCGACAGGTTCGCTCACTTCGACATAGTTGCCGACCTCGTCATAAGCTCTGATCCGGATATTGTTGAGTCCGTTCTCGCTCCCTTCCAGATTGCAGTAGAACTTGTTGCAGGTACCTTGATTATTTTCAGAAAGCGATTCACTATTAGGAACATAGCTGCAGTATTTGAACCATCCGGTCCGTGTATTCTGGATTATGACCTGCATGTTTCCCGGCAAGGAGTAGTTATCGGTAAAAGTAAGAAGAATCTGAGGCTGATACTGGCCCCATACCGTAAAAAATTCGGATGCGGAACAGTTGGCTAAACTAAGGCATGGTTTCCCGACAAAACCGTTTGAAGAACTGTCGACGCACTCCTTAAAAACAGACTGTTCCTCGTCAAACCCCCAGTAAAACGGCGGCTGGGTATCGATGAAAACGGAACCTACCGATTCGGAAAAATCCCCGTTGGCACAGTTGCCCACCTCATCGCATGCTGAAAGATAGGCTTTACACTCCACAAGGTTAAAATCTCCTTCAGGTTTTAGCAGATTTTCAAAAGAAATGGTTTCGTCAGCCGCAACGTACGGTCTGGTATACTGGGCATTCTGAGTCTGGAGCCTGTCCTGACAGACAATTTTTACACTCCACAGGTATACATCATCGTCAGGATTGACCAGAGAAACATTGAAATTATTCTGATTCGTGACATTGCTGCCGAAAAGGATCTTTCCGTTTGACTCGACCCTGATGACAGGAAGTTCCGGCGGCGTGCCGTCAACTTCGAATCTCGCTGAAACTGTTGAAAAATTTCCCGAATAATCGAATGCCGAAACAGTGAAAATATAGATCCCGTCAACTTTATCTATCCGCCCTTCCGCAATAGCATTGCTGACCGCATTTACAAATTCCGCGCCGTCAAAAACACACTCTGCTTCACCGCATTCAGCCGGAGTGTACGCAAAAATATCCGTTTCAGCATCGGCCTCTTCCTTCGACAGAACGGAATAGATCTTTTTTATTCTGTTGTCAGAGACATTCCATGAAACCAGAACATCATCAGGTCTGACGGGAACTTCAGGAACATTGATGGCAACAAACGGCTTTTTGTCATCCAGAAATCCAAAGATCTCTTTTTCAGTAGTGTTGAAAGCTATATCCTGAGCAGAGACCGAAAAAGGAATCTTTTTCTCCATTGGAGGCTGCCCTTCGTCCGAATATTCAAGCAGGAAAGCGAATTCTGTTTCCGAACCGGAAAAACCGCCGGGCGGCATATCAAGCGGATCTGTCTTTTTTATGCTGAACAACAGGTTTCCGTCCATACTTTTCACGCTGACAGAATTAACATCTATGAAATTGCCCTCATGCGGAACCACCTTGAATTTCAGCAGAAAAGCTTTGGCGAAGTAAGGAATGATTCCTGCACCGAGATCATATTCGCTATTTTCATCTTCACCCTTGCCGTAATTTCCGAGATAGCCTACTATTTCCGTCGTTTCGGAACTCTTGATTTCAAAAAGATCCGTAAAAACGAACGAATTTATCTCGACCCCGGTCCAGTCTATCGGAACGATATCGCTTCCTGCAGGAAACAGGAACTGATCAGTATTCGAAGAAATCGTATTGACAATGTTCCCGAGCTGTGTGAATCCGGTATCATTGAAACCGCTCGCAAGAAACCGTTTTACCGAAAGGGCATAATAATATCGGAAAAAATTGGAATCGAGTTCCGATCCGCCGCTTTTTTCGCCGAAACTGAGCTGCGTCCCGCCGTTCCTGCCGTCAAAACTCAAATCCCTGTAATCTTCATCCAGAAGCTGCAGCACCCTGACAATGTTATACTTTCCGTGTTCGCTACCAGTCTTTGTCTCCCAAAAGTACGCCAGATATTCCATACCGGCCAGAAGAGCGTAGTATTTTGTCGCGTTGTCAAAAGATTTTGTGTTCAAAGGTTCTTCATTCCACTCAAAAGAATAACTTAAATGTTTTGACAAATGCTCCTTAGACTGTTTGTAAAGCTCATCAGGCGGAACATCGCCCTTTCCGCTTCTTGCAATGAAAACATACGATTCCACTGTGGTAAGCGGAGTAACAACAATATCTTCGTCAGAAACAGGTCTGTATACCGCGGACAAAGTGCCGTTAAAAATCCTCTCTTCCTCACTGTTGTCCGAGACAACAGGCCTGTATCTGCCGCCGGAAACAGAAAAGCGGCATATTTCACCTAGTTTGACAGGAATGCCGCGATCGGCAGAAAATGTCTCTTTAGCGGTTTTGTCATAGAAATCACCGCCGCATGAAACCGAGATACTGCCGATATCGGAAAGCTGATTCGCTATATAGGCCTTAACATTGACAAGAACGGTGTTTTTCACAAAAAACGGAAAAGAGACCTTGTATTTCATGCCATTCACCCCGGCAGAGCATTCAAGGATGTTTTTCCCGTCAGGCAGTTCCTCGGTATTCACAACGGTTTTATACTGATATGCCGCACTGCTGCTGTCCGCCGCAGGCAAGCCGTTGACTGAACATTCCAGATCTTCCACCGCATAAACCTTATGTGTCGCCTCGACTTTGATGTCGATCGTGTTTCTTGCCGGATTTTCTTCGCCGGCACAGGAATTAAGAGTGCCGTGTTCATAAAAATAAGCCACGACTTCAGGCATTTCATTGTTTATAAGTATCGATTTCTCTTCAGCTTTAACATCAACGCCGTTGCTGGCTTCACACCGGATCAGAGCGGTGGCGCCGTTTTCCATGCTTTCAGAAGAAAACGAACCTTTGAAAAAGGCGTTTTTTTCATCTTTGTCGGCAATTTTCACGCCGTTCACGGAACAGTTTAATAACACCACGGATTTTTCCGGCCTTGCCGCAGCCTCTACAACCACTGTGCCGCCCAGATATTCGCTTTCCGCTCCTTTCATCCCTTCGCGGTATGCCTCGATCTCTATTTCGACCGAAGTTTTTTCCCCTTTTCCGTCTCCGAGAAAGGCCGCTTCTGAATTTCTGATTTTCCCGCTCCACTCCTTGACTTCCGACACGGAAAAACGGTCACTGACAGAACTCAGGGCATCAGCGACCGTTCCTTTCATAACAGCCGCATTGATCTGCATAGTTCCGAATATGGAAGCTGTCGAACCGTTTATAACGCTGTCGTCACCCAGATCCGCTGCAAGGAGATCCAGCAGAGTTTCCGTGGAAAACTGCGTCTCCGCAGCGGTCTCGTTGGCTTTCGAGACACTTTCCGCAATTCTGGCAAAGGCCTGCTGCCAAAGATAACGCTTCGTAGCATCTGTAAGACTGCTCTGAAGTTCCGGAAAAACATCACCTGAAATGCCGAGATATTCGAACCACTCTTTCCTTGAAGTTTCAGAGTCGTATTTTTCGATAAAAGAGGAAAGAAAATCTACGGTAACTGTCGTTTCGGAATTTTCGCCGATCTTCACGCTCCTTTCGGTGCACCCGTTCCACGCGACAGGTTCCGCAGAAGAAACAAGATCTATCGTTCCGCCGCATACTTTGACGTTAAAATCCCCGCTTTCCTGAATGGAAAGGAAAGTGTATTCCCCTTTTTCATCGGTTTTCCCGGAAGCGACAGGCGATTCACCGCGGAAGATTCCGACTTCCGCATTTTTCTGAAGCGATCTGACAGTGAGATCGAACTCGAGAATACCGTTATCGGGCCTTTTGCCGTCGCATGAAGATGCAAAGAGGCAGAGAAGTGCAGCAATAAAAAACAGAGAGCGTTTTTTGTTCATACTTTCCCCCATGAATAATAATTTATAAAGAATGTTGCTCCGAAAAATCCGAACAGATCCAGAGAATGGTCGTGAGGTGACCACTTGTAGAGCAGCTGCGCCGACAGAATTATCCATTCCCAGACTCTGAACTGGAAATCGACTCCTGCGGCAACGACACCGTTAACTTCCGCATAATCCTCTTTTTTATAACCGGCAAGAGTCAGTCCTCCTTCGGCGACGAACTCGATATTAGAAAAAGTTTCGACTTTGAAACCGCCTCCGGCAACGAGATGCGGTGAAAAAAATGTCCCGGGGAAAAGATTGTATCGCAGAAGAACAAGCATCTGGACTCTCCAGTAATCGAAATACTCTTTCCCTGAAATCTCCTGAAAAACAGATTTTCTCGAAGTGTCACCGACTCTGGTAAAAGAAGGCTGAAGACCGATGTCAAAATTGTCGCTCAGACCGAAAAAGAAGTTCAATCCGGCGTTCCAGCTTGCATAAACAACAGTCGTCCTGTTGTCAGTCCGAAGCGAAAAAGGAAAGAATCCCCCGCCGCCGATATTTATCTGGATCTCCCCTTCTTCCGCATAAATATTGAGAAAAAACAGCATCATGAACAAAACGGCGATTTTTTTCATGTTACTCAAGATAAACAAAAAATGATGTTCCGGCAGGCACTCTGTATTCCTGCTTCATTTTGTTGGCCTCTTCCTGTTTCTCCATTTCAGAAGACGCCGGTCCGACAGTGTTTCCGGCAGCTGTTCCGGCAATGTTTCCGGCACTTCCGGCAAGTTTCGAAACTATGGCTCCAGCAGTTTTAGAGAGCCCCTGCTTGACTTCTGATTTTATATTTTCTCCCGAAATATCAGTAACTTCAGATTCTATTCCAGGATCTTTGCCTGAAACTGCGAATCCTTTGACACTGAATTCGTCACTTCCGATTATCAGCTTTGAAAAATAGAGCTGAGTCCTTTTGTTCACGAAACTTCTCGGCGTTCCGTAAAACTTCGCCCCTTTCGGAATTCCGTCGATTCCCTCTGTCACGCTCGCGACGACCGTCGACTGCGCTGTCGAACGGATCGAAAAATCGAGTTTTGCCTTTATTTTCACGTCATGAAGCGCGAAAACATCTTTTGTTTTCGTCTTTTCCGCGCTTTTTTTCACAAAAACGCCGCCGCCCGCATTTTCACCTCCGGGAACGAATCTTCTTCTTATGCCTTTTGATGTTCCGCCGAATTCGGCAGCATCTGAAAGTTTTGCATAACTTTCGATTATTTCCCTGTCTTTTTCCTCATTTTTGTTTTTTAATGATTTTCTGCGATCTACATTTTTCGAAGGTTTTACCTTTTCTCCGGTACTGTTTTCCCTATCCGGTTCGAACCCGTTTGTTCCTTTTGGCGTGTTCATGGCCGATCTGATGTTTCCGCTCAACCTGCCTCTCGCCAGTTCATCGAAATCGGTGATTTTTATTTCCTCCGCATCTTCGGCGTTTTTTCTTCTGTTTTCTTTCTGAAAAACCAGCGAAACCGAAATGACCGCTACAAACGCAATGAGCAGCACAACTGACGCAAACACTATTCTTTTTCTCTGATTTCCGCCCTGACCGGATATGTCCGGCGTTTCTTCCCCTGAGAAAAATTTCCCGTTTTCCGATTCTTCCGCCAGAATTTCCAAATACGATTTTTTTTCCGCTTTTTCTTTCAAAACGACACCTTCAATTCCAGTTTGCGTTTTTTCCCGGCGCTTTCCGTGACCTCTATGATATATTCCCTGGAATAGTCTTCGTCGCTGATTTTAAAGGCTATTCCGCCGCTTACAGTCTCGTCGAACTGCATCGAAAATTTGTCGATGTGGTATCTGGCATTGTCGATCTCGACCTTTCCCCCTTTTGTCGAATAAATTTTTACGGAATCGATGTGGAAACGCTGCCTGTAACGGTTCTTTACCGAAAAATTGACCGCGACCATGGCATTTTTCCCGATTTTACAGATCCTGTCGCTCCTCAGAAAGACAAGCTCTCTCTCCGTTCTCGCCGAATAACTGCTGCACTGGAAAAATTCGCTGAAAGATTTCGCCATCATCCCCGTCATCCGTGTCTCGATCTCTTTTTCTATTTCTTCCGCACGCTTCTCATACTTCTCCTCGAGCTCTTTTCTCAGCATTTCCAGATGTTTGTTAACAGCTTTGTTGGAAGTCTCCCATTCCGGGTACGAAAAAATGATCCTGTTGCCGGCCTCTTCCGACGGCCGAACGACAAAATTAAAGATGAAAGTTTGCCCGGAATTGATTTTGAACTGGACATTGGAACTGAGCCCGTACATCAAAGCCTCTTCTGAAGCCTCTTCGAACATAAGGGCCCACACTTTCATTTTCAGAGGTTCCGTCTCGACTTCTATTTTAAGAAGAGCGGCATCTCCCACCGTCGGAGTCTCGGTAAGAGAGATATTTTCGGGAAATTCGAACACGAAAACCTCGCCTAGAGCGATGTTGACCGTTCTGTAAATGACAGTATCGCTGTTCTGGATCGTAATAACGGCGACTTTTTCTGTGATCGGAATAAACTTTGCCATATCCTTTTCCGAGATCAAACTTCTTCCGGAAAGAAAAAACACAGGAAAAAGCAGAACTATCGCCGCAATTTCAATCACTAAAACGCTCTTCATCATCACCTTCCAAAAGATATTCTTTTCCGTTTTCCGAAAGATAGGCTCTGAGTTCCCTGAAATCACTGAAACTTTTCCCAGCATAAAAATCAACAAGCAGCCCGTCGGGAGAAAAATCGAGAGAGACCGGAACGACAAGCAGAAGAGCTGAAAACCAGGTCAGATTCGTCTTTCTTTCGTTCTCGCCGGAATAATCGACAGCGTTACCGAAACTCATTTCGCCGAGTCCCTCGACAGTGAGCACAGAACCGACCGAAAAATTTCCTTTTATGACTTTAAGTTTCGTAATCCTGAATCTGCTGGCAAAATTTTTGTTTTTCCACGTGTCTATCTTTTCCCTGTGGACCGATTTGTCGAGAAGTATCTGCCTGAATTTGGGAGTCAGCATATTGTAGGCTTCCTTGAGATCTTCGTCTATATCGGGGCTCACACCGTCGAATCTGCCTATAAAATCGGTAAGAAAACGGTGGATCCGCACCCTGTTCGTCTCGGTTTCCAAAGTTTCGTTCGCCGAAAAGACCATTCTTTTTCCCTCTTTGTCGAAAGCTATCACCGGGGTAGGCCTGATCGCGGCTGACCACGCAAAAAGAAGCGCTGTCAGAGCGACTGCTGACATCATGACACAGAAGATACCGGCCAGAATCATTGTTCCTTTTCTGATCTTCTCGACATCACGATACTTCAGCGTATCGAAGAACTTCATTTCATCACCCTTTTTCATTGCTTCCCCCTGTACGGCCCGATCCTGGCGGCGACTATGGTTTTTATGTTGGAAACCGTGTTTTCAAGCTGTTCAGAACCGGCGATTTTCGAAGCAAAAAAAGGAACTCCTGCGATACCAATAGCCATAAAAACAAGGCCTGAAAAAACAGTCACCGTATCTTTTCCGATCTCAAAACTGTAAGGACAAGAGCAGAGTTTCTGAGCCGTTTTTAAAATTCCGACCTGAGCCTTGCCGGCGACAAACAGAAAAACGGCGTAAAGCAGAGGCCATAGGGCAAACACGGCTGTAGAACGGAAAAAACCTCCCAGCGAGGCGAAACCACGGTTGGGGAAAGCAGGGAAAACAAGGGCGAAACAAAGCCCGATCATGTTCAAAGAAAGCAACGTCCCCCAACCGTAGGAAAAAATCACCTCTTTTGCCGTCCAGACAAAAAACATCAGAAGAAAAACCGCAAGTTTGAAGAAATATTGTAAATAAAATGATGTAAACAGCGGAATCCCGGTATCAGACAAAGTCGAATCAGCCAGTTTCGGACAATATTCAAAAACATCGGACGGGAAATTTCCTGTCATGGAGAGATTCGACGAATAAAGATCAAAAGCTTTGTAAAATTCGGCATCGAGCTCGGAAACAAGCGGGAAACTGTAGGTAACCTTCATCATTTTTTCGATCATATCCGGCAAATAGCGATAAAGTACGACTATAGTCAGCGTTTTCCAGACCAAACCGGCAAAATCAGGTTTCTCGCCTTTCTGGATTTTGAAAATCTCGCTCACGAAACTGATGACAAGACCGATCGAAATCACGATAAAAACCACTTCCCAAAGCCAGCCTACCCCTGCGGATTCAAGAAGCGTTCTCGGATTGTAGCAAACGTTAAAATCCACCCTTTCCCCTCTCCCTTAAAAAATTTTTCACTGCCGTCATCACAAAAACATTGTTTCTTATTGCAAGAATAGCCGCTTCTGCGCAGGCTTCGACAAGAGGCACGCCGAGTATTCCGGCGAAACGCTTCAAAAGACGGTTGTCCTCCTTGTCGCTTGTCGCGACAGCATAGTCGAACGGCGAAAGTTCGGTCATTACGACTTCGGACTCCACGGAATCTCCGATCTGTGTCCTGAAAAGTGCTGAAGAATACTCGCCTTTTACAGTCCTAAGGCTTTCGAATGCCTCAAGTTCCCTCTGAGTGAAACCGAAATCCTCAGCTACCACCCTCTCCGCTTCCATGTCGTTAGCGTGGCTCAGAAAAACCGTCGTCGTCGTGTTGATTTTTATCTTTGAAGAAATCGCAGCCTCTTTGAAACTCAGGAAATTCTGAGTCACGGTCCAGACTCCGGTATTGTATTTTCTGGCCGTGGCGAAAAGCTCCTCTATAAGATCGGAAAGCCGCGGGTCTTTTATAAGCTGGGCCGCCTCATCGAAAATTATGAAACTGTTCGTTATTTCGAAAGCGCTTCTCTGCGCCTCGCGTATCACTATGAAAGTCAGAAGTTCCTTGAGTTTGTCCTTAAGCCCCGAAATTCCCTGAAGGTCATAGATCACAAACGGTCCGTCACCGTAAGCGACTGTCGATTTTCCGTTGATGATCCCGGAGACAGGATCTTCCATAAAAGCCAAAAGCAGCTTTTTTATCACTTCAGCTTTAGCCAAGTCAGAATCTTCAATAAAATCGACTAAATCACCCAGAACCGGATTTTCTTTTGCAAGATACATGTTCCTTACAGCTCTTGAAACAATGTTCCTGAAAAGATCGGCGTTCATGTTTTTTTCCCTGATTTCAAGAATCAGATCCATGATTATGCCGAGAAAATTCAGCACTGAACTGTCCCATTTGCCGTTTCTGAGCACCTTGCTCCGCTCAGGGAACGGATTTATCACAACTTTTCCAGACGAATCTACAGGAATGAATGTTCCGCCGTAAAGCTCTGTCATTTTTATGTAACTTGAATTTTCAGCTCCGGCGAAATCTACGACAAAAATCCTTCCAGGCGCATTTCCGCATGCTTTTATATTCGGGAAAAAAGTGTGCGCTATCAGCATGTTGACCATGACCGATTTGCCGCTTCCGGAACATCCGAAAATCGATCCGTTTTTGTTGTTTCTCCCCGGACATCCGGCGTCAAAACCGTATATTTCACCGAAACGGTTCCGCAAAAACAGAGGAAAACCGCCATCGACATTTCCGTGACCGTGCTTCGCCGCCGCCGTCATATCGGCAAAATTCGGGCTTAAGACCCTGAGCTGACGCTCTGAACGGCTCATCAGAGAAGGGAGCGAGGAAAAAAATTCGAGATCATGCCCCCAGGTTTCCTCCTCGAAGAAAAAACCTTCGTTCTTCATTAGCGCGGCAATATCGGCAGCTTCTTTTTCGAGAAGCGAAAGATTCCTGTCGAAAACTATTATTTTAGCGGAAAGAAAGCCTATTTTGTGCTTCGAAACGGCAAGAAGATTCATCAGTTCGTCAGATTCCGCGGCATTGTGAGCCGCTCCCCTGCCGCTTGTCGCAATATAAAAACGCTCTTTAGCCTCGAGAGAAAGCATCTCTCGTGACTGCGGAAGAACGGAAAAAGATAAAGAAAATGTAAAATTGCCGGGAAAACAGTCCGTCAGATATGAAATCATAAACGGACGAGTCTCTTTCGGCATAAATTTCAGGGAAAGCACTTTGCAGAAAACATCGCCGATCTTGAAATAAGCGGGGGTCGCGGAACACTGTTTCTGGATAAGCTCTTCCCGGACCGTCATCTGCGGATGGATTTTCATCTCGCCCCCGAACGATATCAGCTCGTATAGAAGTGCCTTGATTTCACTGGTTCCCAGCTGCCTGATCTTCACATCGAAACTTTCTACAAGGTTTTTACGGTATTCAAGATCGATTTTGTTTCCAGGAAATCCCGTTTTCGGCAGATCATCTGAAACAGTAAAAAAATAACGGCTTTTTTTAATCCCCTTTCCCTTGACAAAATTTAGGCGCTGCCTCAGCACAGGCTCCTTTTCTGCCGAACATCTCGCATTGACTGCAGGATCTTCATTGCGGACAAGCATGAAAAATTCAACTGTCGTCCCCTCTTTCGCTTCACGCATGAAAAACGAGTATGCCCGCCGCAGATCGGGTTGACGAAAATAGCAGTCCGCCCCTACGGTTTCCCACAGGGAAAAACGGCGCATGGAGGAAGTCAGAATAAAACCGTCCTCGACAGAGGCTATTTTCAGCATGTCAAAAACGCTTTTCATTCCTCTCCCCGTCCGCCCTGTCTTTTATCTGCAAACAATAAAAAGAACCTCTTCCGTCAATCATCCTTAAAACCAGGATCCACCATTCAGGCTTGCCGCCGAAAATCCGCTCCCGGATAAAAAAAGTAACGCTGAAGACAAGGACCGGAAAAACGACAAGAAGAAAAATATTTTTCAACACCGCACCGGTGAAAAAAAACAGCGTCATCAGGATAATCTGCCCTTTGTCTAGAAGAGTCTGTTTTGTGCCGAGAATACCGAAAACCTTCATATCCAACCCGCAACGATGCTTAAAATCGATGAAAAAGCAGCAAGGGCGGCGCCGGCCCCGAGAATTTTGAGAGCATCTGACCAGATATTCTGATCTTTGTTGATATACCTGAACAAAAGCGAGATTATCGCTCCGCCAAGACCGCCGTAAATACCTATATATCTCGCGACATCGAAAACCGTATCGGCCATTTCCTGAAATTTCGACTTTATACCGCCGGTATCGGCAGCCGCAAACAGAAAATCTGAAAAAATCAAAAATACACTAAAAACAATAAAAAAGCAAAGCAACTTCTTATTCATCACAACCTCACAAATCAAACATATAAACAAACATATAGTCAACTTAATTATTAATATTGAATTTTTATTTTTCAAGTTATTTATCATTAATTAGAAAAATATTTTAATAAGCATTTAAAATTATTGTTATTTCACGGAAGAAATTTTCAACATATATAAACAAATTTTCAGCCAAGATAGCAAAACAAGCCAAAATATAAACAACACATAAACAGAATATAAAATATAGAATACGATTTTCGGATTAAAAAAATACGATTCTTTAATTTGCCGGCACAAAAAATTTCTGAATAATTGCTAAAACTATAAAAAACTGTATAAATACTGCCCCTTGTTTTGTAAGGGACGGTTTGGATGTTTTTTTAGCGGAGATGAAATTGTCAAAATATGTACTCGGAATAGATCTGGGAACTTCGACAACAACGGTTGCAGTTGTTCAGGACGGGCTTTCGACCGTTATTCCTATAAAAGGCGAAGAAGACGACAAGATAATGCCTTCGGTCGTCTCCTTTATCAACGACGGGAAGAATGTGGTCGTCGGTAAAAAAGCCAAGGATATGCGTCATTTGAATCCTGTAAACACGATTTACAGCATCAAAAGGATCATAGGCAGAAAATTCAGCCATCCAGAAACAATCAAGTATGCGAGGAAATTTCCGTACAAAGTTGTCGGCGGCAGAAACGATTCTGTTGAAATAGAAATATACAACAAGCGCGTGACTCCGCAGATGATTTCTTCGCTCGTTCTGAAAAAGGCGAAAAAAGCGGCAGCCGAATATCTTGGCGAAGAAGTTACCGATGCCGTCATCACCGTTCCGGCAAACTATAACGAGGCTCAGCGCCGCGCGACACAGGAAGCCGGCCAGCTTGCAGGACTCAATGTCCTCCGCATAATCAACGAACCGACTGCGGCGGCTCTGGCTTACGGTTTCGGCAGCAACCGTGACGAGAAAATCGCTGTTTTCGATTTTGGCGGCGGAACTTTCGATATCACGGTCCTCGAGGTCAAGGATAATGTTTTTGAGGTCCTTTCTACTGCCGGAAATAGTTTTCTCGGCGGTGACGACATTGATGCTGCGATAGTACAGTTCATGATGTACGACATTGAGGTCAACTACGGCGTCAAAGTCTCTATGAACAGCGAAATGATGACGATTTTCCTTGCCGAGGCAGAGCGCATAAAGATCGCCCTTTCGAGTCAGGAAAAGATAAAAGTCCTTATCCGCAATATGATCCCGCTCGGTGAAGAACGCTTTGCCGATTACGAAAGAATTATTGACCGCGAGCTTTTCAACCAGATCATCGACCCGATAATCTCACAGGCTTTTGACATATGCCGCGACGCTATGGAGAGCGCTCACCTGGATGTATCGGCTCTCGATGCAGTAATTCTGGTCGGCGGTTCGTCGAAAATTCCGAGAGTTCAGGAACGCGTTTCCGAATTTTTCAAGCAGCAGCCTTATTTCGGCATCGAATCGGTCCTCGTCATCGCGATGGGAGCGAGCATCATGGGCAATTCACTCGTAAGTGACTACAGTGATCAGGCACCGGTCCTCCTTGATGTCGTACCGCTTTCAATAGGTGTAGGCAGCATCGGCGACTACATCGAGATTTTAGTAGAGAAAAACGAACCTCTCCCACTTGAAAGGACCGATATTTTCACGAATGCGGCGGACGATGTCGATTCTGTCAAAATCGAAATTTATCAGGGAGACGCAAAAAGCAAACGCGATTCTCACCTTATGGGCGAACTCACACTTTCCGAAATGAGAAAGGCGAAAAGAGGCGAGCTCAAGATTGAGGTCAAGTTCGAAATCGACACAAACGGCGTGCTGAATGTCAGCGCAGTCGACCTTGACACAGGAAGAATGCAGAAAATTTCATTGAATATTCTTGGTTTGGAGCAACGCAGATGAGAAAAAGAATAGCGATTTTAATGAAAGATGAAAAGTATTTAAAATCATTGGAAAAATTCCTGACTTCAAAAATCAGTGACTGCGAATGTTTCATCACGCAGGATGTAAAAGAACTGCTGACGGAGGATCTGGAATCCTACAACACTCTCATTGTTTCGTCGGTTCTTTCCGACGGAATATGGCTCAAAGCCCTGCCAGTCATAAGAAAAGCCAGAAGTTTTGTTCTTCTGGCAGTTTCCGAAGGCCCTGAACTCAACGCAGACATTGCCGCAAAATACGGTGCGGCGGCTTTCTTCAAACTGCCTCTCAACAGCGAGCAGTTCCTTGCAAAAATTACGGAAATCGTCGAGAACGGAACCGATAAAGCGAAGATTCCTACCGCCGTTTCAGTCGATATGCTTGAAGAAATATCGTATTTCTCGGACAATATGGACAGTTACGACTACTATACTTTTTTCGGTCTGCCGAAAAACGCCTCAATTTCCGATATAAAGAAAAAATATATCGCGATGGCACGGAAATACCATCCGGATAAATTCAGGAATATTCCGGCCGGCATCAGAGAAAAGGCATACGAAATCACAAAGCGTGCGAACGAGGCCTATTCGGTTCTTATGAACCCTTCACGTAAGGTCCTCTACGACAAGATGCTTGCTGAAAATCCTGAGACGAAGCGTTTCGATTTTAGGATCAAGGTTGCATACAATGAAACACCGGAAGACACGATCCAGAACAATCAGGCAAGGCGCTTTGCCATTCTGGCGACAAAAGCTATCGAGACAGGCGATTACAGATCAGCTCTGACGCAACTCAAAATGGCCGCTTCGATGGAGAAAAACAATGCTTACATCGACAGACTGATCCAGGAAGTCACACAGAAACTCGCGAAATAGGTGTCTGATGAACGAATACTGCGCAAAATACGGATTGAACGAAGAGCGTCTGCCGCGCCATGTCGCGATAATCATGGACGGAAACGGACGCTGGGCAAAAAAACGGCTCTGGAACAGATTGAAAGGACACAGAGCCGGTGCCGATGCGGTCGACTCTGTAACGACTTTGTGCCGGGAAATCGGCGTTAAATATCTCACTCTCTACGCTTTTTCGACCGAAAACTGGAACCGTCCTGAATCGGAAGTTTCTGGTCTGATGGAACTTTTCAAAGAATTTCTGATTTCAAAAAAAGGGCTTCTGATCGACAAACAGATCCGCCTGAACATAATCGGCAGCAAAGACAAGTTTTCACCTGAACTGCTTGAAATCATGAACAAAACTATTGCAGAAACTGAAGAATACGAGCCCGAGATGACGCTTACTCTCGCTCTTAGCTACGGTTCGCGTCAGGAAATCACGACCGCTGTGCGCAAGATCGCGAAAATGGCGGCTGACGGCAAAATCACGCCGGAAAGTATCGACGAAAAGCTGATTTCGGAAAATCTCTACACTTTCGATATGCCGGATCCCGATTTAGTCATCAGGACAAGCGGCGAATACAGGATCTCAAACTATCTTCTGTGGCAGATCGCATATTCAGAGTTTTATTTCACTGACACTTTGTGGCCTGATTTCAAAAAAGACGAGTTTATCGCCGCTCTCAAGGATTTTGCCGCCAGAGAACGCCGTTTCGGCAAGACAGGCGACCAGGTCAAAGCATAAATCAGCAGCCATCTCCATTAAAAAATTTTAAATTTGCAAAAAAAACCGATATTTTTAAACTATTGTGTTTTTGATTTTTTACCAAATTTCAGGAGGGCGTTATGATTGACATCAACTGCAAGGCTACAATCGGGATCAACGGATTCGGCAGGATCGGAAAACTTACACTTTGGAACATGCTTCTGAAGGATGATTTTGACAGAATCGTCATCAACCTCGGGCGTGAAGTCGGCAAATCGCTTACAGATCTTGTCGATTACGCGATTTACGATTCGACTTACGGCACTCTTCACAATTTCCTTTTCGGTTTTGGCGGCGGAAAAGAGCCTGAAATAGAAATTACTGACGAGGCAAACGGCGAAGTCAGATTCTACGGCAAGAGTGTAAAATTCCTGAGAAGCGAAAGAAATCCCGAGAAGATTCCGTGGGGTCAGGAAGGTGCGAGAGTCGTAATCGACACGACCGGAAAATTCGTAGACCCGACCGATGAGACCTCGCCGAACGGCACTCTCCGCGGCCACATTGCAGGCGGTGCGAGAAAAGTCATTCTTTCGGCTCCCTTCAAACTCAAAGGAAAATCGAAAACCCTTCCGGAAGACGCAGTCATGATGGTTTACGGCGTCAACCACAGGAATTTTGATCCGATGAATCACCACATAATTTCGGCTGCATCCTGCACGACGACAGCGCTTGCACACATGATGAAGCCTCTTCTCGATCACGAAGAGACTTCGGCGATACTCACCGCGAGCATGTCGACTATCCACTCGATGACCAATTCGCAGAACGTTCTCGACGCTGTTCCCAAAAGCGGAACGAGCGATCTCCGCAAAAACAGAGCTGCGGGCTACAACATCATCCTTTCGACGACAGGCGCGGCAAAGGCTCTTGAATACATCCTTCCGGTAATGAAAAACATCGGTTTCATGGCTGACTCAGTCCGCGTTCCGGTCCAGACGGTATCACTCATCAACCTCAACCTTACTTTTCACACGCCGCTTGACAAGGACGGTTTCCCGACGATCACCCGCGAGTTCATAAACAACGTTTACCGCGAAGCTTCGGCCGGCGCTCAGCGCGATCTGCTCTATCTTTCGGAAAGACAGAACGTTTCGAGCGACCTCAAAGGAAAGATGGCTGCATGCGTAATCGAAGGCAACGACACCCACACAAGGACCGGTTTCGTCGATATTCCGCCGTTGTCTAACGTTCCTGTCACCCACGCGAAGATTTTCGGCTGGTACGACAACGAACTCGGCAGCTATGTAAACTGCCTGACGAAACTTGCAGTCTATATTTCAAAAGCTATTGCATAGTTTAACACCTATTTTTTCAACTCCTTTTTTCGGAGGTAAAAATGTCCTATATTGAATTTCCGCAGTGGATAACCTATCTGCTTTACTCCGTTGCTGCTGCGGCTTGCGTTTATTTTGTCTACATCGTCTACAACTACAAACGCGGACTTAAAACTTCGCCGCGCGAGATCTGGTTCGTCTCGATTTCGCAGATCATCGAATACACCGCTTATTCGGTCATGCTGATGACGCTCACTTTGTTCCTTTCGAGTGATCTCGGCTTAAGCGATGTCGCGGCCGGAAACTACATGGGAACATGGAATTTAGCCTATACCCTCCTTATTTTCGGCGTAGGTTCGCTTGTCGACGCAGTCGGGATCAAGAAAGTGCTTCTTATCGGCACCATACTTGCGATATTTTCGAGATTTTTCCTTTTTCTCACGACAAATTTCTGGGTAGTCACGCTTCTCGGCTTCGTTCCGCAGGCGGTTTCGGTCGCTTTCATGAGCCCGGTCATTTCGGTCGCACTCAAAAGATATACAAAATCAGATACTTCGGCTCTCGGATTCGCGATGTTCTACACTCTGATGAATGTCGGATTCGCGATGGGCGGACTTATTTTTGACGGGATCCGCGAAGTCTACGGCGAATACGGAAACATCGCGATCCCGCTTTTGGGCGAGATCTCGACTTACCGCTTCATCCTTCTTGTTGCGTTCTTAATCAGTATCCCGACACTGTTTTTTGTAGCAATAATCCGTGACAACATCGACCTCAACGACGACGGCGAGCTTGTAAAACACATCGAGAACGAAAGGGCGAAAAAAGAAGGAAACATGCTTGTTTCGATCCTCGATTCGATAAAAAATTCGTTTGCCGACGCAGGCAAGATCTTCGTGAATGTCGCGAAACAGAAAGCTTTCTGGAAATTCATGGCGCTTCTTGCGATACTTTTGGGTGTCAACTACGTTTTTTATCATTTCCACTACACTTTCCCGAAATACGGGATCCGCGTGCTTGGCGAAGGGGCGAAGATCGGCAATATTTACGGCGTTCTGAACCCCGTGATCGTAATCTTCTTCGTTCCGACGATTGCATGGCTCACAAGAAAGTGGAGCGCATACAAAATGATAACGATAGGTTCTCTGATATCTGCTGCATCGGTATTTTTCGTTGTTCTGCCCGATGAATTCTATGCTCCGATCGCAGATTCTATTGTCGGAAGGCTCATATGGCAGAAATGGCTCGCTCTTCCAGACGGTTCTTCGCTTTCAACGATTGCGATATGCTTAGGTCTCTGCTTCTTCGTCGTTCTTTTCACGATAGGTGAGGCTATCTGGTCGCCGCGACTTATGGAATACACCGCTAAAATCGCGCCTAAAGGGCAGGAAGCAAGCTATCTCAGCCTTTCGCTTCTTCCCAAATTCATTTCGCAGCCTCTCGTTGCGTGGATGTCCGGCGCACTTCTTTCAGCCTACACGCCAGCAACAGAAATCGTCAACGAAGCCGGTGAAAAGACCTTGCAGGTCGGCGACATCTCGCATCACTACATGATCTGGATCTGGGTCGGCGCAGTCGCTGTCATTTCTCCGCTCGGAATGATCCTCTTCGGCAGATTTTTAAGAGGAAAGGAAGAGTCATAAACTCACCTAAACCACAAACGGCACGAGTGCCGAAAGTACGAAAAGGTATATTGCAAAAGGATAAAGTATCGTTTTTTTCATCATAAAAACGAGAAGTTTGAGCGCTGCCAGACTTGCGACAAAGGAAACCACAAAGCCGACAAACGAAGGAACCGGGTCGATAAATGCGAATCCTCCTTTCACAAGTTCAAGCAGAAGTGCGCCTAAAATCGCGGGTATCGCAAGCATGAACGAGAATTCCACAGCTTCCGCGGCGGGAATTTTTCTGAAAAGAGCCCCTGTTATCGTCGAGCCTGAGCGCGAAACGCCTGGAAGGACCGCTATTCCCTGGAAAAAGCCGATGAAAAGGGCGTCTTTAAGGGTGATTTCCTTGTCGGGAACAGCCTTTTTGAAGAAAGACTGCGCTAAAAGCAGCAGGATCGCCGTAAACGCGAACGCGACCGTGAGATAAACCGGCTGTGACTTGATGGATTCAAGCATCGGCTTCGTCACGAAAAGCATCGCAGTAGTCACGATCGTCGCCGCGAGGATCATCAGAACATACTTGTGCGACTTGTTGAATTTGAATGAAGCGCATTCTTTGGCAAGGTTGAAAAGTTTTTTCCGGAAGAAAATAAAGACTGCGAGAAGTGATGCCACATGCAGCAGAATGTCATAAAGAAGCGGTACATCCTTGTGTCCGAGCAGTTTTTCCACGAGAACCAGGTGTCCCGACGAGCTTACCGGCAGAAACTCGGTGAGCCCCTGCAGGATCCCCAGAATAATTGAATCAAAAACCGTCATTTTTCAGCTCCTTGAATAAAAAAACATTTATCTTCGTTCCGTTATATATTCAAGAATCCATTTATGCAATGTTCTTGCAAAAATTGCCGGAACAAACATGCTCTTTATTAAAATTACCTTGCCGATTTTTGAAAAATCCGTATCATTTGCCGTTTTTTTGATTGGAGGATCCCGTGAAAAAGGAGAAAAAGACACTCACATCGACAAAAGTTATATGCGCAAAGTGCGGGAAAGAGTATTTTGTCTCGTTCGTTGCGGACGGTCACCGCGACTACTACTGCGACGATTGCCTGAAAGAGATGCACAAAAGCAGGAAAGAGGGAAAAATCAAAAAGGTTTTCGACCCGAAAAATGAAAAATACATGTTTGATTTCATCTGCGACATCTGCGGCGAATTCAGGCACGCGTTCTATGCTCCCAAAAGGGAAAACGGAAAAATCTGGTGCAAGGAATGCGAATCAAAGCACAAAATCGAAGAGCGGAAAAAATCGAGGAAAAATGTGATCCTCGCCGCTTCAAATCAGGCCGCGAAAGACTCTTTACCATTTAAAAAAGACGAGGAAGACGATGAATAGAAACGAAGCGCTTGAACTTTTGTCTCAGCATCTGCCGAACAAAAATCTCATAAAACACAGCATCGCAGTCGAAGCCGGAATGAGAAAAATGGCTCAGTTCTTAGGCGAGAAAGACGAGGAAAGATGGGCGATGTCGGGGCTTCTCCACGATCTCGACTACGAAGAAACCAAGGACAACTTTCCGAAACACGGGCTTCTCACAGGCGAAATCCTGCGAAAACAGGGTTTTGACGACAGCGAGATCCTTGATGCGATAGTCATGCATTCCGGCAATGTTCCTGCAACTACGAATATGGGAAAAGCGCTTTACGCAGTCGATCCGACGACCGGTTTCATCACCGCATGCGTTCTGATGTCACCGACGAAAAACATCCATCTTCTCGATATGGGTTTTGTCATGAAACGCTTCAAGGAAAAGCGTTTCGCAGCAGGCGCAAACCGAGAACAGATCGCGACCGCGACCGAAAATTTTCCCCTTTCGCTCGAAGATTTCATCACGATAGTTCTCGAAGGAATGAAAGAATATTCCGAAGAACTGGGGCTTGGAAAACTGTAAATATTCTTTCCGGCATGCAGTCGGCTCGATTGATGCAGATTTGGGAAATAAAATTTCATCTAAAACTTGTTTTCTGTTTGTTTATGTGATACGAGAGAACGCTTTAATCGTGATTAGCGGAGTAAAATATGGCAAAAACTGCAATAAATCGCAAAAAAGCGGCTAAGGAATTCGCGGAAAAATGGCGGGGCAAAGGCTATGAAAAAGGCGAAAGCCAAATTTTTTGGATTGATTTACTCGAGCATGTTTACAATGTCAAAAACATCAGTGATTTCATAATTTTTGAAGACAAAGTCCATCTTGACCATACGAGTTTTATTGATGCCTATATTCCATCAACTCACGTTATGATCGAACAGAAAAGTCTCGACAAAGATTTATGCAAGCCGATAAAACAGAGCGACGGCAGTATGCTTACGCCCTTCCAACAGGCAAAAAGATATGTGACAGAACTTCCGCTTTCACAGCATCCGCGCTGGATAATCACCTGCAACTTCAAGGAGTTTCTGATCTACGATATGGAAAAGCCGCATGACGAGCCTGTCCAGGTTCTGCTTGAGGATTTACCTGATAAATTCGAGTGTTTGCAGTTTATGATTGACACTAAAAAAACTTCGGTTTCACCGGAGGAACAGGTTTCGCTCAAGGCAGGCGAACTTGTCGGAAAACTCTACGACGCGCTAATCAAAGAATATATAAATCCCGATGAAAACAGCTTTAGAAGCCTGAATATTTTATGTGTCCGCATCGTATTCTGTCTTTATGCCGAAGATGCCGGGCTTTTCGAGACACGGACAAGTTTTGAAGACTATATAAAATCGTTCAATTTACCTGATCTTAGACTTGGAATCATCAATCTTTTCAAGGCATTGGACACGAAACCGGAAAATCGTGACAAATACGATACAAAAATCAATTCATTCCCTTATGTCAACGGCGGTCTGTTTGCCGACGACACGATTGAAATTCC
Organism: bacterium UBP6_UBA1196; assembly: GCA_002310035.1. Classification (GTDB taxonomy): domain Bacteria; phylum UBP6; class UBA1177; order UBA1177; family UBA1177; genus UBA1177. Next base: position 25,536 of record DBYC01000090.1, read on the forward strand.
TAATTTTACTAAAGAAATTGTAGATATTTTAGTAAACAACTGTGCTCCTTTCGACTGGTCGAAAATTTCACCTACCATTTTCGGAGCAGTTTTTGAATCAACGCTTAACCCCGAAACGCGGCGCAAAGGCGGAATGCACTATACGAGCATTGCAAACATCCACAAAGTGATCGATCCGCTGTTTCTGGATGATTTGCGTGCGGAATTTTCCCAAATTGTAGAGCCGTCACCTGAGACGGCTCATAAAACAAAAAGCACGATTCCCAAAAAAGAGACGTATCAGGTCACGTCTTTACGGAAACGTCGTGAATTGGAGCAGTTTCGCAATAAAATCGCGAATTTAAAATTTCTCGATCCGGCCTGCGGAAGCGGCAATTTTTTAACTGAGACCTATATTTCGCTGCGCCGCCTTGAAAACGAGATCCTTAAAAAGATTCACGGAAAACAGCAGCTTTTAGGAAGTGATTTTTCGCCTATAAAAGTCAAAATTTCTCAATTTTACGGCATAGAAATCAATGATTTTGCAGTAACAGTCGCAAAAACCGCACTTTGGATCGCCGAATCACAAATGATGAAAGAAACCGAGGAAATTGTTGATGAAGACCTCGATTTTCTGCCTCTTTCGACAAGTGCAACGATTGTTGAAGGAAACGCACTTCGCATGGATTGGAGATATCTGTGCGAAGAGGAAAAAATTCCCACGATAACGGCAAAAAAAACTAATCTCATTTATCCTTTTGCAGTGCATGAAGCTGAAGTCAAATACGAAGCGATAAACCTTATCACTGACGAAATAAATATCGGAAAATCGCAACAAAAAAAGATTGAAAATCATTACGATTACATCATGGGAAATCCGCCATTTGTAGGTGCAAGTATGATGACAGCACAACAAAAAAAGGATGCAACAGATATCTTTGGAAAAATTCATCTTTCGAACAGCATTGATTATGTAGGCGCATGGTATCACAAAGCAACAGAAATTATAATCGGCACAAGCACAAAAGCGGCATTTGTTTCCACTAACTCTATAACGCAGGGCGAACAGGTTTTTCCGCTTTGGAATAAACTTTTAAAAAAAGGTATCAAGATTGATTTTGCGTGGCAAACATTCCGCTGGGATTCGGAATCGACCCGAAAAGCACAGGTCCACTGCGTGATAATTGGGTTTTCAGACCTCACCCCAACCCCTATCCATAATTGCGAGGGGCTGAAAAAACGGATTTTCATTTCCGACGGCAAAGTAATCGAAGCAAAAAACATCAATCCTTATTTGATTGATGCTCCGGATGTGTTGATTGAAAGCCAGGCTAAGCCGCTTTGCGATCTTCCAATGATGACCATGGGCAACAAGCCATCCGATAATGGAAATTTTATTTTTTCAGAAGAAGAAAGAGACAAATTTGTTAAAAATTTTCCTGAAGATGCCCGCTTTCTTCGCCGTTATGTCGGGGCAAAGGATTTTTTGAACAATAACGAGATTCGCTATTGTCTGTGGCTGAAAAATGTTGCTCCGTCAGAATATATTCATAACAAGGAAATTATGCGCCGTCTTGATGCAATCAAGGCTTTCCGGGAAAAAAGTACTGCCGAGCCTACGAGGAAATCGGCCGTGACACCGTGGAAATTTTTCTCAACTCCGCAGACTGAGACGAATTATCTGATTGTTCCGCGTGTTTCATCAGAACGCAGAAAATATATTCCTATCGGATTTATGACACCCGATTTTATTGCCTCGGATTCGTGTTCAATCGTTCTTGATGCGACTTTGTTTATGTTCGGAGTACTGACATCCTCGGTTCACAATGCGTGGATGCGGCTTGTCGGCGGTCGTTTGAAAAGTGATTACCGCTATTCCGGTGCTATGGTTTATAATACATTCCCGTGGTGCAGCCCTGCAGATGCTCAGAAAGCAAAAATTGAGCAGACAGCGCAGGCGATTCTCGATGCCCGCTCAAAATATCCCGAAGTGACTTTGGCAGAACTTTACGGTGAGCACATGTATCTTTTTCCAGAACTTGTAAAAGCCCACAAAGAAAACGACAAGGCCGTTATAGCGGCTTACGGTTTTGATCCGAAAATGAGTGAAGCAGAGATTGTTGCCGCACTTTTCAAGATGTATGAAAAGCTGACGAAAAAAAAGTGAGATTTTTCAAAATTGAAGAAGACGGGTGGTTGTAATGGACTCAGTCACAAAATTTTTTGATTTCGCGTGCAGACTTCTTGCGAGAAGAGATTATTTCACAGATGAAATCAGGCAGAAAATTTTTGACAAGGGCGCAACTTTGGAAGAAGTGACGGAAGTTATAGGAAAGCTAAATAAATTCAAATATCTTGATGATGAAAAAGTTCTCCGGAAATATGTCGCGGAAATTTCGGCAAAAGGAAAAGGGATCAACTATTTAAAGCAGAAACTTTTTGAAAAAGGGTGTGCATCTCTCATTTCATCAAAAAATTTAGCCGAATTCTACCCTTTTGAAGAAGAATGTGCGGCAGCGGAAAAAGCTGTCTTAAAATTGGGAAACTGCGAAAAAGAAAAACTGTTTCAAAAACTCATATCGCGCGGATTTTCCGCAAGTGCAGCAATAAATGCGCTAAAAACAAGGAATAATTTAAATTAAAAGAGGGAAAAATGGCAGAAAAAAAGATTTTCGGAACAGACGGAATCAGAACAAAAGCCAATGTTTATCCGCTTACGCCCGAATCGGCTGTTTCGATCGGAAAAGCAATAACTACATGGTTCCAAAGGAAGAATCCGGCAAAAAAAATTACCGCGGCGATCGGAACTGACACACGCATTTCGTCAGACATGCTCAACTCCGCAGTTTCGGCAGGAATCATGGCGGCAGGCGGAAATGTCATAAATCTCGGTATCGTTTCAACTCCGCTCGTCAGCGATTTTGTCCGGACAAACCGCTGTGATTTCGGCATTGTGATTTCGGCAAGCCACAACCCTTTTGACAACAACGGAATCAAAATTTTCAACGAAAAAGGGGAAAAACTCAACGACGGTGAAGAAATCGAAATCGAGGAAATACTTTTCACAAACAGCTCGGAAAATAAAACCGGAAAAACGATCGGAACGCTTGAAAACGCGGAAAATCCGACTTACGAATATGTTGCAAGAATTGCGAAACGCTTTGAAACGCTGAAGGATTCAAGCTTCAAAGTATGCATCGACTGCGCAAACGGCGCGACGGCAAAAATTGCGGAAAAAATTTTCAGTTCGTTTGAAAAAATGGAGAAATTTTTCTTTTCTACAACTTCCAACGGCATAAACATAAACGAAAACTGCGGTGCTCTCCACCCGGAAAACCTTGCTCCGAAAATTCTGGAAAACAAGTGCGACATCGGTTTCGCTTTTGACGGCGACGGCGACAGGCTGATCACGGTCGACGAACTCGGCAGAGTTATTGACGGCGACAAAATCATCGGGATCATCGCAAAATATCTCAACAAAAACGGCAAACTGGCGCACAGCACGGCGGCAGTCACCGTCATGAGCAACGCGGGGCTTGAAAAACACCTCAAAAACAAGGGGATCGCACTCGAAAGAACAAATGTCGGCGACCGCTATCTTGTTGAAAGAATCAATGAAAAAGGGCTGAGTTTCGCCGGAGAAAACAGCGGACACCTGATCATAACAGAGATAAATCCGACAGGCGACGGCATTGTGGCCTCGCTAATGCTCCTCGAAATCCTGCACGAAAGCGGCATAAAACTCTCGGTTCTTGCTGATGAGATCGAGCTTTTTCCGCAGATCCAGGCAAAAGTCAAAGTAAAGGAAAAAACGCCGATCGACAGGATTCCCGGACTTATCGAACTGATAAAATCGCAGGAAGCGCAACTCGGCGGCGGCAGAATGCTCGTCCGTTACAGCGGAACAGAGCCCGTAATGCGTGTCATGGCGGAAGGTCCGGAAGAAGGAAAAGTCAGGAATGCTGTAGATAAAGTGGCTGAATTTGTTAAAACTTTTAACGGAGGTATAAAATGAAAAAATTCTCTATTTTATTTTTTGCAATGCTCTTTTGCTTTGCATGCTCGTCAGGAAATTCCGACAAAAAAGAGGTGAATGATTCTGACGGCAACGAGTCTGAAATCCAGGATTCTGACAGCGAAAAAACCGACACGGAGCCGGCAGAAACAGATTCAGACAATGCTACGGCAGACAACGACCCTGAGAACAACAACGATTCAGGCACGACGCCGGATGACAGCGATTCAGAAACAGGCGATTCCGACACGGCCGAAAGCGGGATCTGCTCGCCCAATCCGTGCGATACCGAAGAAAACCGCGCCGCGCACAAGTCAAGATGCATGCCGGAAAACAACGGTACATCATATACCTGCGAATGCGATGCGTCTTACTACTCCTACGACGGTCTCTGCTGTCAGGCTCACTCATCGAACAAAGGCGGGAAATGCGTATGCGACACTTATTATGTCGAACCTGAAGAAGAAGCAGAAAAATGCGTCGCACAGTGCACCGAAAATACGATCGAAGGTCTCAACGGATACTGCAAAGGAGACTACATCTGCCAGCAGGGAACCTGCATAAAAGACCGCTGTGCAGGATATACATGCCCTGAAAACAGCACATGTACCACAAAAAACGACGAACCATTCTGCCAGTGCGAAAGCCCGCTACAGATGAGTAACGGAAAGTGCTGTCCGCTGAATTCGACAAATGTAAACGGAACCTGCAAATGCGACACCGGCTATGAAATGTCGGGAGACGAATGCGTTATGAGCACCAATAACCCGTGCAAAACAAAACCTTGCAAAAATCTCAACAAAAACAAGTGTGTAGCAGATAACAGCGAAGCCGGTTACCACTGTGAATGCAATGAAAATTTCACGGAGGACGAAACCGGAAAGTGCAATCTGATAGTTTACGATGTCTGTCCGAACAACATGCAGTGCCTCAGGGGATACTGCCTTCCGCAGGATCTCAGCAACGAGCAGTGCATCAAAGACAGCGACTGCCGCGAATTTAACGAAAGCGCAACTACCTACTGCGCCTCTCCTGGAGCTGCCGGCGGAGTCTGTATGGGATGCAGCAGCAACAGCGACTGCCCGGGAAACACGCAGTGCATGGAGAATTTCGGAACATGCGCTCTGATGTGCGACAGCGACAACGACTGTCCTTACGGAAAATGCACTTCACTCGGCTACTGCGGTCAGAAAAAGTGCTACAGCAACGAAGACTGCTTCGGCGGAACTGTCTGCAAGATGGGTGAAGAGGGCTATGGATACTGCAACAGGCTCGAGTGCCACGAGACTGCCTGCACCGAGACGAATCCGCACGGGACATGCCCTAACCAGGGTGAAGCCTGCATAAACGGTAAATGCGTTTCAAGCTGCAACCCGAATCCGTGCAAAGATATAAACAGAACAAAATGCGAAATAAAACTCGGTGTTCCGACATGCGAATGTGACGAAGGAACAGTCGAAAAAGACGGAAAGTGCGTTCCCAAAACCGTAAAAAAATGTCCCACGGGCTTTGTCTGCCAGAACGGTTACTGCGCGGACAAAAACGAAATCAATTTCTTCTGTGCCGAAAATTCAGACTGCGGAGGACTCAACTGCTCGCCAAGACTTCCTTCCGGCAGATGCGAAGGATGCACCTATAATTCAGATTGTCCTGCCGTTGACGAAAACGACCCTGTCTACTGCATTTCCGGCTACTGCATGAGAAGCTGTTTCTCCAATGAACAATGCGGTCCCGCCATGATTTGCAAAACAAACTCTTCAGGCAGTTACTGCGGCAGCCTGGAGTGTTCAAACATATCCGACTGCAAAGCGGCAAACTATACCTGTACACCGTCGTCAGGCAGCTCCGCAAGCGGCACCTGCACAAGAATTCCGTGTGAATAAATAGGAGGACAAAATGTTCAGAGACTGGGTCGACAAATTCGGTGCGGCGATAACCGTCATGGATACCGAAGGAAACATTCTTGATATGAACGAAGCGGCATGCAACGCCCTTTCAGGCGGCAGAAGCATGGTCGGCGAAAACCTTATGAAGTGCCATCAGCAGCGTTCTATCGATATCATGCACGACATGATGAAAAACGATCATTCAAATGTCTACACGATCGAAAAAAACGGCAGAAAAAAGATGATTTACCAGGCTCCGTGGTACAAGGAAAACGGCGAAATCGGCGGCCTTGTCGAAATTTCGATGGTGATCCCTTTTGAAATGCCGCACTATGTCAGAAGCTGAAAATCACTCATAAGCCCTCTCTTACAGGCTGAAGATCGGCTGTAAAAACAGTTTCGTTGTCACAAAAAGACGAATTAGAAAGATTTCTTTCAAGTTTGTCCCAATCATTGATATTCCATGCATTTACAGCCGTTGTGTTTTTATTGAAAAAAATGTCTCCTGCACCGGAAGAAAAAATTTCGGAATTTTCCACATTAAGTCCGTTGTTGTTGCCGGAAAGAGCGAGCGCATCGAAACGGAGAATCGACAAAGAATAAAGCGAAATTCCGTGACCGAAATCGCTGTCCGGCGCGAAAACACACTTTTTCGCCTCGCTGCATTCACGAGGCTTCGTTCCTTTTATTTCGACATTTTTCAAAGAAACATCAGCGCTTATAACCAGAACCCCCGATTCTCTGTTAGCTGAAAAAACACCGTTCCTTGCCGAAAGTTCCGCTCCATCCTGAACACCTGCCCCGACGCCGAATTCGCCAGACAAAGAATCAGATTTTGTCGAAACGATCTCAAAACCGTCTATATCCGCACGGCAATTTCCGTCCAGGAGCAGACCTGCCTTTTCCGCTGAAACAACCGAAAGATTTTTTATGGAACTTTCGCTTCCCTCAAGAAGCTGCATCCCGAAACCATTATTGCCAAGACCGTCTGAAGTTATTGATTTTATTGTCAGATCTTTTCCATTAAGCGAAGATCCGCGCAAAAGAATTCCGTTACCTCGGCTGTTTTCTATGCGGACTCTTTCAAGAGATGCATAAACTTTTCCGTCAAGCACCACACCGCCCTGCTCTTCATTGGTTTCCAGCATATTTTCAGCAATAAAATCAACAAGTTGCAATTTAATTTCCCCTTCATCCGCACTCAAAAAAACAAATGATGTCGCAGTATCGGAAACAGAACTGTTCCTTATTGTAATATCAGCGGAATTCTCAGCATATAAACCATGCCCTTCATAGCTGCGAATACCGCCATAAACACCGGAAATAATTGAATTTTCAATATTGATTTCATTTTTTTCGCCAGTTTCGCCCCAAACAGCTACTCCGAATGAATTCATTCCGGAAATTTCGCTTCCTGAAATGTTCAGCATACCGTTTCCGAAAGAAATTCCATAACTTATGCCTGAAGCCGCCTCATCGATATCGCCGATAAAACTGTTTTCGACCGAAAGAACGGCTCTGCATCCTGCCTCGTCCTGACAGATGTTGATCCCCCCTTTCGTGCAGTGCGACAAATTGGAATTCTTAACACTTGTCGTACTTTTGTCAGCCCCGGTCAGGCAACGCGTTTTTCCGCGCAGAGAGAGATTTTCCAAACTCAGCTCCGCATTTCCGGCAACTTCGATGACAGCGCCCTTCTCTTCATCATCACAGAAAATCAATGTATTTTCAGCACCTTTTCCGACTATTGCAAGACGCTTTTCGACTTTTATGCAACCTGAAAAACAGCCGCTTCCCAAAACGATTTTTCCGTTTTCCGCTTCAGGCAGAGGCATACATTTCTGATTTTCATTATACGCACCGGGCACATTTACTTCAGGTTCATCAGGAAGAGCAGGCTGTGAATAAAAAATTTCCTTTTCGCTGCAGGCTGTCTCTGCCGGGCTTTCTTCACCGGGAAAATAATCTTCCCCTGCGTATTCCCGGCCTGTGCCGGATTCGCCGCATGAAAACGCGAAAAGTACAATAAAAAAGATAACAAAAATCATTGTATTTCAAAAAAATCATCAATTATAAAAAGAGCTTCATCAAGCTTTCCGTCACTGGAAGAAAAATCATTAAGAACTATTCCTTCGCGCAAAGCCGAATTTTCGATACCGTTCTGTACAACAAGACCGAAAGAGCCACGGTCCGAAGAAATCGAAAGATTGCTGAAGCTTGCCTTGACCTGACTTACACTCTCGTTGCCGTCAAGAATGATTCCGGCACGGGTAAAATTCTCGATCGAGGTATTGCTGACAACGACCGAATTTTTTTCCGACAGCAGCCGGTTTTTAACGACAATGCCGTCCCCTACGCTTTCAAGCATCATTTCGCGTTTTTTTATGTCGGAAACAACACTGTCCGATATTTTTAGAACCGTATCGCCCAGAATTTCAAGCGCGACAGCCCCGTTCCCCGCAAAAGTGCTGTTTTCAACAGAAAGCAAACCGCTTTTCATACTTTTGTTCTGCACCCAGACACCGGCAAAACCGCATTGCGACAAAGCAACATTCTCAAGCGAGACTTTGTGGGCACCGTTTATCAGAATCCCTGTTCCGTCAGTTTTCTCTATTTTTGAATTTTTAATCACCACTTCAGACGCATTCCCCGAAATAACGATTCCCCGCCCGCCGGAAACAGAAGCAGCCGAAATATCGGAAAACGAAACATTGTCTATTTCTACCGAACTACCCGAAATCGATAAAGCGGCAGAAGACAAAAACAACCCCTTAAATGAAAAATCATGCAGAAAAACATCCCGCGCGTCAGAGACAACAAGATTCTTAAGATAGGAAGAACCGTCCTTTCTGCCGATTATCTTCAAACTCTTTCCCACTCTTGCATCGGCTTCGAAAACACCGCTTCCCAGACAGACACAGTTAGAAAATGCGGCTGCCGAATTGACAAGAGCGTCATAAAAAGAATTCGTATCATCCGCGATCTCACATTTTCCGCCGCACTCTTCGGGGAGATCATATTCAGCCAAGCCTTTTTGAGAACACGAACAAAACAAAACAATAACTGCAACAAAACAAAACACTCGCATAATATCACCATACAAATAAACAAACAACAAGCATACATTACTTAAAGAAAATATTTTGTCAAATATAAATTTTAAATTGTTCCATATACAAATATAAATATAGTGATTCTGAGACAAAAGTATATTTTGTCTGTTTTTTATTTTTTAGAATAGATTCCGGTAAGTTTGTCTTTAAGTTTTTTTACGACTTCCGGAGTAAAAACGGGGCTGCGCCACGCGGAAACAGAGTTGTTCTGATAGAGCGGCTCGCGTTTGAAATCGAGTTTACTTTCCTTGAAATGTTCTTCAAAAAGTCTGGTTTTTGGAACAGGAGAATATTCGTTAAGATAGGGCCTTGCTCCGATCTCAGCAACGATTTCAATAGTTTTATCGACCTCATCAACTGTCTGCCCCGGAAGTCCGCAAAGAAGGTAGACCCCTATCCTTTCGCTCGTAAAACCGTGGTCTTTCAGCATTTTAACGACCGATTTCAGCTGGTTGAGCGAAGTTTTGTCTTCGTAGCGCGAAAATGCGGTTTCAAAACCGAAACGGAGCTGCGGGAAATTATATTTTTCGAGATACATGCACAAATTTTCATCGATTTCACGCAGATGCAGACCGTTCGGCGTGTGAAATCTGTAGATATCCGACGGAAGCCTGTCCAAAAAATCTCGGAGCATCCCGCCATTGCGCAGAAGAAGGGCGTCGTCGTAGAAAGCGACATCGCAGTGTCCGGTCTCCGCATGCCATTTTTCAAGGTTTTCGGCAAGAACCGAGACATCTTTGTATGAAACTTTCGGATTGAAAATCACGCTTGAACAGTAAGGACATCTGTTCGGACAGCCTTCGATCAGGTTCGCCGGAAAGAATCTGAGGTTTTTGAGATAACTCATACCTGTTCCGGTAATATTTTCAGGGATCCCGGCTTTTCCAGTGTTGACAGTGACATTTTCGCCTTCAAAAATTTCAGGCATCAGGATCGCCGAAATCCCGCCGACATTTATCTCAACATTCCCGAAAATTTCGCGGACAGAATCGATCATTTTCAAAACCGATCTATACCAGTATGTCATCCCGGTAGAAATATAAATTTTATCGGGTTTACCGACTTCGGAGAGCACTTTTCTGACGGTATCGTCATTCGCTCCGAAACGGTAATATTTCCGCGGGATCATCTTCAGGACAGCGGGTTTTGCAATCTCGCGTTTCCAGTATGTATGCCGCTCCCAGGTGCGGTAAACAGGCGGAACCGCGGCATCGTCCCCGACGAAAGAACCGTCCAGAAAATCGAGGTAAGTTACCTCATCGCCGATATTTTCGTGATGCTCCATGATCCTGAAAAGCCCGAGCGGCGCAGCCCAGAGGTTGTAAGCCGTGAAATCTTCGACGAACGGATTTATGAAAAGAAGTTTTTCAGCCATCAAAACCTAAAAACAAAAACCGCCCGAATATACGCATTGAAGCAGTTGTTGTCAATGCGTCAGAGAGTGCGGATTTTCATTCAGGCCGCCCGCCGGAACACATGTTTTTGAAAATTGTCTTAAAAACACACTTTTTTTTGCTTTTAATTTGTTTTTATCAGATAATAAGCGGCTTTTTGGTGAGGAGCTCAATGAAAAAGTGTTTCTGGTTCGCTTTATTTGTACTTTTTTCGCTTTCGGCCGCTGCCGAAACAAACATATACGACATTTCTATGGCCGGCGACAACATAGGAAAAAGCACTCAGACATGGGAAGAAAAAAACACTCCGGACGGGAATTGCGAACTCTCTCTGAAATCCGTTGACGAAATAAAGATCGAACGTGGCGGCTTCTCTCTGTCAGTCGGCTCGAACACATCGCTTACCGTTGATTGCAAAACGTTCAAACCCCTTAAAATAAAAGCTAAAATTTCAGAGTTAGGCTCCGAGACCATTTTGGAAGGAAAAAATGAAAACGGAATTTTCCTCACCAAGATAACAAAAAACGGCGTAAGCGAGAATTCCTCTTTTGATCTGAACGAAGGAACAACATTTTTCGCAGTCATTTTCCGCAAACTGAATGAGGAAAACTTTCTGAAAGGAGGAAAAACCTCAATAATTTCTGAAGAAAGCCTTACCGAAAACGAAATTTCATATTCAGCTTTAAAAAACGCAGACGGAACGCTTTCGGTCACAGTCAACTTTCAAGGTGTCCCGATAAAATACACGCTTTCCGGCAAAACGGTCATCCGTTCAGAAATGCTGAACGGAATGCAGGTCTACAATCTGCGCGGCGCACCGCTGCAGCCGACGGTCCAGGCAAACGAGAAAAAAACAGACCTGCTTGAAACTTCAAAAATTTTCAACAGCGGAATTTCGGTAAAACATCCGCGGAAAACTGCTAAAACCGTTTTCACGGTTGAAAGCCCGCATTTCTCCGAGATTCCGGAAACATGCTTTCAGAAAAAAAATGAAAACGGTACGGTGACAGTCATGAATGACACAGCCGGCTGTAACGAAAAGCCCGGATTTTCAGACATTTCACCGAACATCATTGAAGACAGTTCAAATCCTGAGATCGTCCGTGCGGCGCAAAAAATCGTTGCGGGAGCTCCGAATCAGAATGAAATGACAAAACGGATCGCGAAATTTGTATACAAACATGTAAAAAACAAAGACTACCGCCATCTGATGCTTTCGGCAAGCGAAGTTCTGCGCAATAAAAGCGGTGATTGCACTGAACATTCGGCACTTTTCGCGGCTCTGGCGCGTGCCGCGGGAATTCCGGCCAAAATGGTCTACGGCGTCGTCCTGACCCCGAAAGGAGAATTTTTCTTCCACAACTGGAATGAGGTTTTCGCAGACGGAAAATGGATCACCGTTGACTCGACATTCGGCATCGTCCCGGCTGATTCCTCAAGAATCACATTGATTTACGGAGGCTCTGACAGCCGGTCGCGGGAACAGGTTTCACTTTCTGTTTCAAAGTTTATGAACAACACGAAAATCGCTGTGAGAGGTTTTTCAAATGAACAGTGAAATGCTTGAAAATACCGTAAACAGAGATTTTCTGATAAAAACCGGCCACGAAATCGTCAACATTCTCACTCCTTTCGAACACTTGGAATATCTTGACGACGATGCTGTCGCGGCAAGAGTCGCAAGAGGGATACGCTTAGGCAAACAGCTTGGAATTCTCGGAAGGATCGCAAATTATGCGGAAAACACTGATGATCCTTACAGTTTCAACGAATTCATCTGCAACATCAACGCCAGATGCCGCAGACTCGGACTCAATGCTGCGATCGAAAACAGGAACTACCTTTCGATAGATTCGATAAAGAACAGATTTCTTGTAGACACAGCAGTTGACGAAATCATCATGAACTGGAAAACTCACGGAAACGGAGAATTTATCCTGAGTATCGTGAGCGAAAAAGAGATCGTTTTCAGAAACGATTACACCGAAACGCCTTTCATAAAACAGAATGCCGGAACTCTCAAAGACTTCCTGGCGCAGCCTTTTGTCAAAAGAAAAACGGGACCGGGAGCCGGGCTCGGACTTTTCATAGTGGAAACAGCATCTCTAAAAGGAGACTTTAATTGGACTTTATCTGCAGACGAAAAATATTTTTCATTATCGCTATTCTTCTGATCGTTCCAGTCCTTTACGCGGAAAACGAAAACTGGTATGACGAGGATCCGTTGGCTCCGGTTTCAGACACATCCTGGGGCAACCGCTCGCGTGAACTCAGACACGCGATCGATACGCAGAACTGCGGCAAAGGCTGCGGCGCACTGCTCAGCCACAATGCCCATTTCGTGATGAATCCTGCAGCGATAATGCTCAACAAAATGTTCAGCGTAACTGCGCTTTACCAGTTTGTCGAGGCGATGTCGGTTTCTGTCAGCGATTCGAGCACCTCTGTCGTCGCAGGCGGAATCATGTATTCTTATAACTACGGGCTTCACCACATCAAGACAAATTTCGCTTTCCCGATCTGGCCGGAACACATTTTCGGCGGAATAAACATGAACAATTACATCGGAGAATTCGAGCCAACACAGAATAAGGACACAAACTCCCACTCTTTCGATATCGGAATCACAGGCAAGATAACGAATTTCATCAATTTAGGTTTCGCTGCGCTTGATGTCTGGACTTTTTACGGCCGCGACATTCCGAGAAAACTGAGCTGGAACGCAGAAATCAACATTAAAAACATGTTTTTCATCAACAACGGCTGGCAGTATCACCTGCAGCAGGGACGGGAGAAATTTCCCAACAAGCGTACGACACTGAAAGGTTTCGATTTTTATACCGGTTTCGAGTTCAGATATTCGTGGCTTCGCGCCGGAATCGGATTCAACAACATCTCTTTCAGCAAGGAACTGACATGGTTTACGACGACAAAAACCATATCTCTGGCCTTCTACAAACCTGGCGCGGGAGGAATTTACGGGAACTTTATGTATAACGAATCAAATTATATAACTTTTTCAATAAATGCCGTTTGGGAACCTTCATTCGGCGGTTAAAATTTTACGGGGGAAAAATGAGAGCTTTATCGGGAATAAAACCGACCGGCACACTGCATCTGGGAAATTATTTCGGTGCAGCGCGCCAGTTCGAGATCATGCAGGGAAAAAATTATGAAGGTTTTTATTTCATAGCCGATTACCACACTCTGAACACTCTTCCTGATCCGGCAAAACTTACCGAAAACACATGGAATATCGTTCTTGACTACCTCGCTTTCGGGCTTGATCCGAATAAAAGCGTGATCTTCCTGCAGTCGCTTGTCCCGGAAGTCGCGGAGCTTGCTTTCATTCTCGGCAACTACACGCCGATGGGACTAATGCAGCGCGCCCACAGCTACAAGGAAAAAACGGCAAAAGGCGAACTCATCAATGTCGGACTTTTCTACTATCCGCTGCTTATGACAGCCGACATCCTGCTTTACAAATCGAACATCGTTCCTGTCGGCAAAGACCAGAAACAGCATGTCGAAATCGCCCGGGATATCGCCGAAAAATTCAATCTTTTCTACCAGAAGGAACTTTTTGTAATTCCTGAACCGGTCATTCCTGAAAATGTTGCAGTCGTTCCAGGAACAGACGGGCAGAAAATGTCGAAAAGCTACGGCAACACGATCGAAATGTTTGCTCCTGATCCTGTCCTGAAAAAACAGATCATGGGGATCGTCACCGACTCCACTCCGCTTGAAGAGCCGAAAGATCCAGAAAAATGCAATGTCTACAACATTTACAAGCTGATAGTTTCCGCTGACAAAGCCAAAGAAATGGCTGACAGACTTTCAGCCGGCGGATACGGTTACGGTCACGCAAAAAAAGAGCTTCTGACGGCAGTCCACGAATTTTTCGATCCGATGCGGGCAAAACGCGCCGAGCTTGAAAAAAACATGGATTATGTAAAAAAAGTTATCGCGGAAGGGAGCGCAAAAGCGCGTGAAACCGCGGTCGAAACAATAAAGGAAGTCAAACAAACCGTCGGCCTTGTCGGCAATATTTATTAGGAGGATAAAATGAAATTAAACAAAATTGTTCTTTTTTCTTCAATAATACTGCTTTTTATATCGAATCTTTACGCTGATTTCGCACTGGACGGCAACAGATTCAAGACATCGCCTTTTTCCGACGGATTTTTAACGGTCTACGGCTCGGAAGGACTTGAAGAAGGCTTGCTTGGCGTTGATTTCATTCTGAATTTCCAGCATGAACCTCTTACGGTCTCAGGCGGTAACAAAGTTATCAAAAACCAGCTTGCTTCCGACATATCGATTTCATACAGCGTTGTGAAATGGTTTGATCTCGGCATTTCGCTTCCGGTGATATTTTTTGAAAACGGCGACAGCTGGAACAAAAAAGATTCGCTTGCGGCTGCCGGTGTCGGCGATCTTAGACTTGTTCCGCGTTTCCAGCTTTTCAGCCTGTTCGACAAACACCTTTCGATGTCGGTAATCACCGAAGTCACAGCTCCTACAGGAAGAGAGATCCACTCTGCTCTTGGCAGCAACCAGTTCACTTTCCGGCCGGCAATCGCTTTGGGAACGCAGTCGAAATGGATTGACGCGGCTCTCAACCTTTTCTACCATGTTCTTCCGAAACAAACTTTCGCATCGTCGAAATTTGACGATGAGTTCGGCCTCAAACTCGCACTCAATGTCCATGCCATAGAAAATCTGCTTGATGTAAACGCAGAGTTCCATGCTGCGACCTCGATAGAATCACCTTTCAAGAACGATGCTCAGGACAACATCGAAATCGGCGGCGGCGTACGCGTCAAAACTCCTGCAAACATTGATGTCATGGCCGGCGCATTCGGCGGTTTCGGTGATGCGGCAGGAGTTCCGCAATTCCGCATCTACGCCGGAATTTCCTGGAACATGAATGTCCTTCCGCCGAAAGAAGAAGGCGAAAAAACTGTCAAAAAACTTCAGAAGAAACAGGATGAGAAACCTGCCGAGCAGCCGAAACAGGAAGAAAAGAAACCTGAAAAGAAGGAAAAGAAAGCTGCTCCGAAGAAAAAAGCTCCGGTTAAGAGCGCAGCACCTCAGCCGACTGAAAAAACAGGCGAAAAACTTCCTAATGTCGTTAACTTCCTGCATGAGTCCGATTACATCCAGAACCCTGTCGAAATCGAGAAAGTAGCTCTCATCCTGACGAAAAACTTCATGCTGAAAATCAGGATCGAAGCTCATACAGACAAGCACGAGAACAAGGTTTACGCTCAGAAACGCGCCAATGCCGTAAAGGCTCTGCTTATCAAAAACGGTGTCGAAGCAAAAAGAATTCAGACAAAAACTTTCGGCTCAAGCGAACCTGTATCGACCGGCGATACTGAACCCGACATGGTAAAGAACAGAAGAGTCGAGTTCTTCATTGTCACCGACTGACATGTTTACGGCGGGTAAAGCTGTTTTGTAAAGGAGAATTATTTTGAAAAAACTGATATTTGTTCTGTTTCTGCTTGTCTTTCCTGCATTGGACATATTTTCCGATACTCAGGCCGACAACAAGCTTTTTTACGCCGTGCAGTCGATGAATGTCGAAAAGACACTCAACGCGCTCAAGGCCGGAGCAAACATAAACGCAGTCGACGACGACGGATGGCCTTTCTTCATCACCGTCGTAAACAGCGGAAACATAGCCATGCTGGATGTTTTTCTGAGGAAAGGCGTCAAAATAGACATAGCCGGACCTGACGGAAAAACAGCTTTGATGCACGCCCTCTCGTCGAAAAACAAAAAAATCGTAAACATCCTGATCCGCTCGAAAGCCTCTCTCAGAGCGAAAGACAACTCAGGTAAAACAGTTCTTATGTATGCAGCCGAAGCCGGGAATCTGGATGTTATCAACAAGGCGATCGCAGCGAAAGCCGATGTCATGGAGCAGGACAAAAAAGGGATGAATGCCCTGAATTACGCCATGACAGGGCACGACAAGCAGATAATAAAAATGCTTGGAGCCTACGAAACCAGGCCGCATGATTTCATCATAGCCGTTGAAACAGGCAATACTTCGAAAGCAAGGAAACTGCTGAAAAGCGGCGTTGACCCGAATCTCAGGAACGAAGCGGGCGAACCGCCTATTTTCGTAGCGATCAGGAACAACGACAAGGCTATGTTGAAACTCCTGCTTGAAAACAATGCCGATGTCAATTTCAAAAATAAAAAAGGCTACACGATTTTAATGTTCTGTCTTGCTTCGAACAAGATCCAGCTTGCACAGGAACTTCTCAAAAACGGCGCTCTCGGCGACTTTAACTTCAAATATGCAAAAGGAAGAACCGCCCTGATGATCGCAATACTTTCTAAAGACAGGCGTTTCGTGAAATCGGTCGCAAAATTCAAACAGGATTTCAATATCACCGACGACTACGGCAAAACCGCCCTTATTTATGCGACGGAAAACGGAATGAGCGAAATCGTCAAAGCGCTTCTTGAAAAAGGAGCTGACAGAAACATCGCAGGAAAGGACGGAAAAACCGCTCTCGACATCGCGGAAGAGAAAAATCTGAGCTACATAGCAATGATTCTCAAAAAATAGAGGATTTCATGCTGACAAAAGATGAAATTCAGGAAATCATTCCGCACAGACCTCCATTTCTGATGATTGACGGAGCAGAAATAACCGAGCCCGGCAAACACGCGAAAGGTTTCAAAAAAATAACCGGAGAAGAAACTTTTCTGAAAGGTCACTTCCCGGGCGAACCGGTCATGCCCGGAGTCCTCATCATAGAAGCTATGGCGCAGCTCGGAGCATTACTGATTCTGAGCACCCCTGAATTTAAAGGGAAAAAAGTTTATTTTACATCAATAGAAAATGTCCGTTTCAGGAAAAAAGTCGTTCCCGGCGACACCATGGAACTTAATGCTGAAATGATCTCGTTCCGCCACTCATTCGGAACAGGCAGGACCTCAGCTTTTGTAGACGGTGTGGAAGTCTGCTCAGCCCAGATCGGTTTCTTTGTCGGTTGAGATCTTATTAACAAGTCCTTCAAGCGCAGCTGAATAAGTCGCGCTTCCCAAGCCCGTTACAACGCCGACAGCGGCATCACTGAGATAAGATTTTCTGCGGAATTCCTCTCTTGCGAAAATATTGGACAAGTGTACTTCGACAAAAGGGATTTTCGAACAGAGCAAAGCATCGCGCAAAAGAACGCTCGTATGAGTATAAGCTCCCGGATTTATTACGATCCCGTCACATTTTGCATTGGCCAGAATTTTTGCCAGTTCACCTTCGCAATACTCTGAAACGGTTTCGGTTTCAACTCCGAGCGACTTTGCCTTTTCGTAAAACGCACAAAGCAGTTTCTCGCGTGTTCCATTTTTACCGTAAATCTGCGGTTCCCTTTCACCGATTTTGTCCAGCAGAGGCCCTTCGACAAGCAGAATTTTCATATTTCCACCTCGTTCATTTCGCGCCATTTTATTTCTGAAAAAATTGAAAGCAGCCATGCCGCATCAGGCGATTTTTCCGCCTTTTCTATCGTCGGAGCTATCTTCGCGATCTCGCTTTCCGGCTTTTTTCCGGCAAGTTCGTGCGCCATTTCAGCCGCAGCCTCCCAGTTTTTCTGCCTGAGAGCGATAACAATCATTGTTTCAGTAACCATTTTTCACCTCACAGAAAGCAGGGAATCTTATATTTTTGGAAAAAGTTGTCAATTTGACTCCGTTTTACACAAACGCGAAATAAGAGACTTTTTCCCCGTTTTTTTCAACTATGAGAAAGACTTTTCCGTTGAATTTGATAAGATTTAGCCCTTCTTCCAAATCGAGATTCAACTTGCTGATCTCGTTGCCGTTTTTGAGATAGTTGAATCCTTCTTCGTCAACAGTGCAGGTGTGTTTGCCCGACAGGAATTCGGGGACGGAAAAGATTGCTTTGCAGACATTTTCGGGATCTTCCTTGAGTTCCTCCATCGAAACGGCGTTTTCAAGTTTGAATGGTCCTACTTCGCGCCGAATGAGCTCGGTTAAAACGGCTCCGCAGCCTAAAAATTCACCGATATCGCCGGCCAAAGTGCGGATGTATGTTCCTTTCGAGCATCTCACAAAAAACGAAAGTTCATCGGGAGCGGTTTGTGTGATCTCAAGCGACTTTATTTCGACATTTCGAGCCTTCATTTCGGGAGTTTTGCCGTTTCTCGCCAGTCTGTAAGCCCTTTCGCCATCAATTTTGAGCGCGCTGTAAACTGGCGGAATTTGTTGGATAACTCCTTGAAATTTTTTAACTATTTTCTCACAGTCGATAACTTCTGGAACACTGCCTGACTCCACGAGTTCCGTTCCCAGATCCAGACTCGGGCTTGTGAAACCGAGCTTTATCTTTCCTGAATAAACTTTGTCGAAATCAGTCGCAAGAGAGATAAGTTTCGTCGCCTTGTTCACTGCGACTACGAGAACTCCGCTCGCAAGCGGGTCAAGCGTTCCGCAGAAACCCGCCTTTTTGATTTTCAGCAGTCTTTTCAGGAAGTTAAGCTCGCCGTTCGAGGAAAAGCCTTTTTGTTTGTTGAGGATGATAAAAAAAGAATCTTCGGGATTGAAAGTCATTTTGACTGAAAGACTATTCTTTCGAGAAATTGTCCTTGCTTAC
>DBYC01000084.1 GCA_002310035.1 bacterium UBP6_UBA1196
ATGGACATGATCAACAAGGCGTTCATCGAGATCATGCTTGAAGGCGACGCTGTCGGCCGCGGTTTCCAGTACCCGATCCCGACCTACAACATCACGAAAGACTTCAACTGGGAAGGCGAGAACGTTCCGCTTCTTTTCGAAATGACGGCAAAATACGGCACCCCTTACTTCCAGAATTTCATCAACAGCGACATGAAACCGAGTGACGTCAGAAGCATGTGCTGCAGACTCCAGCTTGACAAAAGGGAACTCCGCAAGAAAACGGGCGGTCTCTTCGGCAGCGGCGAGAAAACCGGCAGCATCGGAGTAGTCACGATCAACCTTCCGAGGATCGCATACAACTCGAAGAACGAGGAAGAGTTCTATGCAAAACTTGAAAGACTCATGGATATCGCAAAGAGAAGTCTTGAGATCAAGAGAAAAGTCTGCACGAAACTCCTCAACGAGAACTTCTACCCCTACACCAAAAGATACCTCGGCAACTTCAACTCGCACTTCTCGACTATCGGTCTTGTCGGCATGAACGAAATGTGCCTCAACGCATGCTGGATCAAAGAGAACATCGCAGGCCACAAAGGGCTCAAATTCTCGCAGGATGTCCTTGATTTCATGCGCGAAAAACTCAAAAACTACCAGGAAACTACAGGCGACCTCTACAACCTTGAGGCGACTCCGGCTGAATCGACCGCTTACCGTCTTGCGAAGATGGACAGAGAAAGATGGGACGACATCATCACCGCAGCTACCGGCAAGGACGAGAAACCTTTCTACACCAACAGCTGCCACCTTCCGGTAAACTACACGACCGATCCTTTTGAAGCTCTCGAGATCCAGGACAAGCTCCAGACCAAGTTCACGGGCGGAACGGTTTTCCACACTTTCCTCGGCGAAAAACTTCCTTCCTGGCAGTCGGCTGCGGCACTCGTCAAAAAGATCGCATACACCTTCAAGCTTCCTTACTTCACGATTTCCCCGACCTACACGATCTGCCCGAAATGCGGATACAGCGCAGGCGAACACGATTCCTGCCCGAAATGCGGCGGCAAAGTTGAAGTTTACAGCAGGATCACCGGCTACTACAGACCGATCGAACACTGGAACGACGGCAAGAAACAGGAATTCGAGAAGAGGACCGAATACCAGATTTCTTCCGACATCGCAAAGGAAGTCAACATCGGCAACGGCGGTAGCGAAGGCGGCAAAACCTGCGAAAGAACTTTCGTAAACTCGACAGTCGCTCCAGAATCTTTCGTCCAGCCGGCAGCTTCGATGTCAGCGGCACCGTGCAGCGACAAACAGGTTTATCTCTTCACCCAGAAAACCTGCCCCAACTGCCCGAAAGCAAAAGAAGAAATGGAAGGAACTCCTTATCTCAGAGTTCTCGATGCAGCTGAGAACATGGACCTTGCAAGAAAATTCGGGATCAGAAGTGTTCCGACAGTAGTTGTCTGCGAAAACAACGCATACAAAACCTATTCCGGCCTTTCCGACATCATCGATTTCAAAAAGAATCTGAAGTAAAATCTAACCCGAAATCCCTCTCCAGTGTGGCGAGAGACTTAGGAATCTTTTTTAGAAGGGGGTCGGAAGACCCTCTTTTTTTGACCTGCCGTAGCGCGGGCGATCGCCCGCAGTTTTACTGGTTGCAGAATCCGAAATCTTTCGGTTTATGTTGAAAAAACTTTACTCTTTGCACTTTGTAATATTGAAAAAACTTTACTTTTTGCAAAAATTGATATTGAAATAATGGTATTTTTGATGGGGAGTGCGATGTTTAGACGAAAAGTTTATGATCAACTGATTAAGTGGAAAAAAGAATACGCCGGCAGGTACGCCTGTCTTTTGGAAGGTGCACGCCGTGTTGGCAAATCGACAATAGCCGAAAATTTTGCCAAAAACGAGTACGACTCTTATATCCGAATCGACTTCGCCGATATAACGGAGGAAATGCTCGATGTTTTTCGGGACATCGCGAAACCCGATATATTTTTTCTCCGTTTGCAGGCAGAAACGGGAATCACTCTTAAAAAAAGAAAATCTGTAATCATTTTTGATGAAATCCAGCTGAACCCGAAAGTTCGTCAGGCAATCAAATATCTTGTGAAAGACGGCCGTTACGACTATATCGAAACAGGCTCCCTTATTTCAATCAGAAAAAATGTGAAGGACATCGTGATTCCTTCGGAGGAACACAGAATCAAGGTTTATCCGATGGATTTTGAGGAATTTTCATGGGCTTTAGGCAAAGATCCTGATCCGCTCAGGCAGCTTTTCAAAGCTGGAATACAGGCCGGAAATGCCCTCAACAGAAGTCTGATGCGCGATTTCAGGATATACATGGCGGTCGGAGGAATGCCGCAGGCAGTCGAGGCCTACATCAAAAGCAACAATTTCAATCAAGTTGACAGCGTGAAAAAAGAGATCATCGACCTTTATCTTGATGATTTGATGAAACTTGATCCGACAGGTAGACTTTCCGCAATATATGACTCCGTTCCGAGCCAGCTCGCACTGAAAAAAAAGCGTTTTATCGTCTCTTCAGCAACTGGAAAGCAGAAAACAGTCAGGGACGACGAGCGTATTTTCGAACTCATCGATTCGAGAATGGTCATTCCGTGCTGGCATGTCACAAATCCTGGAACAACACTCGCGCTGACAAAGGAAATCGACGAGTTCAAACTCTATCTCTCCGACACCGGGCTTTTTGTCACGATGATGATTGAAAAAGAACCGGAAAAAGCGGCCGATATTTACAAAAAGTTTTTAGGCGACAAACTTCCGGCAGATTTAGGCTATCTCTATGAAAACGCGGCTGCGCAGATATTCGCTTCACACGGTAAAGAACTTTATTACCACACATGGCGGAAAGAAAACAGCACTCACAGTTACGAAATCGATTTTCTCCTTTCCAGCGGAAGCAAAATCATCCCTGTTGAAGTGAAATCTTCCGAAACAAGAAACCACGAATCGATCGACAGATTTTCCGAAAAATACAAACAGTATGTCGGCAGACGGTACCTTTTTTCCCAAAAAGATGTCGCTAGCGACGGCCAGTTGCAGCTGAAACCAATCTATATGCTCCCTTTCGCGGCGGAAGAGATTTAATAAATTGTCTATTTTGCCGGAATTAGTGCGGTTGCCCACATAAGACCTCACTCCTAACCACTCTCCAATGTGGCGAATGGTTCGTCATGTCGAGAGGTACGAAACATCTTAAAAAACTTGCCATCACCCTAAAATCTCCTAAAATACTGCGGTTTTTCGGGGGGTGTTGGTAAGGAGAAAAGAATGAAGAAAATTTTTGTTATTTTTGCGCTTTTCTGCGTATTTTTTCTTGTAAGTTGCGGTGACGGCTCAAAAAAAGTCGATACTAATGATTCCGGTGATTCAACATCTGACAACAGCGATTCGGCAGACTCTGCATCAGACAAGGGCGACACTGGTAATTCTGGCAGTGCAGAAGCTACGAAAGAAGGTGTTTATCTCGGTATTATCGGGTTCAATGAAGAACTTTTTCAGGAAAACAAGTATTCCATGGAAATAGGTCTGCTGAACAGTTCGACAGAAAGTGGCTACACTAGTTTTATAAACAATCTTTATGCCAGTAAAGGAACAGCACTTTACTATGCCGATTACAAAGCTTTGGAGATGATGGGCAAATCCTCGATACCGCCGAAACTTCAGAAAGTGGCCTTAGTCACCTTTACAGACGGTCTCGATAACCTTTCGACTGATGAGTATGACCCTGAAAACTACGACGATCCCGATCTTTACCTCAATGCAATTCACGACAAAATTGTCAAAGAAAAAATTCACGGAAAGAGCGTTGAAGCTTTCTCGATCGGTCTGAAAGGAAGGGAGGAAGGAGTTGAACCTGCGCAGTTTGAGGGAACATTGAAAAAGCTGGCAAGCAGTGACAGCAAAGCGTTTCTCGTTTCCGACATGGATGAAGTCATGGAGCATTTCGACATCATCGCCAAAAGCCTTTATTCCGCGACCACAACAGTAAACCTCGCAGTTCTCCTGCCAGGAGGTTACAAAGACGGCGAAGTGCTGCGCTTCACATTTGACAACCCCAATTCTGCCGCCGATTCTGAGCTCTATATCGAGGCGACTTTCCGCAAGACCGACAAAGGTAGGAGTCTTGAAAAGATCAGCTACGAAGGTTTTGCCAAAGGCGAGGCGACAATCCAGCACAAAGAGAAAGAAGGAGCCTACTACCGTTTTGTGTTTGAAGATATGAAATATGATGACGGCAAAGCCCCTGCGTGGTCAGAATCCGAACTTAGAAACATATTGAAACTGTGGAAACAGAACAGCTCAGGTGGCTGGTACACAGACTCGGAGTTTGACCCTGCAAGTTCGAGTAAGCTTGAAGAGGAGAGGAGCAGTGCACTTATCATGCTTGTTCTTGACTGCACGACCTCTTTGGGCAGCGATTTTTCAAGAATGCAGGAAATAGCCAAAGATTTTGTCAAAACTCTTGTAAACGGTAGTAGCACTGGTAATGGGAACGGCAATGGAAATAATGCTGGAGATGGCGGAGATAATTCGGGTGACTCCGAAAATCCTGATCAGTCAGATTCAAGCGATTCAAAATGTCGCGAAGGGAAATTAAAATGGGAAAATTGTCCATACGGGTATCATGTAATGTTCAAATCAGTCCTTGACGACAAAGAACCTGAAGATTATGAGGGCAACTCGCAGGGTGATACATGCAAGGAATCTAGCACCTATATTCTCAATAAGACTCATATTCCTGCTGATGCAACCATTCAAGATGCTTACTTAGTCTGGACAGCGGCTCAACCTGTTGCAAAAAAAAACGATATCACAGACAAAGAAGTTATCCTGTCTTTTTCTTCCTCCACAGTCTATGGTCTCAACAATATTGAGATAATTACTGGGAAAAAAGCCTATAAAATTTCGGAAACCGACAAAGTCGATTTTGAATTTGACGGGTTCCAAGATTTGGACGAACCAAACAAAAGTTACTATACTTACCGAGTAAAAATTCTTGATTTCTTTAAGGAAATTCAAGAACAAGGAAGAAATTCCAATACCGACATCGGTCAATCGCTTCTTGGAGAATACACCATTTCCGGTCTTGATTGCACTGAGGATAAAATTTACAAAAACTCTGGCGAGATGGTTGCAGACTGGTCGATAATTCTCATCTATTCTTCGGCTGAAAACGAACGAAAAAACATTTATATTTACAATGATTTCAAAAAATATTGGTACGATCAGACTGAAATTACTGTAAGTGGTTTTGAACTTCCGGCAGATTCTGAAATAAGAATTACTCTCGCTTCTCATGAAGGTGAGATGGGTTTGGTTGCAGACATTCCTTCAGAAGAGCCTGTCATTCCAGAAAGTCTTAAAATTCAAGGACTTTATTCTGATGACTGGCTCTTTCTTTCAAACGAATGCAACCCTCAGGCTTACAGAGATCAAAACTATGATCATATGGATTACACCGAAATTTTTAATTCAATTTCATCGGTCTATGGTTACAACGACACTAAACCGACCTGTATAGGCGGAACACCACCGAATTATAATACGGATGAAATAGAATTCGGAATGGATGTTGACACATTTTTACTCAATTCTGAAACTTTTGCACACTACACAGAACATTTTCACGAAGGAGACAACAAATTTGAAATCAGCATAGGGGCAAATAAGGACGCTGTAATCATAAACTATCTGGTAGTATCTGTAAGTACAAAAAACTGATTCAACAGCTTTGGCATCTGCTCAACATCGTGCTCTGCCTCGTGGTTCGTCCGCAATTTTCCGTCATGTCGAGCAATGCGAAACATTTTAAAAAACTTGCCATCACCCTAAAATCTCCTAAAATACTGCGGTTTTTTTGGGGTTGTTGTGGTGATAAGGAGAGAAAAATGAAGAAAATTCTTGTTGTTTTTGCGCTTTTCTGCGTATTTTTTCTTGTAAGTTGCGGTGACGGCTCAAAAAAAGTCGACACTGATGATTCGAATGATTCCGGCAATTCAGGTGATTCAACATCTGACAACGGTGACTCGGCAGACTCTTCATCCGACAGCGGCGATACAGGTAATTCAGGCAACTCGGGAACGGCGAAAGAAGGTGTTTATCTCGGCATTATCGGGTTCAATGAAGAACTTTTTCAGGACAACAAGTATTCCAAGGAAATAGGTCTGCTGAACAGTTCGACAGAAAGCGGCTACACAAGCTTTATAAACAATCTTTACGCCAGCAAGGGAACGGCTCTCTACTATGCCGATTACAAGGCTTTGGAAATGATGGGCAAATCCTCGATACCGCCGAAACTTCAGAAAGTGGCTCTTGTCACCTTTACGGACGGTCTCGACAACCTTTCGGTCGATGAGTATGACCCTGAAAACTACGACGATCCAGATCTTTACCTCAATGCCATTCACGACAAGATCCTCAAAGAGAAAATTCACGGTCAGAAAGTCGAAGCTTTCTCGATCGGTCTGAAAGGAAGGGAGGAAGGTGTTGAACCTGCGCAGTTCGAGGGAACATTGAAAAAGCTTGCAAGCAGCGACAGTAAAGCGTTTCTCGTTTCCGATATGGATGAGGTCATGGAGCATTTCGATACCATCGCCAAAAGCCTTTATTCAGCCACAACGACAGTAAACCTCGCCGTTCTTCTTCCGGGCGGCTACAAAGACGGCGAACTTTTGCGCTTCACATTCGACAGCCCCGATTCTGCCGCCGATTCTGAGCTCTATATCGAGGCGACTTTCCGCAAGACCGACAACGGAAGGAGTCTTGAAAAGATCAGCTACGAAGGTTTTGCCAAAGGCGAGGCGACGATCCAGCACAAAGATAAGGTGGGAGCTTACTACCGTTTTGTGTTTGAAGATATGAAATATGATGACGGCAAGGCCCCTGCGTGGAATGAATACGAACTCAGGAACATCCTTCAGTTGTGGAGAACCAATAGTTCCGGCGGCTGGTACACAGATTCGGAGTTTGACCCAGCAAGTTCTAGTGAGCTTGAAGAAGAGAAAAGCAGTGCGCTTATCATGCTTGTTCTTGACTGCACGACCTCTTTGGGCAGCGATTTTTCAAGGATGCAGGAAATAGCCAAAGATTTCGTCGAAACTCTTGTAAACGGCAACAGCGGGAACAACGACTATGCTGATTCAGGCGATACTGACACGGATTTGAGTGATTCGGATTCAGGAGATTCTGTGTCGGATTCCTGCCCGACAGTTTACGGCAATACATGGTCGCCGAAATCGTCAGGCACAATGACTTGGGGCGCAGCACTTGATTACTGTGACAATCTGACTTCATGCGGTTATTCAGACTGGAGACTGCCGAATATAAACGAGTTGAGAACTCTTATTCAAAACTGTCCCGGTTCGCAGACAGGCGGTTCGTGTGCTGTATCAGAACCGGATCATCTGGCAAGCAGCGATGGGATTGGGGACTGTTCCGCCTGCGAATTCAAGGAAAACAACGGCGGCTATTACAGCAAACTCGGAGATGATGACAATGTCGCGCTTTGGTCTTCCTCTACTCGGTCAGGTAGTACTACATATTTCGCGTGGCTCGTGCTTTTCAGCAATGGGCTTGTGGGCATCAGCGATAAGAACAACAGATACAATGTTCGTTGTGTCAGGTAGAGTCCGTGACCGCATTTTGCGCAGCGTAGCGAGCATATTTCTATCGTCATTTCGGAGAGGAAATTGAAAGGAGATGTTTTGCCGGAGTTTTGAAAATGGCTGAATTTATAGAAACTTCTCCTGATGCTTTTCCGATAGTCACTGTTGATTTATTCAATAAATATGGCAATCTGATAGTTGAAATGCCGAATTTCAGAGATGCTTCGGCTCTTGTTTCGGCCCTTTCTGCTTTTAAAATCGATGCAAAACTGTTTGCTCCGCAGTTCCTGCTTCTGGAAAGAAGCGGCGAAGACGGCGACGCACAGAAAGTCTATGCCGAGCTTGCGGCAAATCCCGACATTGTCGTAACGACTCCTCTTGGCGGGCGGCTTTTTATTCCCGATATGTCGGAAAAACTGGTGTTCAGAAAAGGGGTTTCATACAGGATAAGCGCTGTTTCGCTTGGTCTGGCGAATCTCGGATACAAAAAAGTCCAGATAGTCAGGGAATCGGGTGAATTTGCAGTGAGGGGCGACATCGTTGACATAGGAATTTTTTCCGCAGACAACGGGGCAAGACTGGAATTTTTCGACGAAGAACTTGAAAAAATTTCGTTTTTCAATCTCCAGAGCCAGAGAAACATGCGGCAGATTGACGAAATATCGGTGCCGCAGCTCATGTTTCCGGAGATCCTGCGCGACGACTGGCGGAAAGTGCTTGAGGACGAGGCGGCGGGGCTTTCGACGCAGCAGCTCATCGATACCGAGGAAACAGTGCTTTCCGGTGCTTTCCCGAAATGGGATATATTTCCCCTTATAGCCGGAAACGGAACGCTTTATTCGCACCTGAAGGCGAAAACTGTCCGTTTCGAAAAGTTGCGTTCGGAAGCCTGCGGGAGAGAAGATCTCGAAAAAATCGATCGGGAGAGGTGCAGGAGAAGAGAGGAGGGACAGTTCCTTCCGTTCGATATAAACTCTTATTTTTCCGATGAAAAACGCGGTTTCGACGTCGAGGTAAGCTCATTTTTTTCAACGGCGGATTCGATAGAAAAGTTTCCTGTCGCCCACAAGGCTGTTCCTGCCAGGATCCAGAACGATCCCGCTTTTATTCTCAACAAACTGCACAAGGAAAACAGCGGGCTTGTGATTTTTGCCAGACCTAACGAGATCGATGCGTTGAAGGAGCTCGGCGAAAAAAACGATATCCCGATGGTGGATGTCGGCGCGCTGCCGCTTCATCTGGAATACGACACGGTGTTTCTTCTGGACAAAAAGGAGTGGTTCCAGAGCGATTCCGTTCTTGTGTTCCCCGAGATCGGCACAGCCTTTTTTTCTGCCGATATTCTGAAGCTTCCTGTTTCGCAGAAACGGAAAAACGAGAGGAAAGAGCCCGAATTTGCCGAAAACGGCAGGCCTTTCGAGCTCAATTCGCTGAAATTCGGCGAATTTGTCGTCCATTACAGGTTCGGTATTGGGATCTACGAGGGAACTGCACGGGTCAACGGAACCGACTGCCTTGTGCTCCGCTATGAAAACGACGACAGGATCTATATCCCGGTTTACAATATGCACTATATCTACCGTTACCGCTGGGAAGAGGGGAGTTTCCCGCGGATAAGCTCGATCCGTACCGCCCTCTGGCAGCAGACGATGGGCAAAGTCCGTCGCGAGATCGAAAAGGTCGCGGCTCAGATCCTGGAGCTTTACGCGAAAAGAAGTGTGGATAAAACGGTTTCGATGGCGGTGAACACGCCGCTTTACAATGAATTCTCAAGCTCTTTCCCTTTTCGTGAAACACCGGATCAGGCGCGTTCGATCCGTGAGCTGGAGGCCGATCTCGCCGGAAACGAGATAACTGACAGGCTTCTCTGCGGGGATGTCGGTTTCGGCAAGACCGAAGTCGCCATGCGCGGCTGCATGATCGCTGTCGCCAACGGAAAACAGGCGGCTGTTCTCGCTCCGACTACTGTTCTCGCATTCCAGCATCTCAGAACTTTCAGGGAGCGTTTCGAAAAGCTTCCAGTAAGGATTGAAATGCTTTCCAGACTTTACGATAAATCCAAACAAAAACATATACTTAACGATTTGGAACAAGGAAAGGTCGATATAGTTGTCGGTACTCACAGACTGCTTGGAAAAGATGTAAAATTCCGCGATCTGGGGTTCCTTGTCATTGACGAGGAGCACCGTTTCGGAGTTACGCACAAAGAGCTGATAAAGGAGATGAAAAAAGATGTCGCGACCCTTTCGATGACTGCTACGCCGATCCCAAGGACTCTGCAGATGTCGCTTCTCGGAATCAGAAAGTCTTCTTTCATAAAAACCGCTCCTGGTGACAGAAAAAACATCCAGACTTTCGTTCTGGAATACAGCGAGGAGATCATAAAGGAAGCGATCCTTTCCGAGCTTGCCAGAAACGGCCAGATATATTTTGTCCACAACCGCGTCGCCGGGCTGAATGACATCAAACTGAAACTGAAGCAGCTTGTGCCTGAGTTGCGCATTGCGGTAGCCCACGGCCAGATGGAGCCTGAGGAGATCGAAAAAGTCATGGTCGCGTTCGTTAACCGCGATTACGATCTGCTGCTCGCAACTTCGCTTATTGAGTCGGGCATAGACATTCCGCTTGTCAACACGATAATCATCAACCGTGCCGACATGTTCGGAATGGCGCAGCTTTACCAGCTTCGCGGCAGGGTGGGGCGCTGGAACCGCGAAGCCAAGGCCTATCTTTTTGTTCCGAACCTCGGCAGCCTGACACAGGAGGCGTGCGCCCGTCTTTCGACAATACGGCGTTTCGACAAACTCGGGCACGGTTACGATGTTGCGATGGAGGATCTGAACATCCGAGGAGGCGGCAACATTCTCGGGATAAGCCAGTCGGGAAAGCTGAAAGGGGTAGGCTACGACATGTATCTCGAAATGCTGAAAAACAGGATCGACGAGCTCAGAAGCGGTACGCCGCACATTGAAAACGAGTTCGAGATTTCGACCGAACTGAACGCCAATATTCCGGAAAGCTATATTGCAGACACAGAAGTCAGAATGGGTTTTTACAGGAAAATCGCAGACTTGAGATCGGCGGACGAACTCGGATGGGTGCGCGGAACGCTGCTTGAAATGTTCGGCAAAATCCCTGAGGAAACGGAAAATCTTCTCAATCTGACCCATATCAAAATTCTTGCCCTGGAGTGCGGAGCCGCCGCGATTTCGGTCGGAAAAGACGAGTTTACGCTGACTTTAGGGGTGACTTTCATTCCGAAAAGCATGGATGCGCTGTTTGATCTGTTGGACAAACGCAAAGGTCTTTTCAAAGGGGAGAACTCGATAAGATTCAAAGTTGAAAGTATCTCTGAAATAGAAAAAATAGTAAGTGAAATCAAAGAATTGAAAATGTAGCCACTATTCGTGGGGTTTTACTGACGCTCTTTTTCTCCGCAAAGCCTTCCTTTTTCGAAAGAAAGTCTGACTTTTACGAGTTCGCGCGGCCTGAAAGAGCCTTTGACATTGACTGTCTGATACTTCGAGGATGTCGCTGCAAAGAGACCCTCGTCGATTTTTTCTTCGATTATGACTTCATCTGCTGTTCCGTCGAGCGACTTTTGGAAAGCCTCTTTTTTGGCCTGGAAAATGTCACGCAGAACTGCGGCGCGCTCTTTTTTCACCTGCTTGGGAACAGGGTTTTCCTTTTCCATTTTTTCTGCCGGAGTTCCGGGACGTGCTGAGAATGGGAAAACATGACCGTATGCGAAGGGAAGCGACTCTATGAATTTTCTTGTTTCTTCAAAATCGGCATCTGTTTCTCCGGGGAAACCTGTTATGACATCGGTGCCGAAAGCGGGCAGTTCATTGCAACTTCCGATAACTTTTTCGATCGAACGCCTGAAGTCGTCTGTTTTGTAAGGCCGCCTCATGTCGCGCAGTGTCTTGTCGCAGCCGCTCTGGAGCGGGATGTGCCAGTGCGGAAGGATCATCCCTTCTTTTGCGTATCCGAAAAGCCTTTCGTCGATCTCGGGCGATTCGAGCGAACCCATGCGGACTCTGCCGACAGTTTCGTATCCGGCCTTGACTACATCTGCCAGAGTCGAGCCGTCGTTCAGGTCCTTTCCGTATTTTCCGATGTGGATCCCGGTGAGGACGACCTCTTTGAAGTTTTCGTCGGCGATTTTCTGCATCAAAGCTCTGATCTCATGCAGCGGAACGCTCTTCAAAGGCCCTCTGAGATAAGGGATTATGCAGTATGCGCAGAACTGGTCGCAGCCGCTCTGGATCTTGATGAAAGGGCGGCTCCGCGTGAAAAAGGCATCGTATTTCAGGTGCGAGCCTAGTATTTCGGCGACTTCGGAAATATCGGGGACGATTTCTGTATTCTCAAAGCTGATTTCACCTTTTATTTTGCGGGCATAGCAGCCAGTGAGAATCACTCTGCCGCGTTTTGAAAGGCGTCGAACCATGTTTCTCGCCTGGCTTTCGGCGGTCGCGGTTACGGCGCAGCTGTTTATCACGAAAATGTCGGCGTCATCGTCGCAGCTCACTATTTCGATGCCAGAGAGCGATTTCCTAAGCTGGTCGCTCTCGAAAAGGTTCACCTTGCAGCCGAAAGTGTAAAAAGCGACTTTCAAAGGCTTCTGGAAAGAGTCCATTTTTTACTCCGGATAAAAAAAAGGGGCACCGAAGTGCCCCGTGAAAATGAGACTGAAAATCTGCTATTCAGCCGTTTCTTCCTTTTCTTCAGCTTTTTTGAAAGCGTCAGCCATCGAACCGAGTTTCTCCGGAACTTTTTCCGAAACAGCCTCTGCTTCCTCGACGAGTTTCTGGTTTTCTTCGTCGCTTACAGCTTTGATGCTGAGGGAAACCTTTCTGTCGGTGTCGGAAATCGACTTGATGATGACTTCAAGTTTGTCGCCCGGCTGGTATTCTTTGTTGTCTTCGAATTCGGTTTTGTGGACAAGACCTTCGATAGTGTCGAAAACTTTTACGAAAACGCCGAATTCAGCTACTTTTACGACTTCGACTTCAATTTTGTCGCCTACATTGTGCTGATCTTTGAAGATTTTCCAAGGATCTTCGGTAAGCTGTTTGATGCCGAGTGAGAATCTCTGTTTCTCGGAGTCGATATTGAGAACGACTGCTTCGATCTCGTCGCCTTTCTTGTAGTATTCCGACGGGTGTTTCAGTTTTCTGTCCCATGTGATGTCGCTGGTTCTGACGAGACCGTCGATACCTTCTTCAACACCGATGAAAAGACCGAAATCTGTGATGTTGCGGATAGTTCCCTTTACGATCGTGCCTACCGGATATTTGTCTTTGAGAAGTTCCCAAGGATTCGGTTCGATCTGTTTCATGCCGAGAGAAATTCTTCTGTTTTCGACGTCGATTTCAAGGATCTTGACTTCGACTTCGTCGCCGATCGCAACCATTTTGCCTGGGTGTTTGATCCTTCTCGTCCAGGACATTTCGGAGATGTGGATGAGACCTTCAACGCCTTTTTCAAGCTCGACGAAAGCGCCGTAATCTTCAAGAGAAACGACAACGCCTTTGACCGTTTTGCCTGCTGCGTATTTTTCAGTCGCATGGATCCACGGATCGTCCGTGATCTGTTTTACGCCGAGGCTGACTCTTTCGGAATCCTTGTCATATTTAAGGACTTTGACATCGACTTCGTCGCCGACTTTGAACATTTCTGACGGATGGTTGACTCTGCCCCATGACATATCGGTGATGTGGAGAAGACCGTCGATTCCGCCGAGGTCAACGAAAACGCCGTAGTAGGTGATGTTCTTGACAAGACCTTTGACGATCGCACCTTCCTGAAGTTTTTCGAGAGTGGAATTCTTGAGCGCCTCTCTCTCTTTTTCAAGAAGATCTCTTCTCGAAATGACGATGTTGCCTTTTTTCTTGTCGAATTTGATGACTTTGAAATCAAAAGTTTTACCGATAAGGTCGTCGACGTTTTTGATCGGTCTCAAAGCGACCTGGGAATTCGGAAGGAAAGCCTTTACGCCGATATCAACAGCAAGGCCGCCGTTGACTTTCGCGACGATTGTACCGTTGACAAGCGTTCCGTCCTGGAATGCTTTTTCGACAACTTCCCAAACTTTGAGTTTGGAAGCTTTTTCCTTGGAAAGCGACATGCCTCTGTCACCGTCCCAGTTCTCTACAACGACTTCGATCTCGTCGTTTACTTTGAGATTCGCAAGCTCTTCGGGAGTGAATTCGCTTGCCGAAATAACGCCGTCGCTCTTAAGGCCGACATCAACGATGATAACATCCTTTCTGATGGCGCGAACGATACCTTTACGGATTTCTTCGCTCGAGATCTCTTCTTTCTTCGGAAGATAACCTTCAAGCAGTTCTGCAAAATTTTCCTGTGACATACTAAAAAACCTCCTGTTGTTTTTGTCACCGCCGGTTTTCCGGCAAAGTGCGGTCGGTATTATAAAAACAGCCTGCCCGTTGTCAATAAAAAAATATTGACTTAAAAAAAGATTTTTAGTTAGATACGCTGCTTTTTGCACGGTGGTTTCTTGAAATTCACATATTGGAGGTAAATTTGAGAAGTTTGAAAGTCGTTTTGTTCTTTTGGATGGTTTTGGCAGTTTTCGCTGTTTCGGCTGAAACAGCTGCGATTTTTCCGATTGCCGCTTCTGAAGACGACAGTCGTATCGCGGGAGACATTAACGATGCCATCGAGGATGTTCTTGAGGATGTAAAAGGTGCCGACGCCGGTATTTTTACCGACAATATCGGTACAAAAGTAAAAAAATCTCTTGAAAAATGCGGAGAAAATCTCGGATGCCAGAAGAAATTCATATCGAAGGCGAAGAAAAAATCCGATTTTTATTTCTTTTCCAAGATGAAATATAACAAAAAGAACGGCAAGACCAAGCTCGAGACTTACCTGTTTGACGGCGACGAAAACAAGCTCGACCAGAAAACTGTCGATTCATCGAAAGGCGAATCGCCGGAAAAAATAGCTTCAAAGCTTGCAAAAGCATGGACAAAAATGCTTTCGGCGCAGCTTTCCAAGGCAAAACCGAAAGAAGAGGAAGAAGAGGAAGAAGAACCCGTCAGACCGGTCAGATCAGGTAAAAACACCGATTCTTCCATCAAGGAAGCTCTTTCGGCTTACGGTTCGGGAGATCTGAACGGTGCGAAAAAGGCTCTTGACGGTGCGGAAGACAGGGATGTCGAGGCAAAGGATCTCAATAAAAAATTCACCGATATCGAAAAACTCATCAACCGCGCGAACGGTTCGATAAAGTCCAAACACTATGACGAGGCCATTCAGACGATCGCCGCAGCCGAGAAACTCGATGCCGAGATCCTTGAAATGGGTGCAAGCTCGAAGTACCGCGTTTACAAAAAGGAACCGGTCGAAAGAGTTATCTATGCGGATCCGACGGAAGACGACATAAGAAAGGTCGAGACGATCCATGCCAGATTCGACAAACAGCGCGACAAAATCAGAAAAGAGAAGGTCGATTCGATAGCTGCTGCCGATACATGGCTCAATACAAGAATTCTTGAAAGAGACGCGAAACTCAAGAAGTTCGACGAAGATTCAGCCGCTCTGGCAAAGCAGAGAAAGGCCGAGAAAGACGCTCTTTCCCAGAAACTCAAAGATCTTAAGTACCAGTGGGAGAAAGACGACAGCGACATCGACCAGAAGATAGTCGAACTCGAGAACAAGCTCACTCTTTTCGAGCAGAGAGAAAAAGGTGTCGTAAAAGTTTCCAATGTCAACAGATACGAGAAAGATATGGAAAAAGAGCTTGCCGACACCGACAAGAAATACGGCGACATCAAAAAGAAAATGAAAGACGAGAAGGAAGCCCGCGAGAAAAAACAGGCGGACGAGATCGAAGCAGGCGACAAAAAGACCGAAGCTGCCATCCTTGCGCTTGAAGGAAAGAAAAAGGCTAACGAGGAAAAGATCTCCGAACTCGACAAGAAAATGAACGCCGAGCAGGATCAGTTCGACGAGAACGAAAAGAAGATCATGGCTCAAAATGAAGAAATAAAGATGAAAAACGAGGACGAGGACCGCAAGGAAAAAGTAAAATTCGAAGAGGAATACCAGGCGAAGTTCGACGAACTCAACAAAAAGCTTCAGGAATACGACGCTCAGGAGTCGGAAGAGCGCGAGAAACTCAAAAAATATGATGCGGCGACCGAAGAATATATGTTCAAAAATGCCGAAGTAATGTCGAAATATCAGGAAGATATCGAAAAAGAGCGTGCGACTGTCGAAGCTGACTGCGCGAAGAAGAGAGAGGCAGCTGCAGCAGATGCCGAGAAAGCTTACACGGAAGAACTCGAGAAGCTGAACAAAGAAAAGGCTGATATCGAAGCGAAGATCGCAGAACAAGAGACTCCGGCTCTCAAAAAACAGCTTGACGCGGCGAACAAAAAGATTTCGAAGCATGAAAGCGGAAAAGACGGTTTCTCCGCAAAGAAAATGGCAGCTGTTGAGCAGGAATGCGAGAACAAGAGCATGGAAATCGACATGAAACTTGCTAAGAAGAGCGACGAACTTAACAAGGACAACGCAAAATATCAGAAAAACCAGCAGGCTGAAAAGAAAAAAGCCGAAGCGAACTTCAAGGCTTTCCAGCAGAGAAAGGCTGCTTTCAGCAAGAATATCGACGCTCAGATAGCGACTGCTCAGAAAGAGAGAGACCGCAAGATCGAAGCGCGTGAGAAAGAGCGTACAAAACAGGCTGAAACATGGAAGGCTGAAGCTGCAAAGAGACAGAGAGATCTTGAAAACAAGCAGAGATCGGACAAAAACACCAAAGAGCGTCTTCTTAAGGAAAACGAGAGATACGATGCAGAGATCGCCGTTACGAATGCAAAATGGGCTGACAAAAAAGACGATCTGCAGGTAAAATTCCATGAAAGCAACCAGAAATACGACAAAACCTGGCAGGAAAAATACGAGAAGACTGACAACGAGCACAAAGAGAAAAGAGAGGAGATAGAGAACAAGTACGCCGCTAAACAGGTCGCTGACAAAGACGCCCAGAAAGCGCAGAAAGAAAAATGGGAAGAAGAGATCCAGGCTCTGAACAACGAAAAAGACAAGAGAAAGGAAAAACGTCAGGCCATTCTTGCGGAAGAAAAGGCTAAATGGAACGAAAAAGAGGAAAAGTGGAATGCCGAAGAGGCTCAGAGAAAAGAGGACAAGGCTCAGTTCGAAGGCGAAATGAAGACTCTTCTTGCCGAGGACAAAAAAGAGGCCAAGGTAAAGAAAGAAGATGCTAAAAAGAAATATGAAGAAAGCATGAAGGCGATTGACGAAAAAGAGCTCGATCAGGTCAAAGCCAAATTCAAACAGGAGTACAAAGTCACGAAATCTAGAGAAATCGTCAATGTCCAGGGTTCGGAGAAAATTTACAAACTCAAAGCTCAGGCTTATACGCAGAGCGGACAGCAGAAACTTAACGGCAAGAACAGGGATCTTCTCGGCGCAAGAAGGGATTTCGCGGAAGCTCTCAGAATAGACCGCGACAACAAGAGTGCTGAAAACGGCATGAAATCGATCAACGACACCGCAAAATCAATGTATTGGGAAGCTTACGGAATGAGGGAAACCAACAAGGCCAAGGCGAAAGAGATTTTTACAATCCTCACCCAGACTCTGATGCCCTCTAACGAATTCTTCCTTAAAGCAAAAACTGCTCTCGAAGAGCTTCAGTAAATCCTAAAACCTTAAATTTTCAAATCTGATCCAAATTTCCGCTGACTTTTGCGGCTGTAATGTTCTGCTAGTCTCTATTTTTGTCTTTGCAAGGTGAGAAACCGTTTTTAAGGAATATTTCGGAATCTTCAGAAAATAAGAAAAATCAAAAACTTGCCATCACTCTAAAAACACCTAAATACCGCGTTTTTTGTTAAAAAACTCGCTTGTTTCAGGGAGGAAAAAATGAAGAAAATTCTTGTGATTCTTGCCGTTTTTACAGCAATGTTTATGGTTTCCTGCGGAAGCGGAAGTTCTGACAGTAAAACCGGAAGTCTCTATGAAAAATGCTATCCGAATGAAACATGCAACAAAGGATTGATTTGCGATATCGAGAACAATATCTGTGTAAAGGACTGGTGCAAATCAAACAACGACTGCACCGATCCTGAGTATCCGGTATGCAACACAAAAACCGGAAATTGTGAATCATCTGACGGCAGAAAACCCGGAGATGAATCGGATTCTGATTCCGATACGCCGGATTCAGGAGATTCTTCCGATGATTCATCTGATTCGGATTCTGACAGCGGTTCAGATTCAGATGCTGACAGCGTACCGGCTGATACCGGCAGCGATTCAGGTGATTCGACTGACGATGCGGATTCAAGTGATTCACATGATGACACCGGCGATTCGACCGATGACGGAGACAGCGGCGCAGATACCGGTGATGACGGCGATACAGGTTCGTCAACGCTTCCTGAATGCAGCAGATCGAGCGGTACGCCTTGCTATGATTCGTCAAGCCATCTGACATGGTCGAAAATTTCATCGAATTATATGTCATACACTGCTGCGACAACATTCTGTCAGGGCAGTGAAATGAAGGGTTATGGAGGTTTTACGGACTGGAGGCTTCCGAATATCGACGAATTGAAGACGCTGATAATCAATCTGAGCGGCACACCGAGAACTAAAAACTGTGCGGTTTCCGAGGCAACAGGACATCTTAAAAGCAGTGACTTTACTTGTTCGACCTGTACAGAAGCCTGCATACAGGAAACGAACGAAACAGTTTGCGCGAGCTGTAACGAAGGTATATACAGCAAATTGGATGACAGTGATGTCTGGTTATGGTCTTCCTCGCTTCTATCCGATAGTTCGGACTATGTATGGATTGTGAGTTTCTACTACGGATACGTGTACTACTACAATATAGACGACATCAGCTACGTTCGTTGTGTGAGGTAGGCCTGGCCGCATTTTGCGCAAACCTTTGTAGAGACGCCATATTATGACGTCTTTTTTCCATGAAACCACAATTTTTGTTGAAAATCCCATTTGAGACGCCATGGTATGACGTCTCTACGGGTTGGATTTCAAACAAACAGATTTGTATAAGCAAGATTCGACCTCACGGTTTACATCGAGGAATGTTTCCGCAATTTCAAAAGATCGGATAAATACACGATAGAAGGTGAACTGGGAACATTATTCAACGATTTTCTAGTTTCGACATTCAACGACTGTCCTGAATTTCTGATTTTGAAGAATTGTTTTTTAGGGAACTTTTTGCTATGAAAATTGCGAGAAAGTTCCCTAACTGGAGCAAGATTTCCTGAAAGAATGCTGCTGGAAGAAATTGTAGCTGCTAAATGTTTGATGAATCTTTGGTAAGATTACCACCTGGAACAGCGGACAGAATAATAATTTGTTTTGCGAGAATAATCGGAAACATAGTAATTACTATAGCTCTTATCAAAATTTACATAAAATGCGTAGCTATCGCTGGATGGAGTAGAAGACCAAAATATGCCTGTATCACCAAGTTTGCTTATATACTGCTTTTCTTGATCATAAAGACTTAAAAGCACATCTTTTGACGGCAAAGTCCAGTCGGAATAGCCGCCTTCCGTCAGTTTGTCACAATAAGTCATTGCCGAATCCCAGTCCATGTCTTTGGGGGCATGTGCTGACCAGGTATAGCCGGTATCCTTGTCTTTGCAGGGAGTTATATTTTGAGTGTCACATAAAGCGGTATCATGGCATTCATCGTCCCAAAAGTACAGTCCTAAATCTGCGCATGTTGCCTGATCGTAAGATTTCTCGATTTCCGCGCTTTTGTCGCTTACTTCGCAGGCAGTGAAAGCTAGCAGAATCAAAGCAAAAAGTAAAAACATTGTAAAGTTTTTCATCTTTCCCTCCTAAAAGTTGAAGTTGAGCGAAGCGTAGAAACCGTCGCTTGACGGAATGACAGAAATATCTTTGAGCAGCAGGTGTTCGTATTTTTCTTCTTTTTCGACTCCGACTACGACAAGAGCTATACCCATTCCGGTAAGTGCAGCACCGACTGCACCGCATGCAAATGCCAGATTCCTGGATTTGTTCGCGTTGTTTCTGTGTTTGTTTGCCGATTTAATATATTCGCTTTTGGTCATTCCTTTGTTTATTGCGTCCCGTATCGATTCAGGAGTCAGCATTTTGTCATATTTGTCGCGTTCGTTTTTGTAGTCAATGGTGAATCCTGCGATTCCGCCACCTATAACCGCTGCGCCTGCAATTATAAAAGCGGTTCCCGTATATTTGAGAGCATTTATCGATCGTTTTATTTTTGCTATTTTGTTTTCTTTCTCTTTTTGTTTTTCCAGGGCAAGTTTTTCTGCTTTTTCTGCCTGACGCTGTTCTTCTTCCTGTTTCCGTTTTTCTGCTTCAAGACGGCGTTTTTCTTCCTCTTCTCTGCGTTTTTCCTCCCTGGCGCGCAGTTCTTCTTCCTGTTTCCGCTGTTTTTCCGCCGCTAGTCTGGCTGCTTTTTTATCCGCCTCTTTCTGCTGGATTTCAATGATTTGGGCGACAATGCTTTCAAGGGCTGCTTTCATTCCTATTTCAGTGCCGTCGTAATCAGCTCTCGCGCCGATTTCCGTTGCCTCTTTCTCAATGTCTGTGAGTTCCGATGAAATAGTGTAGACTTCAGCGAATGATGTGATTGTCGTCTGAACGATAAGGTCGGCGGAAAGTGCTTGACCGAGCTGGATCTGGCAAGTTCTGTCATTGCAAGATTTGTAGGTCGAATTGGTGTTGTATTCTTTTCTGATTTCCGAAACTTTTTCTTTCTGCCGTCCCTTTGAAATTACGACATATTTCCCGGAGCTCATGAATACCGAGCGCAGATATTCAGTTGCGGCATCCAGTGTGTTCGGCTGAATCCGGCCCGTTTTGTCTTCGAACTCCATAACGGCGAGTTTCAGCTTTTCATCTTCGTCGTCATCGTAGGCAAAAAGCGGAGAAAAAGTGAAAAAAAGCACAAAAATGCCCAAGATTCTTTTCATTCCAAACCTCCAAGATTAAAAAAATGTCAAAACACTATTATATTCATTGTTGTGAAAATCGTTTTTAAAAAAATCAAAGACGCAGCATGATAGCGGCATGGTATGGAAAAGCAAGTTTTTGAGGAAAAATGTCTGCTTAGGTTAATAGGATGTTGTGTCCCATGTCAAGCTTTCGGTTTCGTAGCACGCTCCGCTAAGAACAGGGATCGATTCGGAAGTGTAGTCGTCGATTTCGACTTCAACAAGTCTGAAAGAGCCGTGCCCTTTTGATTCGAATGTACCTTCTTTGACCTCATCGAAAACGAGTGTGCCGCTCTGCTGGAAAAATACGGCGGTGTATTCCTCAGTTTCGGTATCGAAGTCTTTATAAAGAAGGAGACATTCGGTGCAGATTTCATAGTTCGCGTTATCGCCGCCGAGGTCGATTGTTCCTTCTTCGAGAACATATGAGGTGCCGTAAAAGTGGAGAGTCATGATGTCGGGCAGGTCAGAGCTTCCGGGAAGATTACCGGAAACAGATGTCTGATAGTAATAACCGCCCTCTTCGTTTGAGAACATTTCCACTTTATCAAAAGTGATTTTTTTACATTCAAACGGAACGCATGATTTCTGATCTTTTGAGCAAGTAAGATCCCCGCTGCAGCCTTCGCCGCATGTTCCGCCGCAGCCGTCATGTCCGCACACCTTGCCGGCGCAGTCCGGAACGCAGACACCTGTGTCGAAAGCCCAGTTTTCGATAAGGATGCATTCTCCGCCTTCGAGTTTCTGTACATCTTCTTCTCTTCTTGCAGGGTCGCCTTCGACTTCGACAAGTTTTGCGGAGAGAATTCCTTTGATGTTGTTCTCTTTGTCTGTTTTTTCAATGACAAGAATTCCGCTTTCCTGGAAGAAAAATTTTTCTTTTTCCTTGTCGAAATCCTGCTTTACAATTACACATTCCGTGCAGTTAAGGGAACTTTTGTTGTCTCCTTTGCCGAGATCGTAAGTGCCGGTATTCAATGTGGTGAAGAGTTCAAAAACATCGCGCTCGTTTTTGTCGCCTAAAACGTTGTCTTTGACATCACCGAGAAAGGTGTCAACATAACCCCATCTTTCAAAAGTTTTGTTGTCGACCGTGAAAATATAGCATCCTTCAGCTGTTTTTTCCGGTTCTTCCGGTTCATTGTCTGTATTTTCGGAAGCGGCGCTGTCTGGAACGATGCTGTCTGAATCGGTGTCGTCATAGGATGATGAATCAGCTGCGTCTGCGGTCTCTTCCGTTTCTGTGTCATTGTCGGCGATAAAGTCTGTTTCTTCGTTATTTTGTTTGTTCTTGTCTCCGCCGCACGAAACAAGAAGCAGAATCTGAAAAACAACCAGAAAAAGTGCTGAAAATTTTTTCATGTCAGCCTCCGCAGAAGAATCAAAACGCTTAATTATGTCAAAATGTTCAGGTATGAAAAGTAAAAATCGCAATTTTTCAGATTTTGACTAGAGTATAACGGTTTTTGTTTGAAACACTGGATTTTAATTTATGATTTTGATGATAAATTCATGGAGTAAAAAATAATGGAGAGTGGCGGAACAAAAAAACTCGGAACTTTTTTAGGTGTCTATACTCCGACGATACTCACGATTTTCGGAGTCATCATGTATATGCGTGCCGGAAATCTTGTCGGAACGATGGGAATGTGGCCGATGGTCTTCATCGTCCTGATTTCAAATTCTATAACCCTCATCACGACTTTGTCCTTCTCATCGATCGCGACCAACAAAAAAGTTGGTGTCGGCGGAGCTTACTACATCGTTTCGAGAAGCTTGGGCTTTGAGATCGGCGGCGCTGTCGGACTTCCGCTTTTTCTCTCTCAGGCGCTTTCGATAACGCTCTATTCGTTCGGTCTCGCCGAAGTGATAAAAATGCTTTTCGACACTTCGTTCTCGCTCAATTTAGTCACTTTCGGAATAATCGCGATAGTTGCCGCAGTATCGTTTGTCGGAGCCGGTTTTGCGATGAAAACACAGATCCCGGTCATGATCTTTGTCGCAGTCTCGATACTTTTCCTCATCATCGGCGCCTTTATGAAAGGGAGTTTTATCGAGTGTTTAGGCACTTTTCCCTCTAATTTCGGCGAAATTTTCGCCACTCACGGAGACCTTTCGTTTTTTTCGGCGATGGCGATATTCTTTCCCGCGGTAAGCGGCATCATGGCGGGGCTCGGCCTTTCGGGAGACCTTGAAAATCCGCAGAAATCTATTCCGATAGGTGCGATCACGGCAACTCTCACCGGTTTTGCGTTTTATGTCACGCTTCCTATTTTCCTCACGATGGGAGCGACTTCCGATGAAATGCTGACTGACCAGATGATCTGGTCGAGGATCTCGCCCGTAAACGGCAACATCGTCATTCTGCCGGGACTTTTAGGTGCTATTTTTTCAAGCGCGATAGGCTCTATGCTCGGCGCGCCGCGAACTTTTATCGCGATGGCGTGCGATCAGGTGGGAAGCAGAAAAGGACAGAAATTTCTGAAATCTAAAAAAGGGGAATACGCTTCGTTCGTCCTCTCGCTGGCGATCGCATGCGGCGCGGTTTTCCTCGGCGACCTCAACACTGTCGCTTCGATCCTTACTATTTTCTTTCTCACTGTTTACGGCATCGTCAACATAACTGCGGCGCTTGAAACGCTCAGCAACGAGCCTTCGTGGAGACCTCAGTTCAAGATCCCGGCTATAATCAGCCTTGTCGGCGGGATCGCCTGCATAATCGTAATGTTCCTCATCGATTCCAGGCTCAGCATTATTGCGATAATTATTGAAGTGGCGCTTTACTTTATTTTAAGGCGCGTCGCTGCAAAGCATTCGGCAGTAGGAGACGCGAGACGCGGCGTTTACGAAAATCTCGTCAAAAATTCGCTCATCCAGCTCAAAGATCTCAAAATGACTCCGCGAAACTGGAGGCCATACATTCAGGTTTTCATAAACGAGCACGAAAAGCAGCTCAAACTTGTAGGTTTCGCTTCTGATTTCGGCCTCAGCAGCGGTATCGTCACAGTCACAAAAATCATTCTCGGCAGACTCGGCGAGGAGAAAATAGATATCGAGAAAGAAGTCGATTCTATTGATAAATTCTACAGCAGGAAGTCGATTTCGGTTTTTCCTGAAGTCACGGTCGTCGAAGATTTCGAGGAAGGGATACTCTCAGCTGTTCAGGCAAACGGCATGGCCGGGCTCCGTTCCAACACGATAATGCTCTGCTGGCCGGACAATGTCGCTGAATATCTTCCGCGTTATCTTTCGATCATGCGCCGCGTAGCATTCATCAAAAAATCGACTGTAATCGGCAAGGTCTCGCCTGATTTCAATATCAAAAATACGCAGAAAACGATCCATGTCTGGTGGGGAGGTTTGCAGAGAAACGGTGATCTGATGCTGCTTCTTGCATATCTTATCACGAAGTCACCGGCATGGGACGATGCCGTCATCAAACTCCTCAGGATGGTTCCTGACGAATCTGAAAAGGAAAAGGCTGAAGAAGAACTCAGAAAACTTTCGGCAGATTCGAGAATCACAGCTGAACCCATGATAATCATTAAGGAAAAAGATGAAGCATTCGAACATGTCTTAAGCCGTGTAAGCTCTGAAGCAGATGTCGTTTTTCTAGGTCTGAACACTCCTGAAAAAGGTGAGGAAGAGGATTATGCGAAAAAACTCGAAATTTTCGCCAAACCGCTCAAAGCTGTATTTTTCATCAAAAATTCGGGAATTTTCCAGGGACAGCTTCTTGAAACCGGAAGCGAAGGGGTAAAGAAAAACTCCTGAATCCGTGCGATTTCCGAATATTCTTGAAATAAAGTTTTTATCTGCTACCTTTGCCCGATGTTTTTGTTAATTCTTTAATTGGAGGGGAAAATGAACTTCAGAAAATTTGACGGTAATTTTGACAACATTGATTTCCTGAGCCTGCTTATGATCGACATAAACGGCTCAATCAGACACGTTACGCTTCCGAAAGGTTATATTTCAGACAAAATTTTTGAAAAAGGTATCGGCTTTGACGCCTCCAACTTCGGCTATGCGAAAGTCGACAAATCGGACATGGTCGCAAAACCGGATCTTTCGACCGCTTTCGTCGAGGAAAAGGAAGGACATATGATAGTCCATGTTTTCTGCGATGTATACCTTACTACTGGCGAGCC
The DNA here is from genome assembly GCA_002310035.1 of bacterium UBP6_UBA1196. Taxonomy (GTDB): domain Bacteria; phylum UBP6; class UBA1177; order UBA1177; family UBA1177; genus UBA1177. The sequence continues at coordinate 24,808 of DBYC01000084.1, forward strand.
TTTCGACCAGTATCCGCGCAATATCGCGAAAAAAACAGCGGCTTACCTTAAAGAACAGAAGATCGCCGATGACGCGAAAGTGCTTATCGAACTCGAGTTCCACGCTTTCGACAGCGTCCGCTATTCAAGCGAATATTCACACAGTTTCTACGAAGTCCAGAGCCAGGAAGGGATCGGCCCGGACTATGACGATGCTCCGCGTTTCGGGATCCAGCAGGGCTACCACAGGCTTTTCCCGGCTGACAAATACTTCGACATGAGAAACGACATCGTTGCCGCAATGGGCGCGGTCGGCATTCCTGTAAAATACCATCACCACGAAGTAAGCGCTTCTCAGCTTGAGATCGAGCTCAACTTCATAAGCCTTGCGGAAGCGGGCGACAAAGTTTCTCTGGCTAAATGGATAATAGTAAACGTTGCCAGAGAGCACGGAATTTTCGTAACTTTCATGCCGAAACCTGTTTACAACATAGCAGGAAACGGAATGCACGTTCACCAGTTCCTTGTCAAAAACGGCTCTTCGTTCTTTGCAGGCGATGGTCTTCACGGCCTTTCGAAAGAGGCTCTTTCATACACGGCAGGTATTCTTGACCACAGCCTGACCGGTTCGCTTCTCGCTTTCTCGAACCCGAGCACGAACTCATACAAACGCCTTGTTCCGGGCTTTGAAGCTCCTGTCAG
>DBYC01000031.1 GCA_002310035.1 bacterium UBP6_UBA1196
CGCTCAGGGTCAACGCTCGATTCAAGTTCTGCTGTCGCTACCATATCGCCCATATCGAATTCCGGGATGTAGTCGGTTCCTGTGCTGAGTCCCGCTTTGACAGTGAAGAAGAATACCGCCGCAACTGCAAGAACGACAATCCATCTGAATCTTATGTTAAGTCCGAGCAGGGCTTTGTAGACATTTTCGACGAAAACGAAAAGTTTTTCTGAAATATTGTACAAAAATCCGTGCTTTTTCTCTTTTATTTTTCTCTTCATAAGGACGGAGCTCAGCATCGGAGCAAGGGAGAGGGAGACAAGAAGCGATGCCGCGATTGTTACCGAAGCTACGAAAGCAAGCTGTTTGAAGAGAAGTCCGACGATTCCGCTGACGAAAGCAAGCGGGATGAAAACCGCGACTGTCGTCAGAGTCGAAGCCGAAATAGCCGAAGTCATTTCTCCGGCACCGAAAATTGCCGCTTCCGCCGGACGCGAACCTTCCTCAATATGCCGCGTGATGTTTTCAAATACAACGACCGTGTTATCGACAACCATACCGAGTGTGATCGAAAGTGCCATCAGCGAGAAAATATTTATCGTATATCCGAAAACATACATGAAAATAAGACCGATGATGAGCGAGAAGGGGATTGTGAGCGTAATAATGAGGCTTCCGCGCCATTCCCTGAGGAAAACGAGAATGACCAAAATGACGAAAATCGCCGCGTAAGCCGCAGTAGTTCCCAGGTTTTTGATTGACATTTCGATGACTTCGGAAGTGTCGTTGAGTTCCTCGATGACAACATCAGAGGGAACGTTTTTGCGGATTCCTTCCATCGCCGCCTTGATGTTTCTCGCGACTTCGAGAGTGTTTGCACCGCTCTGTTTCTGCGTCATGATGACAGCCATCGTCTTTCCTTTCGCGCTTGCTGTGAAATCCTGCTCTTTCAGTTTGTCTCTGATTTCGGCGAGAGTCGAAAGTTTTACCATGCTGCCGTCTTTCGCGGGGATCATGATTGCGCCGATTTCGTCAACCGACTCGAATTCTGCCGGAACACGCACCGAAAGGTCCATTCCGCCTGTTTTGATGCTGCCGCCGGGGACTGAAATGTTCTGGGTTTCAAGGAGTTTTGCGATCGTTGCGACAGAAATTCCGCTCGAACGGAGTTTTACCGGGTCAACAATTATCTCGATCTCTCTTTTCGGCGCGCCGAGAGTGATAAGTCCGCCGATGCCATCGACCTGTTTAAGCCTTCCTTCGATCCTGTCGTCGATGATTTTTGCAAGTCCCATCGCGCTTTCTTTCGCAGAGATACCGTACATGATGACAGGCACCATCGAGCTGTCGACTTTGATGATCGCCGGATCGTAGGCATATGACGGAAGAACTTTCTTGACAGGGTCGATCCTGTCTCGGACATCGTTTGTAGCATCGCCGATCTCTGTTCCGAAGTTGAATTCAAGCATGACGAAGCTGACGTTTTCCTTTGAAACCGACTTCAGCGACTTGATTTTGGGAACGCCGGCAAGCTGTTTTTCAAGCGGTTTCGTGACCTGCTGCTCGACATCCTCCGAAGATGCACCGGGAAGGATCGTAACGACTGTGAGCGAGGGATATTCGACTTCTGGAAGAATATCGAGTTTAAGTGCATAGAACGCGAGCAGACCGAAAATCAGAATGCCTGTGAATATCATCGATATCGTAACAGGCTTTTTAACAGCAATCTGTGAGAGTCTCATGGCTGCACCTACTTGCTGCTGACAGTAACAGGAATGTTGTCTTTAAGTTTTGTCTTTCCGGCGCTGACAACCATTTCGCCGCTCCCGACTCCTTTGACTGCGTAGAAATCGCCAAGATCTTCAAGGATTTCGATCTCTTTTCTGAGCGCAACATTGTTTTCTACAACAAAAAGGTAATGCTGGTTCGTGCCTGCCTGACGGGCTACGGCAAGACGCGGGACCATTACAGCCTTGATCTCGGGAAGAGAGATCTTCACTCTGCCGAACATGCCGGGTTTTATCAGTTTTTTCGCGTTGTTTATCTCGATTTTGACGACAGCGGTCCTGGAAATGACAGAGACTAGGGTTTCTGTCGAATAGATTTTTCCTTTTATCTTCGTGTCTGGGTAAGCGTCGGCGACGACTTCGATATCCTTTATTTTTTGTATTAACGGAAGTTCTTTCTCGTCGACTTGGATCTCAAGGAAGAGTTTGTTCAGATCCATAAATCTGATGATTCCGTTTGCATGCGAGAAACCGGGGGTGAGACCGGGGTTCAAGAGCATGAACTCTTCGCCTTCGCGGAGCATGTGTTCTGCTACCATGCCGTCAAAAGGAGCGATAATTTCCATATTTTCTTTCGTCATTTTGACTTTTGCCTTCGACGCATTGAGCTTTGCCTCGAGGTGATCCAGCTGCTGCTGCGGAAGAACGCCTGAATCGACAAGGTCTTTGACTCTTTCATAGTCTTTTTCTACCGCTTCGAGCTCAGCTTCGGCAGCTTCAGCCATTTCGCCTGAAAGTGTGACGATGACCGATCCTTTCGGAACTGTCGCACCTTCTTTGTAATGGATTTTTTTGATTTTTCCGGGCATTCTCGCCGAAAGGTTCGCCTCTCTGAAAGGTTTGAACGAACCGCCGAATTCAAGAACAGGAGAGTAAGTTTCCTCTTTTGCGGGAACAACTGCGACAACGGGAGTTTTTTCAACGGCGGGAGCTTCTTTCTGAACCTCTTCCTTTTCCAGGCAGCCGATGAAAAGAAAAACTGAAACAGTGAACAAAATCAATAACTTTTTCATAACAACCTCTTCAATTACTATTTTAAAAGTCCATAGTTGAAAACATTCACGAAAGTCTTTTTTACACGCTCGTAGTCGTCGGTTTCGGGCGAAACATCCTTCGTCAGGCAGAAAAGCTGTGAAAGGACATTCAGCATTTTTACGAGAATTTCAAGATCGACATCCTTCACAGCGCCTTCATTGACACCGTTTTCAAGTTTTCCGAGGATGACTTTCATTTTTTCCTTGTGCAGTTCGTGAAAAAAATCGACCGAGGTTTCCGGCATCTGGATAATTGCGTTGGCGACAAGCAGATAAGTGTCCTTGTGCTCGCGGTAGTAATCCATGTGAGCGTCGAAAAGAACGCCGACAAAGTCGTTGTAACCGACATTTTCAAGTTTTTTGCCGATCTCGTCGTACATCTCGTCCATGCAGTATTTCACAGACTCGAAAAAGAGATCCTCTTTATTCTGGAAATAACGATAGAGCGTCCCTTTTCCGACACCCGCATTTTTCGCGATCTTGTCGATATCGGAAATGTGAAAACCCGAGGCGGCGAAACTCTGGACTGCCGATTTCAATATTTTGAGCTTCCGCTCGATCTGATTTTTTGTCATCTTGAAAAACATATCAAACCTCGCATTTCAAAACACTTGAGTTTCATAAAACGAAACTCATCGGTTTCGTTTTTTAGTACTGAAAAGTCATTTGTCAAGAAAAATTATTTTTTAAAATTAAAGTTG
>DBYC01000054.1:0-311 GCA_002310035.1 bacterium UBP6_UBA1196
CCTTTAGCCGCTTCAGCCATAGATTCAAGGAAGTCAAGCTGATCTGCCGTGACCCAGCCTTTTGTCGCCTGACCGGCAGAATGGATGTAGATCTTGCCTGAATGTTCGACGTCCGTTCCGCTTCCGAAGCCGATGGAAAGGTTCTTTATCGCGCCGCCGAAACCTGCCATCTGATGCCCTTTGAAGTGCGAAAGAACGAGGTATGAGCCGTAATTTTTGAAGTGCGTTCCGACATAGTCGCCTTTTACGAGATGTTTTGCACCCTCGATCGGGATCAGCATCTCGCCTTCCTCGTCAAGAAGGTCGAACGG
>DBYC01000054.1:331-4505 GCA_002310035.1 bacterium UBP6_UBA1196
GCTTCGAAATGGGCCTTGTTCGTGTTGCGGTTGCCGGGATAAGCTGTATTGCACTCGACGATAGTGCCGTTTATTTTCTGCACGAGATCCTTTATCAGAGCGGGTCTCAGATGGTTCGACTTTTCCGATTCGCCTGTGCTGATCTTGACTCCCGTCTTTCCTTCAGGCGTCCAGCCGAGTTTGTCGTAGATTTTTACAAGTGCTTCCGGAGTGATTTCTTTTATGAAATATACTACCGGCGCGTTTTCGTCGTTTGTCTGGTGGGGAAACATAGCTTTTTCCTCCGTTTTGTTCTCTTCCGCAGGAGCGGGAGTTTCGTTCTGAACCGGTTTTTCTTCTTCCTGTTTTTCTGCATTTTCAGCCGCGATCTGCGAAGCATCCGATTTGCTTTCAGCCTTTTCCGAAGCCGATTTGCATGAAACGACTGCAAACACAAGAACGGCTGCTATAAGTAAAAGTTTTTTCATGGTTTTCTCCTTAATTTGCTTTCAATACTCTGCGTCTTTCAAAAACCGCGAGCACTGCGAATATCGCAAGACCGCAAAGAATGATAATTGCTCCAAGAACAGTGTCTTCCCGGCTGATGTCGAAAAACGGCTCGCCGTCAAGAACAGAAGCGACACCGTCAACGCTCCACATCAAAGCCGCGGCCCAGAACATAAGCGTTGTAGTGAGAAGGCTCTGCGTTCTCATTTTTGCCCAGACTGCGGTAAAAACGACCGCCGCGATCATTGTCATTATAAGGCACATCATCTGCCTCCCTCGTTAGCCGAAACCTGCTTTTTACTGCGCTCAAACACACTTGAAACGCCTACAATTATTCCCCATACAGCAGTTGTCAGAAGCGCCATCGCAACACCGGAAGTCGCCATTTCATGCAGCATTACCGGTATTTCTTCCGGCGTATTGAGAGCAGTGAGAAAAGGCGGGAAAATAGAAATTTCACCGTGATAAAGATGCTCAACAGCAAGCAGAGCGGAACCGCCGTAGAGCATTTTTTCAAGCCAGCCCACTTTTTTGTCGATAAAATCGAGCGTTTTTTCGCTGCAGTGAGCCTTTTTAGCAACTTTTTTTGCCGCAGAAACAATAACAGCCTCGGCAAGCGGAACTGTGAAACATGCCATTGAAACCTCCAAAAAATCGGTTAAAAACGAACTTTCATCTCGACATCGTGTCAGAATAAATAAAAGTGACACCGTGTCAATTTTTTTGTTTAAGACCTCATCCACGTCCCTTTTCCAGTGTGGCAAAGGGAACAAATTCAGACGGAGAATGATCTAAACTGGAAAACTTGCAATCGCGGCCATAGAAACTAAAATTCATTGTTTTGCCCGTTTTTTAGTCCTTTTATAAGCGGATATTAATTAAGGAGTTTTTGATGAAGAAATTTAATTTCGCGGTTTCTCTGGTCATTTTTGTGTTCTTCTTTGCTGCATGCGGATCGGATAACAAAAATGAAAGCAAAAATCCAGGCAATTCAAACTCATCCGACTCTCCGGAGCAAGAAGATGAGGACTATGAGAATGAAGAAAACAAAGAAAATGAAGATAAAGACGATGATGACAATGGCAATGGCAATAGCAACAACAATGCAGACTGCAGTCAAGGCTCATACAAATGCAAAGATGACAATTCATATCTATGCGACAACGGCTGGATTTTTTATGCATCGTGCGATAACGGCTGCGATTCCGTCACAGGACAATGCAATCCCGGAAATGAAGAAGATGAAGAATTTGCGGAACTGATCAGGCAAAACCGCGTAGCTGTAAAACTCACATGGAAGCAGGGTTTCAAAACAGAAGCCGAAGCGGAAATAAATTACGACGGTGAAATGGTTGACCTTAATCTTCATTTAATCAAAAGGAACAGCCTTGAAGCTGAAACTTACGGATTTTATTATACAGAAGGTCTGCTCGGGACAGCTCAGCGTATGCCTATTAATGACTGTTCTCCGACAGTCCCTGTATGTGAAAGATACTGGCGTCACGATGACTGTTCTTTTACCGATCAGGGTTACAATGATTCCGCCGAATCAATCCAGTGGAACGCCAAATTTCTTGGCGACAACTATTGGGGCGGCGGCGACTATAAAAACCCGGAAATCATAGTTATGGGTACAACCGGAGAAGACGACATTGTCAATGACCAGTATCTTGTTGTCGTAGGATATATATACTGCTCTTCATCACACTACCCGGACGACCGGTGTGATCCTTCATACAATGAAGATGACTCTGCCTACGAAATCGATGCGAGAGTCGAAATTTTTGTCGACGGCAAAAAAGTTCCGAGAAACGGAACATACGACATGTATTCCGAAACTACGAAAGATTTCAAAATCAAGCTCAACGAATGGAAAGCGGTTGCCGTTATAAAATGGGATTCAGGCAATGCTACTGTCACTGACAGCGCAATGAGTTATGAAGGAATAACAACAGATCCGGAACACCACCCTGTCTGCTATTATGACAACTCGGATGCCCAGCTGATTCCGATCTGGGATGCGGAAGAATACAGAAAATACATCGAAACTCCGGACGAGCATGACTACAAGAGAGGATATTGCGAATAAAATCATAATATCTTCGCACATTTCCTTTCTTTTCTGAATCGTTAAATGCTCTATTTTATTTTTCCCTAAATCTCAGAACTGTGCTTTGCACAAACTTATGAGTTCATTGTATATTTTGCCGAAAGATATGCCGGTTTTGCGGCTGATCTCGGCAACACTTTCGTATTCCGGCGCGAAACGCTTGCGGTTGTTGTGGATGAGTAGCTTGATCTTCGCGTTTCCGTAAGGTGTCTGGACTGAAAGTTCCTCGCGCTCAAGCACTGTCCGTTCCATTACGCAGCGGCGGATCCCGATAGTTGTTGTGTGGTTGAAAATTATATCTTCCATTTTTTCAACATCGCTGTTCCGGCAGAGAACGGTGAGCATATAAGCCGGGCGGTTTTTCTTCATGAAGCACGGTGTGTAGAATGCGTCAAGCGCGCCGGCTTCAAAAAGCTGCTCCATAGCGAACCCCAAAGCCTCTCCTGTCGAATCGTCGATATTGGCTTCCAGCTTGGTGATTTTATTCGGAGTTTCTTCATGCGTTTCTTCTAATTTCTCAGGTTCTTCGATAAGAAACGCGCGGAGAATGCTCGGTTTTTCGTAGTTTCTTTTCCCTGCGCCAAGCCCCGTTTTTGCGATTTTGAAAAGTTCGGGAAGCGTTCCGTCAGTTCTGACTGCGGCGGCGATAGCGGCACCGGTCGGAGTCACAAGTTCGCCGAGAGTTCCGGTGATCCGAAGCGGAAGAGCGTATTTTTCAACAATGTTCACGACTGCCGGGACCGGTATCGGCAGAATCCCGTGCTGACACCTGATCTCGCCCGTCCCCTCGCAAAGATGAGGAATGAAAACGCGCTCGATACCGAGATCATCGAAGCAGAATGCAAACGCAATGATATCGACTATCGAATCTATCGCGCCGACTTCGTGGAAGTGGACTTCTTCAACAGGAACGCCGTGCGCTTCGGATTCAGCCTCAGCGACTATCCTGAATATTTTTTCAGCCAGATTTTTCGCGTTTTCTGAAAGCTCGGTTTTAGCAATAATTTCAATAATATCGCTTAAATGCCTGTGTTCATGGTGATGATGGTGTTCTTCTTCATCTGCATGCTTGTGACCGAAAAGATACTCTGTGTCGTGGTCGTGGTTTTCGTGCTTATGATCCAAAATCACATTGAAGTCACAGCACCTTATCCCGTTTTTTACCACGTCCGTGATCTCTATCCTGAAACCATCCGCAGGGATCGATTGAAGCGTTTTGAGAAGCGCATTTTTATCAGCACCAAGGTCAAGCAGCGCGGCAACAGCCATATCGCCGCTTATTCCCGAATTGCACTCGAAATACAGGTTTTTTCCAGTCATTTTATACTCCATTTTCACCAACGAACTTATCCCGACACCGTGTCAGAATAAATAAAAATGACACCACGTCAATTTTTTATTGAAAACCTAACCCTAAATCCCTCTCAGACCTCATCCCCGTCCCTTCTCCAGTGTGGCGAAGGGAGAATTTCAAGCGAGGGACTTTTTGTTGTAGGCGGATTGTCTACATAGAAACCGTTACCAAACAGGCAGATTTTCCCAATCTTCAGGGAATCCCATTTCTTTGAGAGTTAAAAG
>DBYC01000054.1:4593-4951 GCA_002310035.1 bacterium UBP6_UBA1196
AATATTTTATTTCGTTTTAACTGCTTGAGATCGTTTTTTGCAACAAAAGGTTTAGTCGTGTTGTATGGCAGCAGAAGGCTGACAATGAAACGCCTGTTCCAAATCCTGTTATGGTGAGCACAATTATTCCGCAAATTCGAAAAAGCATGAAGCCAGTTAGTAAAGACATCTTCGTCACCTATGCCGAAAGCTCTTGCAATCTGACGTTTTTCCTTAGTGTTTTTCAGCATTTCGTATAAATGGCTTAAAGTTCCGAACGAAACCACTTCCAAAGTCATCCATGAAGGCGGCATTTCAGGTGAAGAGTACTTCTTTTTGTAATGCTTGATGAAGTCCTCGTTGCTTCTTTTCACATCAG
>DBYC01000054.1:4986-5321 GCA_002310035.1 bacterium UBP6_UBA1196
TTTGAACCACCACGAATCATTGGCTGTAACGGAATAAACAAGCGACAACTTGGTTCGGACTGCAATTTCGATTTTTTCAAGTTCGTTGAAAATCAGGTTTCTCAATCTGCGGTCAAAAATGTAGAGGTCAATAATATCCTCAAAATCAATGTCATTTCTGGTAAAAGCGTGGTCTGCTGCAGCATCAGAGTTGTTTTGAAAAGGGTATGTGAATGCTCTCAAGCGATAATAACTGATATTTTTCAAGTATTCAGCAGCTGAATTTTTGTCAGAAAAATTTAGTCCTCGTCTTTCAAGTTTTTCAATTTGTTCATCAACTGAAATCGGGGATTTTG
>DBYC01000043.1:0-27661 GCA_002310035.1 bacterium UBP6_UBA1196
CTGATATTCGACGAGATCCAGGAGGCTCCGCGTGCAATCACTGCTCTGAAATATTTCTGCGAAAACAAACGCGATCTTCATGTCGCGTGTGCCGGATCTCTTCTCGGAGTCGCGCTGAAAAGGGAAAATTTCTCTTTTCCTGTCGGCAAAGTGAACAGGATGCAGATGCACCCGATGAGTTTTGACGAATTTTTGGCCGCGAACGATGAAGAAAAATATCTGAAACTTTTTGCCGGCTGGAAATCAGACCGCGTTATTCCAGAAGTTTATGCAAAACCGCTGGAGCGTCTTCTGAAGGAGTATTATGTTGTCGGCGGAATGCCGGAAGCGGTGAACGAATATGTTGCATCGAAGGATTTTGCGGCGGTTCAGGAGATTCAGGATACGATCCTGAGCGACTATGCCGACGATTTTTCAAAGCACGCTCCGGTTTCAGAAATAGAAAAAATCAGGCTTGTGTGGGATTCTGTTCCGAAACAGCTCGCGAAAGAAAACAACAAATTCGTATTTTCCCATGTGAAGGAGGGAAAACGCGCCCACGAGTTGGAGTCGGCATTGCAGTGGCTTAAAAACGCGGGGCTTGTTCATCTTGTGGAGCTTGTACAGAATGCGGAAATTCCTCTTTCGGCGAATGCAGATGCGACATATTTCAAAGTCTACATGGCTGATACCGGCCTGCTTTGCCGCAGACTGGGCTTAAGCTACAAAGATATTCTGGGAGATGGCGACAACCTGAAAATATTTAAAGGTGCGATTGCTGAAAACTATGTCCTGAATGAACTTGTAACGCTGCGGAAAAACCCGTATTTCTGGAGGTCAGGAAACAGCGCGGAACTCGATTTTCTCTTTGAGGAAGAGGGCGAAATATTTCCCGTTGAAGTGAAAGCCGCGGCAAATACCCAGGCAAAGAGTTTCAAGCAGTTCTGCAAGAAATTCAAACCAAAAAACGGCTACAAACTTTCGCTCAAAAACCTTGCCGTCGCAGACTGTGAGGGAACTGCGGCAATCAGTCTGCCGCTCTATCTGCTGTGGAATATGGATAAGATTGTGAAATGAAAAAACTGATATTTTTTATTGTTTCCTTTTCCCCGCAAGGTCGTAGACCTCGTTGTCGGCTCTGGCAGAAATTACCAGAATAAACATTTCATGAGTTAGTTTACTTCGACATCGTCCAGATCAGTTTCTTTCAGGCCTAATTTCTTCATAACATCTTCGTGACTTGCGTATTCAACATTCTGTGCGAGCCTTTTTGCCGCTTCCGCAGCGAGAAGTGCGTCTTCATACTCTTCCATCATTTTATGGTAACTTTGCGGACTCATCAGAATACATTCCGGAACATTGTTTTTTACAACAATGCTGATGCCCGATTTTTTTACATCCGAAAAAATTTTGTTTGCCTCGCCCTTGTTGAAACGACTTATCGGAACTATCGAGTCAAGGACGTTAACTGTGTTTAACACATTCATTTTATGCCTCCGCCCACCAAAACATTGACAGTATATTCAACAATTTATTTATTGTCAAATTTATCTATATATATGTAAACAACATGCAAAAACGTTTAATAGCTGTGAAAGGTGATTTTTATTTCGAAATTCAAAAAATTTTGAGTATAATTGCCGCGATTTTGTTGTTTATAAACTTTTTTGAGGTGGAAAATGTTCGATATTTCTGGAAAAATCGCGTGTGTAACAGGCGCAAGTTCTGGGATCGGCGCGGCGACTGCCGAAGCTCTGGCTGAAGCGGGCTGCAACCTTGTTATTTCGGCAAGAAGAGAGGATAAGATCAAAGAATTTTCGCAGTATTTAAGTGACAAATACGAAATAAAGTGTTTTGGCGGCGTTCTCGATGTCAGAAACCAGAAAGATGTCGAAAAATTTTTTGCTGAACTGCCGGAAGAGTTCAAAAATATTGAGATTCTTGTCAATAACGCCGGCCTTGCGAAAGACATGACCCCGCTTTACGACAACAAAATTTCCGACTGGGAACAGATGATCGACACGAATGTAAAAGGTCTGCTTTATGTCACGAAAGCGGTCCTTCCCATAATGATCGAGCGCGACAAAGGCCACATCGTAAATCTCGGTTCAACTGCCGGACGCGGAACATACCCCGGCGGCACGGTCTACTGCGCGACAAAACACGCCGTAAACGCGATCACAAGCGGCCTCAGAAAGGATCTTCTCAAAACTTCTATCCGCGTAACTACAATCGATCCCGGTGCAGTCGAAACCGAATTCAGCATGGTTCGCTTCGAAGGCGACAAAGCTCGTGCAGACAAAGTTTACGAAGGTTACGAACCGCTTCACGCGGAAGACATCGCCGACACGGTCCTTTATGCCGTAACAAGACCACCGCATGTCAATGTCACCGACATTATAGTTTGTCCGACAGCGCAGAGAGACTACCATCTGGTAAACAGGAAAGGGTAATGTTTTTAGATATTTGCAATAAATAATTTGGAGAAGAAAAATGCTTCCGATCACCGGTCATGTCCAGACTTCGTTAGTCGATTTTCCGGAAAAAATTGCGACTCTTTTTTTCTTTTCGGGCTGCAATATCAGATGTCCTTACTGCCACAATTCATCGCTTTTCGAGGTCCCGCCGCAGGAAAAATGGCTTTCGAGGGATTATATAATTTCCGATATCCAGAAAAGGCTGAAATTTATTGACGGCGTTTCGTTTTCTGGCGGAGAGACTTCGCTTTACGACGAACTTATCGACCTTGTGAAAGAGATAAAAGAGCGTTTCGGTATCGACGTGAAGATCGATTCGAACGGTTTAAAGCCTGAATTTATTGAAAAAATTCTTCCTTATCTTTCATATATCGCGATCGACATAAAAACGACTCCCGACCTTTACGGCGAACTCGGCTGCAAACTGCCTAAAAAAGAGGTTGAGCAGAAACTTTTAGCCACAAAAGAGCTTCTGGAAAAGCAGACGAATGCGAAAGTCGAATACCGCACGACGATGTATCCGAAACTTGTGGAAAGTTACGAAAGACTTTGCAAAATGGCGGATTTTATTCCGAAAAATGCAACTTATTACCTTCAGCGCTTCATATGTGACAATGCTTATTCTGCTGAGGCAAAGGCGGCTGAAAGCTATTCAATGGAGCAGCTTGAAAGAATGGCGATGGAAATGCGTCGCATTACGAAACGCGACAAAATTTTTGTGAGAACTTATCTATAAAAAAGGTGAAAGATGGATCTCAACAAACTCAGAAGAATCAAGGAAATCATTTCCGTTCTCGGAAAACACGGACTCGGGAAGTATCTTCCGCAGGCTCTTTTTAAAAAATTCGGAATAAAGAAGCCTTCTGAAGAAACAGGCAACATAAAGCTTGAGAGAAATATCCGCGAAGCATTTGAGGAACTTGGCACGACTTTCATAAAACTCGGGCAGATGATGTCGCTCAGAAGCGATATTATTCCCGCTTCGATGGCGGAAGAGTTCAAAAAACTGACTGACAATGTAAAACCCATTGATTTTTCTCAGATTAAGCCGATCATCGAAGGCGAACTCTGTTCGAAAATAGAAGATATTTTTTCAGAATTTGATGAAAATCCGATCGCTGCAGCCTCGATTTCACAGGTTTATGCAGCCACTTTGAAGGAAAACGGCGAAAAAGTCGTAGTGAAAGTAAGAAAACCCGGAATAGCTGAAAAAATCAGGGAAGACATGGGGGTTATTTTCACGATCGCACACTACATAAATAAAACCTCGTACTCGCAGAACATTGATTTCGAGGCGATCACCGAAGACTTTTTCCACACGATGAACACCGAACTCGATTTTCTGATCGAAAAGTCAAATAACGAGAAATTTGTCAATAATTTCAGCTCTCAGAAGTGGAGCTGGCTTAAATTCCCGAAAATGTACGGCGAATACTGCACGAGCAGCATGCTTGTGATGGAGCGGATCTTCGCACTCAAACTTGGCGAAGTGATAAAACCAGGAAACAGCGGGAATTTTGACCGCAAACTTATTGCGGAACGCGGCGCGGAAGTGCTTATGAAGATGATTCTGGCCGACGGATTTTTCCACGCAGACCTACATGAAGGGAATCTTTTCTTTAATGAAAACAACGGTATAGCTGTTATTGACACGGGAATGTGCGGCAGGCTCGACAAATTTATGCGAGGCAAACTTGCCGATATTTTCATCGCGTTTGCAATAAAGGATTGGGACAAGGTCGCGCGGATCTGCCTTGAACTCGGAAACGGCGAAAAAATCGCCGACAAGGAACTTTTCGTCAGGGATGTCAGCCGTATACTGCAGACTTTGCCGGAAAATCTTTCCGAGATCAACACGGCAGAAGTCATCGGAAGGATTTCCGCCGTGATTTTCAGATACAAGCTTAAAATTCCGCGTGAACTGACACAGCTTTTGCGAAGTTTTTCAATGATCGAGGGACTTTGCAGAAAGCTCGACCCCGATTTCGAGCTGATGAAAGTTGCCGGTAAACTTTCAAAAGAGGTCATGCTGCAGAGGCTTACCCCGGACAGCATCGCCCGCGAAGTTATGTCGCTCGTCGAAAAAACGGTCGACACGGCCCACACTCTTCCGGTAACGCTTGCAAGTATTTCGGAAAAACTGGAAAACGGCACGATCCAGCACCGTATCGTCACGATCCTGAACGGTTCAGAACGGAAATTCATCTCGAAAATGGTGACGAGAACGGCGGCTTCTCTAATAATGACCGGAACTCTGATTGCGGGAACTCTGGCTGACAAACCTCGTTTTCCGATCGTTGTGGCTGTCTTTTTTCTCGCTCTGATCCTGTTCGCTTCGACATTTTTCGGAAACAAAAACAAATAATTTAAAAAACCATTCGATAAAACCTCCAAAATTTGACTTTAAACCGTTTAATTGTAATATTTTCGGCTTTTTTTGAGTTCTTGGAGTTTTTATGAAATTTGTTGTTGCCGGTGCGGGGGCAGTCGGTTACGATATCGCCCGTCACCTGATCAAAGAAGGAAAAGACGTTGTTATAATCGAGCGCGATCCGATCCGCGCGAAATTTCTTGAAAACAATCTCGACTGTATGGTCCTGAACAAGGAGATAAACCGAAGCCAGACGATGCAGGAGCTTAACCTTGAAGACGGCGATTTTTTCATTGCCGCGACAAACAAAGATGAGACGAACCTGATTGCGTGTTCGATCGCGGCGGCTTCTTCGCCTGACGGTTCGATGCTTGATCTCCGGAAAATAGCGCGTGTCAGCAACCTGGACTATTCGCATGCCGAATTCAAGGGAAATCCGTTTCTTGGGGCTGATTATATCATTTCGCCGGAAATGGCGGCGGCAAACCACATCGCAGAAATCGTAAAGCAGGGGGCTTTGAGCGACGTCCTTGCGTTTGAAGGGAGCAATATCACCGTCAGAAACGAAATTGTTGAAAGAAATTCGTCGTTCAGGAACAAAAATCTGATAAAAATAAGAAAAGAGATAAATAAGCCGTTTCTTATTCCCCTGATAAGACGCGGCGAATCGGTGCTGATCCCGTCCGGAAACACTGTCGTCCGCGAAGGTGACGAGATTTACATCGTCGCCGACGAAAAGACGATGGACTATGTTTTTGCAAAAACCGGCAAAAAAATTAAGAAAATCGAAACAGCTCTCATTGTCGGCACGACAAAAATCGCGAAAAATCTTCTGAGGACTCTTTCGATGATGCCGATAAACCTGAAACTTCTTTCGGAAGACTACGAAGAGGCGAAGGAAATTTCGCGGAAATACCCGAATGTCCTTGTTATAAACGGCGATGTCCGGAACGAGTCGGTTTTCGAGGAGGAACGCCTTAACGAGGTCGACCTCATAATCACCGTCACCGAAAATCAGGAACTCAATGTTCTTTCGGCGCTTTACGCGAAAAGCATCGGCGTTGAAAGAGCGGTCGCTTCGGTCAGCAAGGAAAGCTATATTTCTATTGCTCAGAAACTCGGAGTAGATGCGACTGTAAGCCCGAAGCGAAGCACGGTCGACGCGATTTTGAAATATATCAGGCGCGGGAAGATCATCACGCTCCATACTCTTTTCGACGGAGAGGCGGAAGCGGTAGAGATTCTTGTTTCGCCCGAAAGTAATGTCTGCGGAAAGCGGATCAAAGAACTCAAAATGCCGGAAAATTCGATCATCGCGGCGGTTTCAAGGCACAAGGAAATTTCGATCCCTAATGGTGATTTCGAAATCAAGCCCGGCGACAGCGTCATCATTATTATGAAAAAACAGAATGTCTCGAAAGTCGAGACGATATTTTCAGACCTATGAATTTCAGAACGATATTAAAACCGCTGGTCATAATACTTTTTTTCGTTTTGCTTTTTATGGTGTTCCCGTTTCTGCTCGCGATCTACTACAAAGAACCTGCCGCAATGAAAGCCTTTTTCAGCGTTATGGTTTCGGCAGTTGTCATATGCATGATAGCGTTCGGATTTTTAAGACGCTGGCAGATACAGAGGATCGCGATCAGGGAAAGTTTTGTTCTAGTTGCCCTATGCTGGGTTTCGATTTCTTTCGTTTCAGCACTTCCGTTTTATGTTTCGGGGGCGATCCCCAACTTTTCGGAAGCCTTTTTTGAAACGGTTTCAGGTTTTTCGACGACAGGCGCGACGATCCTGACAGATATCGAGGTCTTGCCGAAATCGATGCTTTTCTGGCGCAGTCTTCTGCACTGGCTAGGCGGTATGGGGATCATCGTTCTCGCTGTCGCAGTCCTTCCTCTGCTCGGTGTCGGAGGTCTTCAGCTGCTGAAAGCGGAAGCTCCCGGCCCCACGGTCGACAAGGTTTCGCCGAGGATAAGCGAGACGGCGAAAATTCTCTGGGGAATCTATGTCGGAATGACGGTAGTCGAGGCGATGCTCCTGAATTTTGCCGGACTTTCCTACTTTGACGCGTTCAACCATGCCTTTGCGACGGTTGCGACAGGCGGATTTTCCCCGAAAAACGACTCTGTCGGCGCTTTTCATTCCCCGCTTGTGGAATGGATAGTCATTGTTTTTATGATACTTGCCGGAATGAACTTCACTCTGCACTACAAAATCATCACAGGAAAGACCAGACAGGTTTTCAGAAACACCGAACTCAGGGTGTATTTTGCGGTCGTTACTATCTGTGCGCTGCTTGTCGCGGTCAATCTCTTTTCACACAATGTCTATTCCGTCCACGATTCGCTACGACAGGCATTTTTTCAGGTCTCGTCGATCATTACGACGACAGGATTCTCGACTGCCGACTATAAAAAATGGCCCGCTTTCGCGCAGTATATCATTTTTCTTCTCATGTTTTCGGGTGCATGCAGCGGTTCGACCAGCGGCGGCGTGAAGCTCATCCGCATAATCACGCTGATGAAGCTTGCTATAAACGAGCTGAAATACCTTATCCATCCGAAAGCGGTCATGCCGATCTTCATTGACGGAAACGTTGTCAGAAAAGACATGGTCTATTCGATTTCAGCATTCGTTTTCCTTTATGCGGCAAGTGTTCTTACAACCGCATGTATCTGCGCTCTTTCGGGTGAAAGCGTCCTGACATCGTTCACGGCGGCACTTTCGACTGTCGGTAACATCGGCCCCGGATTCGGCAGGATCGGACCTGTCGAAAACTATCACTTTTTCAAAGACTGGGTAAAGTGGTTCCTTTCCGCGGCCATGATAATCGGACGACTCGAAATTTTCACCGTTATGGTTATTTTTACGCGCGCTTTCTGGAAAAAATAAACTTTTATTGTGAGACCGGAGGTTTTTTTGAGATTTTCAATCGTTATTCCGAGTTACAATCAGGGTGAATTTTTGGAAAGAACGCTGCTTTCGGTCATAAATCAGGGCGTTGAGACCGAAATCATCGTGATAGACGGCGGTTCGACCGACAATTCAGTCGAAATCATTAAAAAATATGAAGACAAGATCGCATACTGGGTTTCGGAAAAGGACCGCGGACAGAGCCACGCGCTGAATAAAGGTTTCGCTCATGCGACCGGCGATATTTTCGGCTGGCAGAACAGCGACGACGTCTACATGCCCGGTGCGTTCAAAAAAGTTCAGGAAGTCTTTGAAAAATTTCCAGATAAAAAAATCGTTTACGGCAACTGGTACGAGATCGACGAGAACGACAATGTGATCGACAAGACTTATTCAGCGCCGAAACCGAGAGTGCCGCATTTTTCATACGAAGGGTTTGACTCAAATCTTCAGTCTATGTTCTGGAAAAAAGAAGTTTTTGAAAAGTTTGGGGCATTTGACGAAAATCTTCATCAACTTATGGACAGCGATTTTCTTTTCAGTCTGATATTGAACCAGGGACCTGATATTTTTATAAAAACAGACTTCTTTTTTGGCGGTTTCAGGCGGCACGAAAACCAGAAGACCAAACGCGAACGCATTGACAAACGGGCTGTGGACGAGCAGAAAGTTCTGGATGAAAAATACGGTTTCTCTAAAATCGGCTTTTTGGCGAGAGAATTCTATAAAATCCGTTATGTTTTCTCAAAATTCCGCTGGCTTGCGGAGCAGGGCGGACCGATTCTTGCGTTCAGGCATCTGAACAGGGCTCTTTTCAAAAGGGCGGGGCATTTATGAAAAATAGAATCCTTATTCTCGCTCACTCATTCCCTCAGAACGAGGAGGATTTCCGCGGAAGATTCATTCTTGATTACATAAAATCGTGTCCCGATACCGAATTTCATGTTCTTGCTCCTTTTCGCGGAAAAGGTTTTGATACAGAGTTTGGCGGGGCATTTGTACATTATTTCGAATGGGATTATGACTATCTGGCTGGAAGAAGAGTTTACCAGCCGTCGACTTTGTTTGTTACGCTGAAACTGCTGTCGGGTTTTGTTTCAAACGCAAGGAAACTGCTGAAAGAGCACGATTTTGAGAAAATTTTTGCCTGTTGGGCTGTACCTGCCGGATTTTCGGCATATTTTCTAAAGAAACTCTGCGGCATAAAATACGATGTCTGGCTTCTTGGAACAGATGTAAACAAATTTGTAAATTTTCCTTTTGTATTGCCTGTGACACTGAAAAATGCTGAAAAAATCTATTCCAATAGCAACAGGCTTGCCGAAATTGTTACAAATAAAATATCGGGACTGAACATAGGGATTCTGCCGACTTATTCATCTCTTCCTCAGTCGAAAAAACCGGAAAAACCGCTTGAAATAGATGGAAAAAATCTGAATGTAGCATTTGTCGGACGGCTTGAACAAGTCAAAGGTTTCGATTTTTATCTTGAAATCGCCGAAAAGGTTCTGAAAAAAAGAAAAGATGTCACTTTTCTCGCATTCGGCGAAGGAAGCATGATCGCTGAAGCCGAAGCCGCAACAAAAAAAGGACTTATAAAATGGAATGGGGCGGCGACTCTTGAAGAATTGTCCTATTATGCCGATTTCATTGATGTTTTATGTATAACTTCACGAAATGAAAGTATGCCTGTCGTCTTCTGGGAATTTCAGAAAAAATGCCGCATTCTCTCGTTCCCGGTAGGCGATATTCCGCTTTATGCGAAACCGGAAAACATTTGCGCCGACGTTGACGGTTTTGTGAAAAAACTCCTTGAAATCCACAAAGATTATTGATGTTTTTTTATTATATGGTAAAACTCTCCGTTTTTTTGAAAAAGGAGACGCTATGAAAATAGAGCTTACTGTTCCGATTCTTCTCGATATGCTTGAAGAATATTCGGTGATAGACAAAAACCTGAAAGAACTGATCGTTGCGCGGCGCGACTATTATGAGTCGATGTTTCAGGGGAAATTCCGCCGCGAGCCTTTCGTGACAGAGCTTGTTTCTTTTGCCTGCGAAAACGAAGGGGTAAAGTGTGAGGAAGAGCAGCTTCTGAAGCTGATCGCGGCACGCAGCGGCTGCGAATATGTGGTCATTGACCCGCTGAAAATCGATACTCAGCTTGCAACGAAAACGATCAGCGTGAAGTACGGCAGGATCAACCGTCTGATCCCGCTTTACAAAGATGGTGACGCCATTGTTGTTGCGATGGCCGACCCGTTCAGAATGGATATAATCGATCAGCTTTCTACAAGCAGCGGCTGCGAAATAATCCCGGTCGTCGCTTCGGCAAAGGAAATTGAAAAAACTCTCGACGACATTTTCGGGTTTAAAAAGTCGATAAAGGCGGCGGCAGACGACAATGCCAAAGAGAACTTCAATAATCTTGAGAACTTGACCGGGCTCGGCCAGGCGAAGAATATGGACGACAAGCACATCATCAATGCTGTCGACTATATGCTTAAATACGCTATCGAGCAGGAAGCGAGCGACATCCACATCGAACCTAAACAGAATGAAACCCTCATCCGTTTCAGGCTTGACGGCGTTCTCCACACGATTTATTCGTTTCCGGCAGAGGCGCATCTGCCGTTTTTAAGCCGTCTCAAAATGCTTGCAAAGATGGATATCGCCGAAAAAAGAAGGCCTCAGGACGGGCGTATCAAAGTTCTCACCGAAACGGGCCAGACAGTTGAGCTTCGTGCCAGCACGATCCCTGTCGTCAGCGGCGAAAAAATGGTTCTCAGAATTTTGGAATCCGGCAATTTCATTAAAGATATCAGCAACATAGGTTTTACTGACGAGCAAAAGAAGTCGTTTGAAGAAGCGATGAAAAAATCGTACGGAATGGTGCTTGTCACAGGACCTACCGGAAGCGGTAAATCAACGACGCTCTATTCGACTTTGAAAACGATGGCTTCTCCGGAAATCAATATAATTTCGGTCGAAGACCCGATAGAGATCGTTATCGACGAAATCAACCAGATGGGCGTCAACGTCAAAGCCGGGATCACTTTTTCGAGTGCGCTGCGCCACATTCTGAGACAGGACCCGGACATCGTAATGATAGGCGAGATCCGCGACAAAGAGACCGCCGCAAACGCAGTCCAGGCCGCGCTTACCGGACACCTGGTGCTTTCGACGCTGCACACGAACGACACCGCGACAGCAGTTGAAAGACTGGGTGATCTCGGGGTCGAACCTTTCTTAATTGCAAGTGTTTTAAATGCCGTAGTCGCACAGAGACTCGTCAGAAAAGTCTGTCCGCACTGCGCCTTCACCCGCGAAATGACCGAAGAAGAAAAGATCACGCTTCACCTTCCGCTTGAACACACATACAAGATCCGCGACTCCGAAGGTTGCGTCAAATGCCGTTTTACCGGCTACAAAGGACGAACCGCGATAATCGAATACATGCCGGTAACGGCAAAAATGCGTTCGCTTATCTCATCGGGCGCAACGACCGAAGAACTCAGAAACAATGCGGTCATGGACGGAATGATGACTTTGAAAGAGGCGGCTATCCGCAAGCTTGCCGACGGAGTCACGACTTTTGATGAAATCGTAAAAGCGCTTTATTATGACTAAATAAAAGGTTGAAAATGAAAAAACATTTTAAAATCTGCATGGTTGCGGTTTTTTTGTCGCTTTTTGCCCTGGTTTCGTGCGAGAATTATATCGAAGGTCTGGAAGAAAGTGACAAAGTGCTCTCGCTTACTACTTTCAATGCAAAAATTACCGGCGATCTGCCGTATAAAAAAGAGCGTTTTCTTAAAATGAGGGATGTTTTTTCCGAAAATTCGAGCGATATTCTCTGCATTCAGGATCTTTACGGCAACAATATTCTCGACGAAGTCCGCAAAATGCTGAAAAACGATCACGGTTACAACTACGCGCTTTATGCGAAGACGAGCAACGACGACGAGGATCTTGAATCGTCCGGAGCCCAGACAATTCCGGCTGCGTGCACGATGAACGATGTTATGCCGATAGCCGCATGCGTTATGCAGAACTGCCCCGACTATGACGCGACCTGCATCGTTCAGAACTGCTGGCAGAGTTTCCTTGAACTTCCGGCGGACTGCAGAAACTGCATGCTGGGAAACGGCCTTGAAGCGATTTCCGGCGGCAGTTATACCGAAATTCTCGAAAAATGTATGCAGTCGACAAAAATTCCGGCAAAAACACTTGAATACGAATTTGACGGAAACAGCGGAGTCCTGCTTGCGTCAAAACTTCCGATGTCGAACAAACAGCCTGTAAAATTAAGATCTTACGGCAGACTGCGCACAGCTGTCGCAGCGAATGTTGAAAAAGCCGGCATAGGTAAAATTCAAATTATCTGCACCGGACTTTCACCTTTGAGCGATGCCGAATACAACGGTTTCGGGGAAAGCTGGGAAGACGAGCAGATGACTCAGATAGGGCAGATCCTTGCGATCCCGGTTGAGGATGATGTCGTCCAGCGTGTAATCATGGGCGATTTCGACGGAAATCCGGCTCTCGGCGACCTTCACGCAAGCAATCCTGCGCCGGTTTCGGTTATGGAAGAAAACGGCTGGTATGATCCTTATTTCGATCTGGGATACAAGGAAACGCCGGAATGCACGGTTTGTCAGGAAAATCCGTTTGTCTCTGACGGGACGCCGGAATCTGTGCCTGACCACATATTTTTTGAGAAAAGAAAAGGGTACAATTTTTCTTCACGCAGGATTTTTTATCAGAATTTCATAGAATTTGATTATGAAAAGCAAACGAAAAAAACATATTCCGTTTCCGACCGTTACGGAATTACGGCAGTTATGAGCATTGAATGACGGCGGTGTCGGTTTTTGATTTTTCAGGAGGAAACATGAAAAAATTTTGTTTAATTTTTGTTGTTCTGCTGCTTTTTGTTTTTGCCGGTTGCGGAAGCGACAAACCGACCGGCGAGAAATTTCCGGAAACTGAAGCTTCGGACGACGACATAATCGAAACCGATACAGATCCCGACGAAGAAACTTCTAATGACGAAGATTCTGACGAAGAAACTTCTGATGAAGAAGATCCCGACGGAGAAACCTCCGATGAAGAAGATTCTGATGCCGGAATTTCTGACGACGAAGATCCTGAAACCGATGATTCCGCAGACGATGAAACCGACGACGGTCTGAATGGCGATGCCGATTCGGACGATGCCGATTCGACCGGTGAGGACGACGAGGATCAGACCGGAGACGAAGATCAGCCTGATGAAGACACCGAGCCTGCCGAAGAGGAAAAATGCACCGCTGCCGGCGGCAACTGGAGCGCGTCTGACGGCTGCACAAAGACCGCACAATGCAAAGGGAAACCCGAAAACAGCGAATGGAACGGCGCTTATTCCTACACCCTGCATTACACTGACGGCGGCTGGGAAGAAGAAACGGCGGCGGCATACAACGACCTTGAAGCCGGTCTCTGCCGTTACAAATGCAAACCTAATTTCCTCTGGAATGATGTCAGTAAAGAGTGTCTTCCGCCGGTTCTCGGCAGGATCTGCACGAACCAGACAAAGTGCTATAAAGAAAACGGTGATGAAACCGACTGTTCAAGCGGCGATTTCTCTGGTCAGGATGCCTATTTCGCCGCAGCGGGCAAATGCATTCAGCAGAGATTCGAAGTGAAAACGCCTGTCTCGGGTCAACCTGTCGTAATCGATCTCAACACCGGACTCCGCTGGGAGCAGTCGTATTCTTCAGAACAGTATAACTGGGGCAATGCAGCAAACCACTGCAAAGATTTGAATGAAATGAACGATTTCTCCGGTTATGCAGGCTATAAAGACTGGCGCGTTCCGACAGTTCAGGAACTTTTCACGATCGTCGACAACGGCAGAAGCAAGCCCGCTTTTGACGGAACGGTTTTCACGAATATGAATGAACTCTATGGGAACGGTTCAGTTCTCTGGACTTCGCAGGATATGAACGACGGCGCCGGCTATTATTTTACACCGAATGACGGAGGCAACTGGTATGCTGCCAAAGAAGATGATGATGTGAATGTCGTCTGCGTGAGCGGCGTAAAGATGCTTAATGCCTCGTTCGATGTTAAGGAAAATGTTGTCGTCGACGAAACGACGGGGCTTGTGTGGCAGAGAGGCTATGCCTCGGACAAAACATGGGTGCAGGCTCTGAACTACTGCAAAAAACTCGGGGAAGATGAATACGCTGGTTTCGACGACTGGCGTCTTCCCAATAAAAACGAACTCGCTTCGCTTCTGGATCTTGATAAAAACAGCGCCCCTTATTCCGCTTTCCCCAATATGCCGGATAAACGTTTCTGGTCGTCTTCCACTTCTGCAGACGGGATGGATCAGGCATGGTTCGCGGATTTCTCGCTAGGGCTTATGGGGAATAACCTAAAGGATTATGAAGGCTCGTATGCCCTTTGCGTGAGGTAAGGTGAAAGGGCGTAAAATTGACAATTTTGATATAAAGATTAAAAAAAGCAGGTTTTTTGATTATTGTGAATTTGGAGGAAAAAATGGAAAGAAACGAAGTTCTTGAAAAAGTTATAAAGCTCACCAAGGAAAAGCTCGTCGTAAAAAAGAATATAGAAGTTACCGAAAACACCCGCTTTCAGGAAGATCTGAACGCTGATTCCATCGACATCACCGATTTTGTTATGGAACTTGAGAATGTTTTCGACATAAAAATTTCCGATAAAGATATGGAAAACATACAGAGCGTACGCGACGCAGTTGATCTTATTTATCTGAAAAAATCGAAATAGAACAATTTTTTCTCAATAAAAACGGAACTCCGCAAAGAATATCCATACATTTTTTCCTTTAAATTAAATAAAAATTTTATATAATGAGGTGGTTTTTATGAAAAATGACTTGGAGTGTGCTTTGAACGACTCGAATTATACTGAACACGGCAGGATTTTTGTTATTTCGGCTCCTTCCGGCGCAGGAAAAACCACTCTGGTAGGTTTTTTGAAAAAACAGTTTCCGTTTCTTGCGGAATCGGTTTCCTGCACGACGAGAGATCCGCGCGGAAACGAGGTCGACGGCGTTGACTATTTTTTCCTTTCCAAAGACGAATTTTTTGCGAAAAGAGAGGCGGGCGGTTTTGCCGAATGGGCTGAAGTCCACGGCAACTTTTACGGAACTCCGCTCGATTTCCTGCGCAGACAGCTCGATTCCGGCAGGGACATAATCTGCGACATCGACTATCAGGGGGCGATAAACATCAAAAAAGCCTTTACGAAAGAGGCTGTCCTCATTCTCGTGCTTCCGCCGTCGATGGAAGAACTTGAATCGCGCCTCCGCAAACGCGCGACCGATGATCCTGAAGTTATAAAAAGGAGGCTTCACAATGCGAAAAACGAGATAATGCACTATCCTTATTTCGATTTTGTCGTGGTGAACAACGACCTGAACACTGCATTGAAACAGCTTGAGGCGATAATTTCGGCGCATACCGACTCTTCGATTTTCCACAATTTGGAAACCATAAAAAAACTGACGGAGTAAAATGGACAAATCCACTCTTCTTTCCATTTTGAAAAGCGAGCCTTACATCAACATTCCCAAAATCGTCCGCCCAGATTCGATAATCCGCGAAGTTGAAAAACACCGCGACAACAAAGATCCCGAAAAACTTTCGCTGATCACGGCAAGGATCCAGCAGGCGATCGCGATGGCTTCTGCCGCACACAGCGGAGTCGTGAGAAAAAGCGGCGAACCTTATATTTTTCACCCTTACACCGTCGCGTATCTCCTGGCGGCAAGCGGAATGGACGACGACTGCGTGATCGCAGGGCTTCTCCACGACACGGTCGAGGATACGAGCATGACGGTCGAGGAAATTGAAACCGCTTTCGGGAAAAATGTCGCGCTTCTTGTTGACGGCGTTACAAAACTTACCGAAATCAGGGAAAAAACCGAAAACGAGGAGATCTGCCGGCAGCTTTCACGCGAGGAGAAGCAGGCGACCGCGATAAAAAAACTTCTGACCTACGCGCAGAACGATTCGCGCATCATCATAATCAAGCTTTTCGACCGTCTGCACAACATGATGACGCTCGACGCGATGGCTCCCGAAAAACAGAAACGGATCGCCGAAGAGACTCTCAATCTTTATGTTCCGCTGGCGCACCGCCTTGGGATATATTGGCTGAAAGAAGAACTTGAATCGCTTTCGTTCTACTTCGGATTCCGCGAAAAATGGGAGGAAATAGACCGCTCAGTCAAAGAAAACTATCCGAATTTAGCCGACATAACCGATTTCCTGGACAGAAAAACGCAGACCATTTTTTCATCTCTCGCACCGGGTCTGGCCGAGAAGATCTCGCGGGTTTACTGCAAAACGAAATCATATTATTATGTCTACACGAAAACACTGAAACGCAATCTTGAGGTCGGCAACCTCAAAAATATCCTTGCGATAAGGATCGTTCTGAAAACCGACAATGTTTTCGACTGCTATACGGTGCTCGGGATCCTTCACCTTTTCCCCGGATTTTCGCTCGTCCAGCGTTATCTGCGCGACTACATCGCGACTCCGAAAGTGAACGGCTACCAGTCGCTCCACACCTTGATAAGGTACAAGGAATACTTCGTCGAATTTCAGATCTGCACCGAAGAAATGGAAAAGATCGCGCAGGAAGGAGAACTTTCTGTCTGGAAAACCAAGGACAATCCCGCTTACAAAGATAAAATCGCAGAGTGGCTGAAGGAAATTTTCAACGAACTTGTCGATATTTCGTCAAAACCCGAGGCTTTTGTCAACGACATCGAAAAGGTGCTTCCCCTTGAAAAAATCACGGTTTTCACGCCGACGGGCGATGAAATTTCGCTGCCGGAAGGGGCGACCCTGCTCGATTTTGCCTATGCGATCCACAGCGACATCGGCGAAAAGTGCGTAGGCGGAACCGTAAACGGAGTCAGGGCGACGATCAGCCACATTCTGCAGAGCAAAGACGAAGTCAAGGTCGATACCGCCGAGAACCAGAATCCGCGCGAAGACTGGCTCGATTTTGTCAAGACGCAGCGGGCGAAACAGTTCATAAAAAAGTATATCCAAAAGCAGCAGGATAAAATCCTCGAAAACAAAGGGCGCGAGATCCTGAAACCGCTTTTTGTCTCGCAGGAAAGGGCGGAAGACTTCGACTGCCTTGAAAAATCGAGGGTCTTCAAGAATTTTGCGAAGAAATTCTCGCTGCCGAAGCAGAACACGATGAGTGCGTTTTTCATCAAAACGGCAACTGGCGAGATCAAACTGAAAACGGTCGTCGAAACTTTCTTTACGAAAGAGGAAATCGAAAAGCTGATCAAGGCTTTCCCGCGCAGGATCGCGCCGCTTTTTGATTCCGCCCAGCAAAACGATGACGAACTTTCGCCGATCTTCATCAGCGGTCTTGGAACTGTTTCCGATTACAAAATCGCTCCTTGCTGCCGTCCTGCCGAAGGTGACAGCGTCGTCGCCGAAATGTCGAAAGAGGGCGGATGCACGCTCCACAAAAGGAGATGCCGCAATGTTGCCGGGATCGATCCGAAGCACCTGCAGGAAAATGTTTACTGGTTTGAATACCCGAGATACGAAATTTCGTTCATCATCAGCCTGCAGAATAGAAAAGGGGCTTTGATGGAGCTTGCGAAAGAGCTTCACGACAAGAATTTCGACATTTCGAGCATCCATCTCAACGCCGACGATGCCGACGAATACACCGGCAAAGTTTATGTCACGGTGAAAGGCTCGAACATCCAGAGCGTCGAGAATCTCAGGGAATCCCTCAATAATAAAGAAGTTATCATCGATTTTAAAATCAATAGTATCAGTTACAGAGGTTAAAATGAAAGGTGTCTACACTGCGATCGTCACCCCGTTCAAAAATTCGGGTGAAATCGATTTCAACGCATTTGGAAAACTGCTTGACGAGCAGGTCAAAGCAAAGGTAGCAGGCGTTGTCGTAGCCGGAACGACAGGTGAAGGAGCGACTTTGAACCTTGCCGAAAAAGAAGAACTTTTCCGCTTCACAAAAGAACACTGTCCGACTCTGGATCTTGTCGCGGGCACAGGAACAAACAACACGGCCGACAGCGTGAAACAGACTGAAGTTGCCCTCAAAGCGGGGATAGAAAAGGTTCTCATCGTTACCCCTTACTACAACAAACCGACTCCGAAAGGACTTTTCGCGCATTACAGCGCAGTTGCCGCAACGGGCGCAAAGATCGTGCTTTACAATGTTCCCGGAAGAACCGGACTCAATATCGCTCCCGCCGCACTCAAACTGGTTTCCGAAATCAAAAATGTCGTCGCCGTCAAAGAGGCGACAGGTGATCTCGGCAGACTTGCGGACTATCTTGACGCTGTCGGAACCGAGCGTTTCGACTTCCTTTCGGGCGATGATTTCACTGTCGTTCCATTCATTTCGATGGGCGGAAAGGGCGTCATCAGCGTTCTTTCGAATATTTATCCCGAAATCTGCGTCAAAATGGTCGACGCCGCGCTTTCAGGCAACTTTGCAAAAGCGGCAAAGATCCAGCTTGCGACAAACAAGATCAACCACGCAATGTTTATGGAATCGAACCCGATCCCGGTAAAAACCGCTCTCGCAATGAAAGGAAAATGCACCGACAAATTCCGCGAACCGCTTGCGAACATGGAAAATGCAAACATTGAAAAACTTGCGGAAATAATCAAGGATTTCGAAAAAACTCTTTAATAGATAATTTTCGAATTTAAGATCGAAAATACAAACGATACTTCCTTAAATTATCTTCAACAATCTTTTGTAAAAAATTGATAAATTAGCGTTATTTGTGATAATTGAATTTGTAAAATTTGTTTGTTGGGATAAAAATATGAAAGACAAAGCAATAATTTGCGATGAAAGTAATTTGAAGTCGAAAATCTACATGATTCGCGGAAAACAGGTGATGCTTGACTTCGATCTGGCAGAGATTTATGGTTATGAAACCAAAAATTTTAACAGGCAAGTCAAGAATAATATTGAGAAATTTGATGAAGATTTTATGTTCCAGCTTAATGAATACGAGTTTTCACTTTTGAGGTGCAAAAATTTCACCTCAAAAACAGAAACCCGAGGCGGTCGCCAGTATTTTCCTTACGCTTTTACAGAGCAGGGAATTTACATGCTGATGACGGTTTTACGCGGTGATTTGGCAATCAAACAGAGTAAAATTCTGATCAGACTTTTCAAAGCGATGAAGGATTATATCATTGAGCGTGAGAATCTTATCGGCTATGATGATGTCGCAAAACTTGCGATCCAGACTTCGCAAAACACGAAAGATATTGCTGAAATTAAAGAATATATTCGCGGTTTTAGTCAAATTGAAATCCAGAAAGATCTTTTCTCTTTAAACGGAAAAACTGTTGAAGCGGATAAAAATAATCTGAAAATCGACATTTCGGACAAAATACTTCTCATTCGAGGTCAGTATGTGATGATTGACAGAGACTTAGCTGAGCTTTACGGTGTTGAAACCAAGAGACTTAACGAACAAGTACGCAGAAATATTGAAAGATTCCCGTCGAACTTCATGTTTCAACTCAATGAGAACGAATTTGAATTTTTGAGGTCGCAAATTGCGACCTCAAAAACAGAAACCCGAGGCGGTCGCCAATATTTACCTTACGCTTTTACAGAGCAGGGTGTAGCAATGCTTTCCACTGTTTTAAAAAGCGATACTGCGGTGCAGACAAGCATCATGATCATGGAAGCTTTTGTCGCTTTGCGCCGGTTTGCACAGACAAATTCCCCAATTTTTCAAAGATTGGATTTTATGGAAAAACGGCAAATAAGCAGTGAACTTCACCAGTTAGAGTCAGATAGAAAAATCGATGAACTTTTCGATAAAATGGACCGATACAAAATCGAGGACAAGCAGGGCATCTTTTTCCAAGGGCAGATTTTCGATGCCTACGCCAAATTCGGATCTTTTATTGCTGAGGCTGAAAAAGAGATTGTTTTGATTGACAACTATGTCGATTTAACGGTTCTGGAACGCTTCGCCAAAAAGAAAAGCGGCGTGAAAGTCACGATTTTTACTTGTCCCAAAACGAAAATCACACCTCTTGATATTCAAAAATTCAATGAACAATATCCAGTACTTGTTCTGAAACATACAGAAAAAATCCATGACCGCTTTTTGATTGTTGATAACAAAATCCTTTATCATGTAGGAGCATCGCTCAAAGATCTTGGCAAAAAATGTTTTGGTTTCGAAATTTTGGATTCATCGTGGATCGCGGAAATTATGGGGAATTTGTGAAAAATCTAAAAACTGAATCCGAGCAATGCTTGACGGCACTTTAAGAATTTCCCTGAGAGATAGTAAGTTTTCGTTCTTGTTTTCAAATCGTTTTTCACTATAATTTGCCGCTGTAACCTTTGGGAGGTAAAAATGACACTGAATTTCGCTCTTGTCGGCTGCGGCAGAATTGTCAAAAAGCACATTGACGCACTTTTGAACATTCCGAAAGCACGTCTTGTCGCGGTCTGCGATATTGTTCCTGAAAAAGCTGAAAAAGCGGGAAAAACAGCGGGTGTTCCGTGGTATACGAGCTACGACGAAATGCTTCAGAAACACCCTGAAACCGATGTCGTGAACATTCTCACGCCGAGCGGACTTCACCCGAAGCACACGATCGACATCGTGAAAAAATACAAAAAGCACATCGTCTGCGAAAAACCGATGGCCTTGAAATTAAGCGATGCCGACGAGATGATAAGGACTTGCGACCTGAACGGCGTGCGCCTTTTTATAGTAAAGCAGAACCGTTTTAATCTGCCGGTTCAGATTTTGAGGAAAAAGCTCGAAAGCGGCGGTTTCGGAAAACTCGTGATGGGAACGGTGCGCGTCAGATGGTGCCGGAAGCAGGATTACTACGATGCAGACAAATGGCGCGGCACATGGGCTTACGACGGCGGAGTCATCACAAATCAGGCGAGCCACCACATTGACCTGCTCGAATGGATGCTCGGTGAACCTGTGAGCGTAATGGCGATGAACGGCACTTATCTTGTGAACATCGAAGCTGACGATACATGCGCTGCAATAATAAAATTCAGAAACGGCGCGCTCGGAATAGTCGAAGCGACAACGGCGACGCGTCCGGCCGACCTTGAAGGCTCTCTTTCGATTTTAGGTGAAAAAGGAAACTGCGTAATCGGCGGCTTTGCGGTAAACAAGATGCAGGAATGGAATTTCGAAGGCGAAACACCAGACGAAAGGAAGGAAATCCTTGAAAAATACAGCGAAAATCCGCCTAATGTCTATGGTTTTGGCCACATCCGTTACCTTGAAAGCGTTATCGACTGCATCGAAAACGGCAAACACGCGCTCGTTGACGGTCTTGAAGGAAGAAAGTCGCTCGAACTCATCAACGCTATCTACGAATCGGTCGAAACAGGCAAGGAAGTTCATCTTGTTTTCGAGCCGAAAGAATCAAAACTCGGAAGAACAAATTTTTGAGGAAAAATGACAGTCAACAGAATTTGCTCAATAATTTCAAACGAATTTGTCACAAAAGATACTTTTTTAATGAATGTCGCGTTTGACGAAATTCCGCAACCCGGGCAGTTTCTCATGCTTTCGAAGCCTGACGGTCTCATGGATCCTTTTCTGCCGCGCCCGATATCGGTTTTTGACTGGAATGACGGTGTGCTTTCGCTTTTAATCAAGGTCGTAGGCAAGGGAACGAAAATGCTTTCCGGAATGAGAGCCGGCGAAAAACTCAGGATCACGGGATACTTGGGAAACAGCTTTCCCGACACGACTGGAACATTGCTCTGCATCGGCGGAGGGATCGGCGTGGCACCGCTTTTCTACACGGCAAAAATGTCGAACGCAGCCGAAAAACGCTTCATTTTCGGTTTCAGGGACAAAGATTCCATTCTTTTGAAAGAAAAATTTGAAGAACTGGGCGAAGTAACAATTACGACCGACGACGGAAGCTCCGGCCTTAAAAAATATCCGCACGAAGTCCTTGAAAACCTTTTGGAAAATGGTTTTGAGCCTTCTTTGATCTGCACTTGCGGACCGGTGATCATGATGGACTGCGTTGAAAAAGTTTTTGCAAAATATGGTATTGGTGAACTTTACAAATCCTATGAATCGGCAATGGGCTGCGGCATAGGTGCATGCCTCGGCTGCAGAATAGAAACGACCGGCGGCAGTTTTCTGGTCTGCAAAGAAGGTCCGGTATTCAAATCAAACGGGGGAAAACGATGAAAAACAATATGATGATTTTTGTCCTGATTGCTGTTTTTGCCTTGATTTCAAGCTGCGGAAGCGTTGAAAAGAAGGAGGAAGACGAGGCTGCTGCCAACCGCAGACTTCTTTTGGAGAATGTCGAAAGCAAAGACGCCGCGTTCAACGAAGGACAGGAGTTTTTAAAGAAAAAAGAGTTTGAAAAGGCGCTTGAATCTTTCAAAAAAAGCACCGTCAAAGACGCAGAGTTTTATATCGCTTATTCATTGAATGCGCTCGGCCGCACCGAAGAAGCGAAAAAAGCCTTTGAAACCTGCATAGATAAAGGGATCCAGGCAGTTGAATCGCTTTACAACATGGCTTTGATTTCTTACGATGCACAGAATCTCGAGGCGGCAAAAACTTACGCAAAAAAGGCATTAAACCTTGATCCGAAGCACGTTGCGACACTTTTTTTCTACGGAAATCTTTTCTATGTGGAAGAAAATATGGCGGAGGCTCTGAAGCATTACAAGGAGGCGGCAAAAATCGACCCGAAATCATGCGACATCCAGAATGCGATATTCTTTGTCTATATCCAGACAGGGGAGTATGAAAACGCGTGGAAAATGAGAGACAAAGTAGACAAAGATGCCCCTGAAACAGTTTTTGCGGTCATGCAGCTTGCCGAAATGACAGGTAATTTTCTGGAAGGGGCAAAATTTGCGAAGAAAGAGCTTTTGAATAATCCGCAGATAAGAAATCAGGCAAAGATCCTCTTTACCAAAGGCGGTGATTTGATAGAAGCCATAGAACTTGCCGAAAAAGAAGAGATCGCTGAAGGAAAATATTCAGTATTGGACCGTTCGACGATCAAAGGACGCGCCTATATCCTGGCACTCAATTCCGAAAAAAATCTTTTTGTTTCATGTGAAACAAATCCGTCAAACCTTCTTCCGACCGAGGTTTCAGAGCAGGGAATCAAAGTTGAAGGCGTTGAAAACATCATACCGTTCAAAGAGATTTCAACAAAACTTTCTGAAATTTGCGGGAAAAATTAATTTTCTTTCGAAAGAGCTTTCCAGATAACAGCCGCAAGTGCAGCGCCGATGAGCGGAGCAACTATGAAGACCCAGAGCGATGCCATGGGAGCGGTGTTTCCGCCGATTGCAGCTACAACTGCCGGACCGAAGCTTCTAGCCGGGTTGACCGATGTTCCGGTAAGGCCGATGCCGAGAATGTGGATAAGAACAAGGGTGAAGCCGATGACTACGCCTGCAAACGAGCCGTGGTTGCCTTTCTTCGAGGTAACGCCCAAAATCGTGAAAACAAAGAAGAATGTAAGGACGATTTCGACGATGAGACCTGCAACTGCGCTTCCGTTTACACCTGCGAGACCGTTCGTGCCGAGTCCGCCGGTTTTGTCAGCAACGCCGCCGAGGCTGAAGATGAGTGCAAGAATTCCCGAGCCTGCAAGTGCGCCCAAGCACTGGGAAATTACATAACCGATGAAGTCTTTAACTGTCATTCCGCCGGTCATAAGAACGCCGAGCGAAACAGCCGGGTTGATGTGGCAGCCGGAGATGTTGCCTACGCAGTAAGCCATTCCGACGATCGTGAGACCGAATGCAAATGCGGTGAGAAGATAACCGCAGCCAGAAGCTGCATCGCAGCCGACAAGCATTGCCGTGCCGCAGCCGAGAGTTACAAGTGCACAAGTGCCGATAAATTCAGCAACATAGGATTTCATAACAATTCCTCCAAAAAAAATTAGTAAAAAGGACTATTTTTTTGCCGTTTTAGCCATTTTCTGCTCGACTTTTTCGAACAGTTCCTGAATTTTAAGGTATCCGGCGACCCCTTCGATCATCTCAACAGGTTCGTCCTTGATGAAGATCCCGATTGTCGGGGCGGCTTTGATTTTGCATGGAACGATGATTTTGCCTTCAGTGTCCTGCGCCAGATTGAAGGCTCCGACCCTTGCGCGCCCTTTGAAATCGGTCGCGAATTTGGTCAAAGTCGAATAAACCATCGAGCAGGGCTGCGATTTTTCAACATAAAAATCAATGATTACGGGAACCGGCGAATTTTTCAAAGAGGGGTAGAAAGTTTCGTTCGAAAGTTCGACCGGATAAATTTTTTCGTGCGGAAGCAGATCCTTTAAAATTTTAAAAAAACTCATTTTTTCTCCTAATGATCAGAAATTATGGAAACTTTTCCGTTTTTTAAAACATATTTTTTATTGTCGTAAGTATCGACGGCAGATCCGCTTTCGTCAAACTCAAGCTTGTTGCCGCTGATTCCGACCCAACCGTGACGGCGTGCCGGGACTCCGTAGACCAGAGCGAAATCGGGAACATCGCGGCTGACTACGCTGCCTGCGCCGACAAACGAATAATTTCCTATGGTCGTGCCGCAGACGATCGTGGAATTCGCGCCGATAGTCGCCCCTTTTTTCACCAGGGTTTTTTTGAATTCTTTCTTGCGCTCGATGAAGGCGCGCGGATTTATGACATTCGTGAAAACCATCGACGGGCCGAGAAAGACATCGTCCTCGATTTCGACACTTTCGTAAACCGAAACATTGTTCTGGATTTTCACGCCGCTGCCGATCCTGACGTTCGCACCGATCATGCAGTTCTGCCCGATGTTGCATCTTTCGCCGATGGAGGCATTTCTCAAAATGTGTGAAAAACACCAGATTTTTGTGTCTTTTCCGATAGTTACATTTTCGTCAACTATCGCTGTTTCGTGAACGAAATAATTTTTTTCCGTCATTTTTCCAAAACCAGAACCAAAAAACGCGGTATTTTACCAAAAATTTAAAAATTTGAAATAAATCCGAAAAACAATCTGTTAAACGACTGGGAAAGCTTCAGATGAATGAATCTGCGGCAAAAGTTTGCTTTTTTATAATAAATGAATATTATTTGCCGTTTTTTTGTAAATGGTCTTTTTTCACTTTTTAAAGGAGGATTTCTTGAAAAAATTATTGATTCTTGCTTCGGTTTTCGCACTTTGCATCAGCATGGTCGTTGCGTGCGGCGAAAAGAAAGAACCCGAAGCGAAAGAGAAAGTCAAACTTTCTTTCCACGTTATGAGTAAGTGTCCCTACGGTGTTCAGGTTATGAACGCAATCAAACCGACACTCGACAAACTCGGCAATGCAGTTGATTTTGAGCTCAACTACATCGGCTACGAAAAGGACGGCGGCTGGATGCCGATGCACGGTGCAACCGAGCGTCAGGGCGACAAAATTTTCCTTTGCGCGAAGAAACATCTCCCGAAGGATTACATGAATCTTATCGTCTGCATGAACAAGGAATCGAGAAAGATTCCAGACAACTATGAAAGCTGCGCGAAAGAGCTCAATCTTGATGTCGCTAAAGTCAATGCCTGCAAAGACGGCGACGAAGGCGAGCAGATCCTTCTTGAGAGCTACAAATTCTCGAAATCGAAAAACGCTAACGGTTCGCCCACGATTTTCCTTGCAGACCAGCCTTACAAAGGCGGAAGAACTTCCAACGATTTCCTGAGAGCGATCTGCAACGAATACAAAACCGCGAAACCGGAAGTATGCAGCTCGATTCCTGAACCTGCTAAAATCAAAGTTACAGTCATTTCCGACAAAAGATGCAAAGAGTGCAGACCGGAAGCTTTGATCAACCAGCTCAAAGGAATGTTCCCGGGGCTTATTCCGGAAACTCTTGATTACTCCGATGCTAAAGCGAAAGAACTTTACAAAACTTTCGCTGAAGCAGGATTCAAAACACTTCCTATCATAGCTTTCGAAGAAGCTGTCGAAAAAGAGGAAGATTACCAGAAAATTTCGCGCTGGACAGTAAAAGCCGGCAATTCTATCCTTGTCAGAGTCGGTGCTAAATTTGACCCGACAAAAGAGATCTGCGACAACGGAATCGACGACACCAACAACGGTAAAGTTGACTGTGCTGACGAAGACTGCAAAGACGAAATGGTCTGCAGAAAGGAAATGCCTGCGAGAGTCGACCTTTTCGTTATGAGCCAGTGCCCCTACGGTGTTATGGCGCTCAACGCAATGAAAGAAGTTTTCGAAGTTTTCAAGGATGACAAACTTGATTTCCATGTAAATTACATTGCAAACGAAACCGAACCCGGCAAATTCCGTTCACTTCACGGACAGGGCGAAGTTGACGAGAACATCCGCGAACTCTGCGCGATCAAACACTACCCGAAAGACTACATGAACTACATCTGGTGCCGCAACGAGAACATCAGAAGCAACGAATGGCAGAAATGCGCAACCGGCAAAATCAAAGCTGACGTTATCGAAAAATGCTTCAACGGCGACGAAGGCAAAAAACTCCACAGCGAGAACATCAAGCTCGGAAACGCTATCGGCATCGGCGGCAGCCCGACATGGCTCATCAACAACAAATATCAGGGCGGCGGCATTGCTGCGAACGATATCCAGAGACAGATCTGCGCTTACAACAAAGACCTTAAAGGCTGCGCAGCTGACAAAACCATCAAAGCAAGCGACAAACCTGTTCCACAGGGCGGTTGCGGCGAATAAGTCTTAATTTCAAAAACCTTAATTTCTATCCTGTTTAAAAATCAGATTTTCTTGAAAAAAAACTTTTTGTGAATCGTATCCGAAATCAGTTATTCTTTTTTCTGTTTCACCTGATGGGCGAATGCTTCGAGGCGGTTTTTGTTGTGAGTCGATTTCAGGCCTTCGTAAACAAGTGTGCAGATAGGTGTGTCGTCGGTATCCTTTCTCAAAGTCGAAGTGAGCGATTCTGTTACGGTGCCGAGCATACAGTTGTGGCACATGACATTCAAAATTCCGTCTGCTTTTGCTTCGTGAAGTTCTCCGATGCGGCTTAAATTCAGGGTGAGAGCGCGGTCGATCGTGATGTCGATATGTTTTCCGACAGTCTTTTTGATGAAGTTGAGGTCGCGCTCCTGCGGAGTTCTGATCGTGTCGGGAAAGTATCTGTCAATGAGGTGACGGCAGATTTTTACGGCAGGAAAAGTCCCTTTCGCGAGGAAACTTTTCACCTTTTTCCCTTCTTTCAAAAAGTCGTCCGATTTGAGTTCAAGCGCCATGAAGGTGAGGTCGATCATCGAGCAGGAGGGCCAAACTTCAAAGCCCATGTTTTTGAGGTTTTCAAAAAGTTTTCCGTTCGAGTGTGCGTTTATTCTGGTGTAAACATCTCCTACAACGCCGATTTTTGGTTTCGTGCCGTTATCAGGAGTCAGTTTTATCGATTTCATCGCCTTGACGCCGCGTTTAATTGCTTTGAAAAATCCGCCTGTTTCAAGCCCTTTCTCGATCCCTGCAAGAACATCGCGGTAAACTTTTTCAACTTTACCGGTCTCCGCTTCGTAAGGCGTGATCTCTGTTTTCCACTTGAAAAAGCGATCGATCGCATAGATCCCGAGAGCCATTCTCGCAAGGTACTTGGGTCCCAGTTCCTTCATGTTTGTTTCGTCGGTGATATTCATGATCGTGACTTCACTGAGTCCCAGACGCTTGAGAACGAGATGCATCGCGATGATATACTGCGGAAGAAGGCATGCGCCGAAATAGGAGGGGCCAAAATAACACGCCTTTTCGGGCACGAAATCGGGCCGTTTCGCCGCTTTGAGCAGGTCTCCCACAAACGAAATGAAGGGGTGGCACTCTCTGCCGTAAGCGTATTT
>DBYC01000043.1:27794-43292 GCA_002310035.1 bacterium UBP6_UBA1196
TCTTTTTCTGCGATTTTGAAGTTGCGCGAGAACGCTTCAAGCCTCGTCACAAGGCCTGCTTCGGCGCGGTGGTCGTCAAATTCGAGAACAAGATGCGGCGTGTCGGAAAGCTCGTATTCAAGATACTGGTCGATGAAAGCGTCAGGTCCGCATCCGAAATTTGTGACGATGACTCCTCCCAGATTTTTGTGTTTTTTGAGAATGCGCGCCGCCTTCACGAGTTTTCTGCCGTAACCCCAGCGGACACGGTCCCAGATGTGCGGAAGTTCCTCTGTTTCAAGCTGAAGAAAATCGACAGGGATCACCGAAATGCCGAGACTCGTGAGCCTTTCCGCTATATTCAGGTTTATGTGGCGGTCTCCGGTGTTGTAAGGGCGCCCTAAAAGAACGACTCCGCGGCCGTTTTCGCGCTCGATTTTTCCGATGATCTCTTTTCCTTTTTCAATGCATCTGTTTGCGAATTCCCTCTGTGCAGCTCGCGCTTTGACAAAGGCCGAATCGACCTCATAGAAAGTAAGTCCCAGCGTTTTCGCCGTTTCTTCGATCCAGAAATTTTCTTCTCCTTCGACCGGGTATTTCAAAGTCATTATTTCGGCGTCGCTTTGAAGATTTTCTTTGATGACATAAGGTGCAGCCTGAGTGTAAGGACATGCATACTGCAGTCTTTTTTTCGGTGGCTCGAAAAATTGCATGTGAGGGATGAAAATGCGCTTGTAGCCTTTATCCAAAAGGGTCTTGACGTGTCCGAAAAGGACTTTCATCGGATAGCAGAATTCCGCTGGAACGTGGATCAGGCCAGTCTGGACGATTTCAGAATTCGTTTCGGGCGAGAGGACTAGTTCGTAGTTGAGTTCTCCGAAAAATGCAGCCCAGAAAGGGAGAAATTCCTTCAGATTAAGGGCGAAAGGCATCGCGATGACACCTTTGCAGTCAGGGGTTTGCGGGTTTTCATCGTATTCTCTGAGGTATGAAAGAAGAAGTGCGTCGCGGATCTTAAAACCGTTTAGCGGTTCAGCCTTATTTTCCTCTTTTTTGGGTGAAAAATGCTCTTCCATAGCGAAGAAAGCAGCCCCGATCGCTCCCGAAATTTCAGGGTAGGGGTGGATCTTGATTTTTGTTTTCAGAAGTTTTTCGAAAACGGCTCCGACCGCTCTGTTTTTTGCGACTCCGCCCTGAAAAACTATGTTTTTGCCGAATTTTGACGACCCTGCCACTTTTTCGATGTAATTTTCGCATGTCGCATAAGCAAGTCCCGCGCACAGATCCTCTGTTTTCGCGCCTCTCTGCAAATGGTGGACCAAATCTGAATCCATAAAAACAGTGCATCTGCTGCCAAGTTTTACAGGATGGGCTGATTTGAAGGCGAGATCCGCGAACTCCTCTTTTATGCTGATTTTAAGGCGGTTCGACTGCTCTTCAAGAAACGAACCCGTTCCTGCGGCGCAGGCTCTGTTCATCTTGAAATTGCTTATCGCGCCTTTTTCCATTTTTATGAATTTCGAATCCTGTCCGCCGATCTCGATGATGGTGTCGCATTCGGGGAAAAAGTATCCGCATGAGACCGATTGCGCCGAAATTTCGTCGATAGTGAGGTCGGTTTTCAAATATTTGGCGGCCAGAACTCTTCCGGAACCAGTCGTCGCAACTGCCGCGAAAGGTGCATGGCTAGGAGCTTTCGCAGTAATTTCGGCGACGACTTTTTCAACTGCTTCAAGCGGTTTCCCGGCAGTCGGAAGGTATGCGCTTGCAAGAACGTTCCTGTTTTTATCGAGAAGAGCCCCTTTCGTGCTCACGGAACCTACATCGATGCCTAAAAAAAGTTCCGACAGATCCTCTGAAAGCTGCTTCACTTCTAGGTTTTGCGGGATTTCTTCGGTTTTTAATGGCTCCAGGTCGCTCTCTTCGATAAAATCGAAAGTGACTGAAAAATTCTTTGTTATTTCTGAAAGCAGAAATTTTTTCGGGGTGCTTTCCGAAGCGATTAGCGCGGCTCCTATAGCTCCCATCTCGCCAAAATGTTCAGGGATTTTGAGCTCTGTTTCATTGAGTCCCAGAATTTCGCGGAAAGCTTTTTCCACACCTTTGTTTGCGGCGACTCCTCCCTGGAAAAGTATCGGCGGAATAGGCAGTTTGCCCCGGCACAAAGCCGAAAGATAGTTCCTTGCAAGGGAAAAGCAGAGCCCTGCCGCGATTTCATCCTTCGGAACACCTTTCTGCTGCAGATGGATCATGTCCGATTTCGCGAAAACGGAGCATCTTCCGGCCACACTCGGCACGTTTTTTGCCGCAAAAGCGATATTTCCGAGTTCTTCTGTCGTCATCCCGAGCCTTTGCGCCTGCTGGTCAAGAAAAGCGCCTGTTCCCGCCGCGCAGAGCTCGTTGAAAGCGTGGTCTTCGAGAAAATGTCTGCCGTTTTTATCGGTTCCTATGGTTATGAATTTTGAATCCTGGCCGCCGATTTCAATGATATGTTTTGTGTCGGGGTAAAGCGTCCAGGCGGCGGTCGCGTGGGCTATGATTTCATTCGTGACGTCAAAACCGAGCTGGTTCGCGATGAGTTCTTTTCCCGAACCGGTGACGCAGACACCTGAAAACTCAAAATCCGTGAATTTTTCCGAAATTTCCCTGAAAAGTTCGGCAGCAGCCTG
Organism: bacterium UBP6_UBA1196; assembly: GCA_002310035.1. Taxonomy (GTDB): domain Bacteria; phylum UBP6; class UBA1177; order UBA1177; family UBA1177; genus UBA1177. The sequence goes on from DBYC01000043.1 coordinate 30,443, forward strand.
CATCGGTCGTCCGTTTGTCCTGCGGTAACTTTGGTAAATTATCTTTTTTTCTTCATCCAGAATGACGCAGTCAAGGCTCACCGAGCCCAGATCAAGACCCAAAAAGTGTTTCATGATTCACCTATTAAATTCAGCTTAAAAAATTCAAGCCCGCGGGTATGAAAACAAAAATTTGATTTTATGCAAGATTTAAAAAAGCAATGACTTTAAAAGACTTTAAAATCTTGAGTTTTTTCTCTGTTGAATTAAAGTTATACGATTTTTGTAACTTTTTGGAGGTAAACAATGAAAAAACTGTTTCTGATTCTTGCATTAAGTGCACTTTTTCTGATTGTGAGCTGCGGTGACGGCTCAAAGAAATCAGACAACGCTGATTCCGGTGAAACGGTCACGGACGAAGACGGCGACACGGCTGATGAAGAGCCTGCCGATGCCGAACCGGCAGACACCGGGCAGGCTGAGGAACCAGACAAGGACGGTGGCGATTCGACCGACGATTCCGGCGATTCAAAACCTGATGAAGATTCAACTCCCGAGCCGACAGAGGCTGACCAATGCGTCGCTGCCGGCGGAACATGGAGCTGGGACGGAACAGAAGGCATCTGCAAAAAAACAGTCAGCTGCCCAAAAATCACTGTCGAGCATGCCGAATGGAACGGAGAAGATTCCTACATCCAGAAATATGCTGCCGGCAAATGGAGCGAAGAAGTTCCGACAAAATATGACGAAACAAAGGGCGACTGCCACTTCAAATGTGCTGCAAACTATGCATGGAACGGCAAAGAGTGCATGACCGAATGTAATCTGCTGACGACTGATTTTCCGTGCTACGACCCTGAAAGCAAACTGACATGGTCTGAAAAATATGCGAGTATGATTTGGGAAGACGCTGTCGAGTATTGTCAGAAACTGAACGGATCGAACTACGGCGGGCACAGTCTCGGCTGGTATCTCCCGAATATTGATGAACTGATGACGCTTCTTGTCTGGAGCAAGGCTGATTCATGCAAAGTTTCCGAGAAAAACGGCTGTCTCGCTTATGATGAATGCTACACGGATGCAAGCTGTGCTGAGGCTTACGATGAGAGTGACGGCAGCTGGAATCCAGGTCCGAAATTCAGCAAATTCGGTGACGGGGATTACTATGAAGCCGACTGGTCAGCTTCTTCTTTATCAGATTATTCAGGATATGTCTGGACATTGTATTCATACTACGGCCTTCCGTATTGGGCAGCCATATCTGATGAACATGTTTTTCGCTGCGTCTGGGTCGAGCCGGATGAAACCGTAACCACATGCGCAGAAAAAGGCGGAATCTGGGACAGGACCCAGAAAAAATGTGAAAAAAATGTTCCATGCGACGCAAAACCGGAACATACTGAATGGAATGGCGACGGCACATACACTCAGGAATATGATTATGCAAGCCAAAAATGGGTCGGTAAAGCAAATCCTAAATACGGTTATGAGGAAGGAGAATGCCAATATGTTTGCGTGTCAAATTATGGCTGGAACGGCACTGAATGCGAGCAGTTCCTTGCAAATGAGATAGATGTCAAACCTGTTCCTGAAGATCAGGATAACACGTCTGACGCCGCATGCGATCCGGCAACTTTTGTTGAATTCTGTGACGGAAACGCAGTGGTATATTGCGACGAGAAGGTTGTTAGTCGTTTAAGCTGCGGCTCAGAGAAAACCTGTATGACAACATTCGGTATGTATCCGTCGAATGAAAACAAAAACTATGCGTGGTGTTATCAATCATGCGAAACGCCCGGGGCTTACGGAAAATCATCAGGTTGTGTACAAAACCCCGGAGATGCTGTAGGCGCTTTGGAATTCAATGTATGTTTTAAAACAAGCAAAGGAAATCTTTTTTTTGCGGATGAGGAACTTCCGAAAACGACAAAGCAGTGCACCACTCCGTGTAAAGCTGATAAGACGCTATGCCTTCCTGAATGCGGCCAAGACAGTGAAACACCGTGCTCTGATCCGGAAAGCGGTTTGACTTGGTCAAGCATGTCACCCAGTTATATATCCTGGACTGAAACAGACAGCTCGGGCAGTGTGGCTTATCCTGCCAAAGAGCATTGCGAAGGGCTGGAGGAAGACGGTTTTGATGACTGGAGACTTCCGAATATAGACGAACTCAGAACGCTTCTGATAGCAGACAGAATAAAAACCAACTGTAAAGTAAGCGAAACGGCAGCTTGTCTCTCTTATGCCGACTGCTGGAGCTGTTCGGAATGTACGGAGACAGCTGTTCAGTCATCAGAGAGCAGCGCATGTGCAATTTGGGATTATTTCGCAGAAGACATCTACAGCAAATTAGGCGATAAAAAAATTAATTTATGGTCGTCCTCGCTCCTGTCAGACAAACCGAAGAATGTGTGGTACATAGATTTTGATTACGGAGCAGTGGATAATCTTCCGCAAATCAACGATGGCGTCTATGTACGCTGCGTAAGATAGTCTGTAATTTTTTGGAGGCTGATAATGAAAAAACTGTTTGTGATTTTTATTTTAGGCGCGATTTTTCTGATTGCTTCCTGCGGCGGAAGCTCTAAAAAAGAAAATTCGAACGAAAATCCCGATTCCGATGAGACTGTAACGGATGAAGACGGCGATACGGCTGACGAAGAGCCTGCCGATGCCGAACCGGCTGAGGATTCAGACAAGGACGGCGGCGATACGGCTGACGATTCCGGCGATTCAAAACCTGATGAAGATTCAACTCCCGAGCCGACAGAGGCTGACCAATGCGTCGCTGCCGGCGGAACCTGGAACTGGGACGGAAAGGAAAGCAGCTGCATTAAAACAGTCAGCTGCAAAAAGATCACTGCCGGTCATGCCGAATGGAACGGCCATGATTCATACACCCAGAAATATGCCGACGGCAAATGGAGCAGCGAAGTTCCCACAAAATACGACGAAACAAAGGGAGACTGCCACTTCAAATGTGCTGCAAACTATCTCTGGAACGGCAAGGACTGCCTGTCGGAATGCAATATCCTGACGACTGATTTCCCGTGCTATGACCCGGAAAGCAAGCTGACATGGTCTGAAAAATATCCGCATATGGAATGGGCCGAGGCTTCCATGTATTGTCGGAAACTGAACGGATCTAGCAATGGCGGACGCGGTATCGGCTGGGATCTTCCGACTATTGACGAGCTGAAAACGCTCATTGCGGGGTGGAGCAAAGACGAGTCATGTAAAATCTCCGCGGAAAACGACTGCCTTGCTTATAGTAATTGCTGGACCAATGACCTGAATTGCGCAGAGTCTTGTAAAGAAGTTGACGGCTCTGTTGAATGCATCCCTGATCCCAAATTCAGCAAATTCGGTGACGGAGGCTACAATGAATACTTGTGGTCTTCTTCTGTTATGTCCGATTATTCAGGGTATGCCTGGATACTCTATTCTTACTATGGTTATATATACTATTCGTATACCACTAATGAATTACCTTTCCGCTGCGTCTGGATCGAGCCGGATGAAATTGCAGCAGAATGTGTAGAGAACGGCGGAATTTGGGACAGGGTTAAGAAAAAATGTACAATCAGTTGCGGTGCAAAACCCGAACATTCCGTGTGGAACGGTGACAACCACTATACTCAGGAATATTCCGAAGGCGTCTGGACGCCTGAAATCACGGCTGAATACAATGACGAAACAGAGGGTACATGCCACTTCAAATGCGCTGAAAAATATTCATGGGAAAGCGGCAAGTGTGTTCTTACAGCGAATGAAAATATAGATACCGTTCCTGAAGACCAGAACAACAATGTGGGAGCTACATGCGATCCGGCAACATTTGTCGAATTCTGTGACGAAAACGACAATACGATATGGTGCGATTCCGGAACTGTCACCGCTTTTTCGTGCACTTCGATCGGAAAGACCTGCATAACGACAATAGATCTCTACGATGAAAGTAAAATCGTAAACGCTGCATACTGTGCTTCACCTTGCGAGGCTCCCGGCAAAAAACCGCTCTCATGCCGGAACAATCCTGTCGGTTCAGGCGGAATTTTGACAGCCGACTTATGCCTCAAAACAAGCAAAGGGTATCTTGTTTTTGAAGGAGTGGTCTCTCAGTGTAACACTCCGTGCAACGAAGAGGGAACAGACTGCATTCCGCTTAATAAAGTCCCTGATGATCAAAACAGTGTACCCTACGCTATATGTGATTTTGACACTTTTGTCGAATTCTGTGACGGAAGCGTGGCAAAATGGTGTTACAACGGGAAGGTTTCTTATGAAGAATGCGGAGACTCGTGTCTGACATCCATCGGCGTTTACGGTGGCGAATATGAAGGCAAAAACTATGCTTATTGTTTCGGTTCATGCGTAACAGCGGGAGACATAACCGGCACGCCGATGTGCGACTATGAAGATGAAGAATCTGTTTTTGGAAGTATGAACAGAAATATATGTCTTGCAACAAGTAAAGGAAACCGCTTGTTTTACGGTGTAACTTATGAGCAGTGCACCACTCCGTGCGATGCATCCGGTAACGAATGCCTTCCCGAATGCAGCGATAACGGTGTAACACCGTGCTACGATACAAAAAGCGGTTTGACTTGGTCTGACATATCATCAAGTTATATATCCTGGACTGAAACCGACAGCGCTGGGAGCGTGACTTATCCTGCCAAAGAGTATTGCGAAGGGCTGGAGGAAGGCGGTTTCGACGACTGGAGACTTCCGAATATAGACGAACTCAGAACGCTTCTGATAGCAGACAGAATAAAAACCAACTGTAAAGTAAGCGAAACGGCAGCTTGTCTTTCCTATGCCGACTGCTGGAGCTGTTCGGAATGTACGGAGACAGCCACTCAGTCATCAGAGAGCAGCGCCTGTGCAATTTGGGATTATTCCGAAGAAGACATCTACAGCAAATTAGGCGATAAAAAAATTAATTTATGGTCGTCCTCGCTCCTGTCAGACAACCCGCAGAATGTGTGGTACATAGATTTTGATTACGGAGCAGTGGATAATCTTCCGCAAATCAACGATGGCGTCTATGTGCGCTGCGTAAGATAGTCTGATTCAGTAAAAAATCTGTCATATAGCAAAAAATCTTTTAATAAACAGCCTGAATGCAACTGTTTCCCTGAATTATGACGTTGTATCGGATTTTTTTGTAAAAAAATGATTTTTTCAGGGAAATCAATATGATTTTGTGCTTTTTTAAGGAGGTTTTCAATGCTGAACTGGCTTTTTTCGGGAGTGATTGACTTTGGCGGTTACCTTTCGCCGGTTCTTTTTCTGCTTTATGTTCTGGTCTGGTTTCTTTTTGTCAGGAAGCTGACAGACATTAAAAAAAACAGGAAAATTCTGGTAAAGGTCGGAATCGTGTCGCTGATCGGGGCGGCGATCTCACCGCTTCTCATAATTCTTTTTACGGGAAATCTTTTTCCGTTTTTCTCATCATCATGGAAAATTATTCAGAAAATCGACAGTTTTGCATCGTTCAAAACGGTGCTGGGTGTGGCTTTCAAAGGTTTTTCAATAACCGGCGGCATTCTGATTCTCTCGATAGTTCTTCTTTTTGTTGTCAATGGTGCAAAGAAACTGACTTTTGCGATACTTTTCCCGTTCCCTCTTTTTGCGGCTCTGGCCAGGATCAGCTGTTTTCTCAAAGGGTGCTGCTTCGGCAAACTTTATAACGGTATTTTTGCGATAAGCTATCCGCCGGCAAGCTTGGTTTCAAGGCAGCAGTATGCCCATTCGCTGCTTCCTTCGCGCTATGTCAAGTCGCTTCCGGTACACCCGACGCAGCTTTACATCATTTTTTCCATGCTGCTTCTTTTTATCGGGGTCGCAATAATGAACAGGCTCGGGATCAAAAAAAATATTATCTCAGGAACAGTGCTTGCAGGCTACGGATTTTTCAATTTCTTTATTGAGTTTTCCCGCGAGGAGCAGATAGTCTTCAAATTTCTCACGATGGGACAGATCATGGAAATCATTTTGATGTTCCTGGGTTTTTATCTCATGTTCAAAGTTAAGGAAGAAGAAGTTTTTGAAAATAAATAAACGGAGGAACCAATGTTGCCTAAAATTTGTCCGACAGAACTGAAATCATGGAAAACGCTTGAAGAGATCAAGGAAAACCGCTCTTTTGATTTAAGAAAACTTTTCAGGGAAAACCCCGGAAGAGCCGGCGAATTTTCAGCATCTCTCGACGATATTTATCTCGACTATTCAAAAAACCTTGTCGATGAAGAAGTTATGAAAGCACTCTTCGATCTGGCTGAAGAAGCCGGTTTGAAAGAGGGGATCGATGCGATGTTCAGCGGAGAAAAGATAAACGAGACTGAAAACCGCGCCGTTCTCCACACAGCTCTGCGCAACTTTTCCGACGAGCCGCTTTTTCTCGACGGCCGCGACATAAAACAGGATATCAGGCGCGTTCAGAACAGGATGAAAGCCTTTGCAGACAAGGTTTCGGATAAAAAATGGCTCGGTTTTTCGGGAAAACCGGTAACTGACATCGTAAATATCGGTATCGGCGGCAGTGATCTCGGCCCCGTGATGGTGACAGAAGCTATGAAACCCTTTTGGAAAGCGGGTTTGCGCGTGTTTTTCGTCTCGAATATCGACGGCACGCATATTTCTGAAACTTTGAAAAAACTTAAACCCGAAACGACACTTTTTCTCATCGCTTCGAAAACTTTCACGACTCTTGAAACGATGACCAACGCAAACACAGCGAAAAAGTGGTTTTTGGAAAACGGCGGCAGTGAAAAAGATATCGCAAAACATTTTGCAGCCCTTTCTACCAACGTGAAAGCGGTAACGGAGTTCGGGATCGACACTGAAAACATGTTTGAATTCTGGGACTGGGTCGGCGGAAGATATTCGCTTTGGAGCGCGATAGGACTCAGCATCGCATGTGTCATCGGATATGAAAATTTTGAAAAACTGCTCCGCGGCGCGTATGCGGCGGACCTGCACTTCAAAAATACGCCGTTTGACAAAAATATTCCGGTAATTCTCGGACTTCTGGGGATCTGGTACAACAACTTTTTCGGTGCCGAAACTCACGCGATCCTTCCTTACGATCAGTATATGCACCGTTTCGCCGCATATTTGCAGCAGGGCGACATGGAATCAAACGGAAAAAGCACCGACAGATCGGGAAATCCGGTCAGCTATCAGACAGGCCAGATAATCTGGGGCGAGCCCGGCACAAACGGCCAGCATGCGTTCTATCAGCTTATCCACCAGGGAACTAAGCTGATCCCGGCTGATTTTATTGCACCGGCAAACTCATTTAACCCGGTCGGAGACCACCACAGAAAGCTTCTTGCCAACTTTTTTGCGCAGACAGAGGCTCTGATGAACGGAAAAACCGCCGAAGAAGCAAAAACCGAGCTTAAAAAAGCGGGAAAATCGCCTGAAGAGATCAAAAAGCTTCTTCCGTTCAAAGTCTTCAGCGGAAACAGACCGACGAATTCGATAATTTTCAGAAAACTTGACCCTGAAACTTTGGGAAAACTCATTGCGATTTACGAGCACAAAATCTTTACACAAGGACTCATTTGGAATGTTTTCAGCTTCGACCAGTGGGGAGTCGAGCTCGGAAAACAGCTCGCGACAAAAATTCTGCCGGAACTTGAAAACAAAGAAAAAGTTTCGTCACACGATTCTTCGACGAATAATCTGATCAATAAATTCAAAGAGTTGTCTGAGTAGCTGTCTAGTATTTATAGTGTTCCGCTTTGTACGGGCCTTCGACTTTGACACCGATGTAATCAGCCTGTTTCTGCGTGAGTTTTGTGAGGCTGACACCAAGTTTCGCAAGGTGAAGTCTGGCGACTTCCTCGTCTAAGTGCTTCGGAAGGATGTAGACGCCGAGTTTGTATTCGTTCTGCCAGAGATCCATCTGCGCCAGAACCTGATTCGTGAAGGAATTGCTCATTACGAAACTCGGATGACCTGTCGCGTTGCCGAGGTTGACGAGCCTTCCTTCGCTGAGAAGGATGATCGAGTGTCCGTCGGGGAATTCGATGCGGTCGACCTGCGGTTTGATGTTGATTTTTTTGATTCCGGGGATCGCGTAGAGCGCATCGACCTGGATCTCGTTGTCGAAATGTCCGATATTGCAGACGATGGCCATGTTTTTCATTTTTTTCATGTGGTCTGCGGTGATGATGTCGCAGTTTCCAGTGGCAGTGACAAAAATATCAGCAAAATCAACGATTTCTTCAACGGTTCTGACTTCAAATCCTTCCATGCTTGCCTGGAGTGCACAGATGGGGTCGATTTCCGTAACTATAACTCTCGCGCCGAAACCCTGCATCGACTTCGCGCATCCTTTGCCGACATCGCCATATCCGCATACGCAGACGACTTTGCCCGCGACCATGATGTCTGTTCCGCGTTTGAGGCCGTCAGCAAGCGACTCTCTGCAGCCGTAAAGGTTGTCGAATTTCGACTTTGTGACCGAATCGTTGACGTTGATTGCCGGAAAGAGAAGAGTATTCTTTTCGAGCATTTGGTAAAGTCTGTGGACGCCGGTCGTGGTCTCTTCGCTTACACCCTTGATTTCCTTAACGATTTTGTGCCATTTCTGCGGATCTTTCTTGTATTCTTTTTTCAGAATGTCGAGTATTGCCTGAGCCTCGCGGTTTTCCGCTTTCTCGTCAAAAAGAGCAGGATTTTCTTCGCAGGCATAACCTTTGTGGATGAGAAGCGTCGCGTCTCCGCCGTCGTCAACGATGAGCTGCGGTCCTTTGCCACCCGGGAACGAAAGAGCTTTCAGCGTGCACTGCCAGTATTCTTCGATGGTTTCGCCTTTCCACGCAAAAACGGGAACACCCATGTCTGCGATCGCGGCAGCGGCGTGATCCTGAGTCGAGAAGATGTTGCAGCTTGCCCAGCGGACATCGGCGCCGAGAGCAACTAAAGTCTTTATCAGAACGGCGGTCTGGATAGTCATGTGGAGACTTCCCGTGATCCTCGCCCCTTTGAGCGGCTGTTTTTCAGCATATTTTTCGCGAAGCGCCATAAGTCCCGGCATCTCGATCTCGGCGAGAGCGATCTCCTTGCGCCCGAAATCGGCCTGCGCAATGTCTTTGACCTGATACTCTTTGTTCATTGTAACCTCCTGAAAATATTATAGTTATTCAAATAAAAACGATTCAACGACCAATATGACACGTGAAATATACTTTTATTTCGAGGCAATTCAAATAAATCCGAAATTATGAAGTCAACTTTGAAAGAGTTTTTGTTTGTTGGAAGAAAAACCTATTTAGGTTCCGGTGCGTCGGCGTTGTCCTGTTTGATGAATTCAGCGTTCATTGCGGAGAGTACACCCTCGGTGATTGAGACTTCGAATTGCATTCCGGCTGCTTCAACTTTTGCCGTACCGTTGTCGTAATCGCCGGAAGTGATCGTGAAAGTGCCTTCTGCGTCAATTTCCTGACTCGGCCCTCTGCCGTCTGCTACGGAATAGACCTTGCTGTTTGTTTTTACCAGAGAGTTGTCGTTGAACAAAAAGACGGCTTCGATTTTTATTCTGTCTTTATCTTCGTCTTTGAGCATGTACCATGCATCCAGAGTTTTTTCTGCGTAAGAAGCCGGCAGATATGCTTCAGCTTCGGTTGCAAATCCCGATTCGCCGCCTTCGTCTTCCCCTTCTCCCGAATCATCCGGATCTCCGTTATTTTCTGTGTCACCTGAATCAGCCGTGTTGCCGCCGTTGTCTCCGGTGTTGCCGCCGTTGTCTCCGGTGCTGCCACCGTTGTCTCCGGTGTTGCCGCCGTTTTCTTCGGTGTTGCCGCCGTTACCGCCTTTGTTGTCGTCTTTGTTGTCGCTGCCGCCGCAGGAGACTACAAAAAACATTGCAGTAAAAATTGCTGCCAGAACAAAAAACTTTTTCATGATTTTCTCCTTAAAAAGTTGATAAACAAAAAACGCATTATAGAAAAAAATCGGAAAAAGGCAAGAAGCGGAGGTTTCAATGAAGACGATTTATCTTGCAGGTGGCTGTTTCTGGGGAACGCAGCGTTTTTTTGACCAGTTTTCTGGTGTCAGATCGACTGAAACGGGTTATGCCAACGGAAAAACTGAAAATCCGTCATACCGCGATGTCTGTGAGGGGAGCGGACATGCCGAAACGGTAAAAATCGAATACGACGAGGCTCAACTGCCGACGCAAAAGCTGCTCGGATACTATTTCCGGGCTATCGATCCGCTTTCGGTCAACCAGCAGGGATGCGACTGCGGCATTCAATACCGCACAGGAATTTATTACACCGATGGATCGCTTCTTCCCGATATCGAAGCGGCAGTGAAAAGCGAAAAATTTGTTCTCGGGTCAAAAGCTGAGAAGTTTGCGGTCGAAGTCAAACCGCTTGAGAATTTCTATCCTGCGGAAGAGTACCACCAGAAGTATCTTGTAAAAAATCCTAACGGTTACTGCCACTTGCCTCTTGAACTTTTCTGCATTGAAATGAGGGAAAAATCGTAGAAAATTCTCTAATTGCTCAGCAACTTGCTGAGTAAATGCCTTGTTGCCTGATTGCTCCTCAACTTGGGGGGTAATTTCCAAAAACGACTGATAAAGCAGATAAAAATTCTTCATATACAGAAGATTTGTCTGAGGGAAGCAGGTAATAATTTTTCAGACTCAAATTCAGGTATTTTTTAGTTAGGACAATTTTCTCACCATATTCAAGATTTCTAAAACATATTCTGGTTCTTTTGAAGAAAGCCCTAGAGGTGTAGATCTGTTTAAAATGGTTAATTGCAAAATTTCATCTTCAAAATCCAAGCCTATAATGTTAGAAAGCTTTATTTTCTTATGTCCGCCATCGACAACTATATCTATTTCGTCATTTAAAATATAAAATTCTCCTGTTTTATCATATTCGAAAAATTTCTGTCCGTTTTTCTGACGATTCTTTAAAATATCGATATTTCCATAATAGAAACAATCTTTTTTTGCAGTGATAGGATTGTGTATTTCCAAGGGTTGTAATCCGTTTTTACGTAAGTCGGCAATCTTTTTTATGATACTTAGTCTTTTATTAGCATCATTTTGGGTATCAGCATCAACTTTTAAATCAAGCAATATTTCATTGAAGTAATTGAAATCATCTTCTGTTGGATGCTCTATATCTGAAAGAGTGTCAAGAACTCTATCAATGAAATTTTTTTTATGGGAGGCAAGAGCCGCACTCTTCATATTCTTTTCATAAAATAAAAGCAGTTCTTTTTTATTTGGGAAATCAGAAAAAAATGCCTGATTCAGGAAATGATCGTATGTATTTTCAAATGCTATCTTAACAAGATCATTTGATTTGTATTTTTGAACGATTTCATTAAAAATTTCCATTAATTTTTTTAAATTTTTTGAATCGATTTCTTTATCAATAGATGCCGCATATTTAGCTGCAATTTTTTTGTAATAGAAAGACAATATTATGCCCAACAAAATGAATGCGCCTACAAAACATACAACTTTCATCCTAACCTCCTTAAAATACAACAAAAACTGGAACATTAAAGCTGAATATCTCTTGAAGTCAAGAATAGTACAAAATTGAATTTTCAACTTTTTATGCATAATTCTGATTCGTCTTTTTAGAATAGTTTTTATTTACCGGAGAGTAAAATGTCTTTCGAGAAAGCCGCAGTTTGGTTTCTTGCGGTTTTTGAAGAGTCAAACAATGAAGTAAAAGTAGGATTTTCAGTGCTAAAACAGCTACAAACAAACATCCGGAAGCGTGGAAAGATTAAAACTATTCCTTGTTTTTCAGCAGCTTTTTTTCTTCTTTTGCCAGACGGCGTTCTACTTTCTTCACATCCTCTGACGGCGGGAGATCTTCGGGTACGATGCCGCGGTCAATAAGCATTTTGCGGATAGCTGCATTGTTTTCGACATGTTCTTCTGTGATTGCGTTTTCACCTTGCAGATCCTTTGTCTGCACATTGACGCTTGTCATTTCGGCGGCGAAATCCTTGGCTTTTATGCTGATTGTAGGCAGAAAATCGGCGAGCGGACGTGCCTGCGGTATGCCCATGCGCTGTTTCATCATGTTCGTGCTGAGCCGGAAAAGTGCCTGATCGCCTTTTGAACGGATTATGGCGAAGGTCTGTTCGTTCACGCCGCGTTCATAAAGTATTCCAGAAAGTTTTTTCTCGGTTTCCTGCAATTTTGCACGGGCTCTGACACGCTCGACTTCCAGCAGCCGCTGTTCTATCAGTTCTGCTCTGCGGGTCTGAACCGCGAAATATGTCTGCGCAAAGGCTATCTGCGGTTTTCTCGGATCGCCGTTCTGCGCCACAAGATAACAGGCATAGCGTGTGAGCATTATGTCATCGACTTCTCTTTCCGCGCCTGAACCAAGTACGACCATCTTATTGACGTCAATAAAATGGTCTGAGACTTGCTGACCCACGTTCCGACAAGCCTCCTTGGCCTTTTCAATCACTTTGCAGAAGTTCTGCCAAAGGCTGTATCCGAACAGTTTTTGCAGGTCTCTCGCGCTCCAGCACTCAGTTTCCTCGATTTTGCAAACTGCCTCTTCATAGCTGTTAAAAAGATTTTCAATTTCTTCCTTTTTCATTTTTACCCCTGCAAGTAATATTTGTTTTAACAAAAAAGCATAAAAAACAAAATATTATATTGAAAAATTTCAAAAATAAAAGTAAAAAATATTGAAAATGGTGTTTTTATTTAATGCAAACGATCTTTGAAAGCGGAATCTGACATCATTTTTATCTTGTCGTTTATCTATTTTTTTGTATATTCAGCCGATTTGTGAACTTTTTATGGAGAAAAAAATGGCTTTTCCCGATAATTTTTCAGCAAAAAGTGTCAATACGA
>DBYC01000082.1:0-221 GCA_002310035.1 bacterium UBP6_UBA1196
CCGCCGTCACAGGTGAAACCGCCCTTTTCCAGTCCGCCGAAAATGTATGTTCTCAGGAATTTGTATTTGTAACCGATTGAGCCGCCTGTATAAAAACTTGGCGAATAGCTTCCACTATTCCCCTCTTCGATGTCATCCGCTTCTTCAGTACCGCCCTCTTTTTCGATCCATGTCGTGTTTTTGACAGCGGCGAAGAGCTCGTGCGTCCGTTTGTATTTCCA
>DBYC01000082.1:317-37148 GCA_002310035.1 bacterium UBP6_UBA1196
AAACCGCCGACATGAATGAATGAAATTATCCAGTCGCGGCTGTTTTTTCTCTCAGAACTGCTGTTTCTTACTGTGTGCCAGCCAAGTCCGGCAGAAAGAGAAACATGTTTCCATTCTTTTTCGCCGCTCAAAGCAGAATACCAGAAATTCTCTGAACGGTATGTAATTATCGCATTTGTAGTGTTTGACGGAAGTGCGTCCTGATTGTCGAGAGAGTCACCTTTCACAAGATCGGCATGGAATTTTATTCCCGAATAGTTTTCGTTGAAACTTATGCGGCCTCCGACTGCCCATGTGTCAAATTCGTTGTCGATCTGAAGTTCTTTCGGAAGCAGTGTCGGCGGATTGAAATAGCGGCGTTTCTGGTAATCCTTGTCCTCCATTCTATTGTAGTTGAGGAAAAATTTATTGTACATTTTGCCTTCCAGCTTGAAGGTCAGGCGGCTTTTTTTCTTGCCGAAATCGAAATAGTAAAGAACTGACGAATAAAATGCCGCGGCATTCTGCAAGTCAGTCTTTTCTTTGTCGATTTTCGGAGTATTTTCATGAAACTGGTTGCTTTCTATCGTAGTTTCAGTTCCGTAAGGTACATAAACTGCTCCTGCGTAGAACGAAAAACCCGGAAAAGGATTTTTCAAAGCAAAATAACTGCCTAAAAAGTGAAATTCTTTCTCTGTATCAAGCCACCTTTTGAGAGACGCCTTCTCATTGCTCGGAGAAACCAGACTGTATTTTCCGTAGTTTCCGTAACCGTACTGCACCGCAGCTTCGGCGACTTTCCATTTGTATCCTGTCTCCATACCGATAAGCCAGTCTTCAGATTCGTTCATTCTTTTAAAAGTCGCACTGTCGCGCAACTGCGGATTTGCCATTCCGCCGAACTCTTTAATGAAAAAACCGTTGTAATCCAGTGAAATATTGATTCCGCGTATCGAATTGTCACCGTAGACCTGATCGTTTTTCATCGAAAACGCCATTCCGCGGTTCATACTTTCATAAAAATCACCTACCGTAAACTGTGCTTTTTTCCATTTTCCTTTAACATAAATCCTGTCTAAATACTGTTCCCAACTGTGGTTGAAATGCTCGTCGCTGTAAATGTAATCAAAATTTTTAACATAATCATCACTCTCTTTGTCAGCAAAGAAAAGAAGTGTTTTTCTGATCCCGAAAGTGTAATTTTTGTAAGTGATCTCTCCGAAATCCTCGGTCTGAAGCACGCCGTAGGTATCTTCCGCCTCGCCGTTGCGTATTTTCTGGTCAATGAAAACATGGGCTTTGTTTTTCGAATAGAATTTCCATTTTATATCATTTTTTTTCGTTTTTTGAGACGTTTCAGGTAACGTCTCTACGGTTTGTCCAGTATTTATGGCATTTTCCGCGGGTTTTTCGACGGTTTCGGCAAAAACAAATGAAAATGTGAAAAACAGTATAAAAACAAGGATAAATTTTTTCATTTTTTCTCCCCGAGAAACGAATCATCAAAAAAACATAATATTTTAGGAAGTTTCGCAGCCATAGCAAGTTTTTAAACGGATTAGCAGGCAAAACAATTTTAATTGGGAATGCCAGCTAAAAATTCAAGATTAATAAAAATCAAAATAAATTTTTATATTTTTTATTTAAAAAACATATTTTTATTAATATTTGCAAAAGTTACAATATATTTATTCAAGTTATAGCTTTATTGTTTATTGAGAATAATAAATTTAAATTTACAAAAACCAAGAAATGGAGGAAATAATGGATCTTGTGAAGTACGACGAGAATTTGTTTGAAAGCATTAAACACATTAATGAATTCGGGCAGGAATTCTGGTATGCAAGAGAGTTGCAGAAAGTTCTTGAATATACCGAATGGAGAAATTTTATAAAGGTTATTGATCGAGCGAAAGAAGCCTGTAACGGAGCCGGACAGTCTGTTGACGAATGTTTTGTTGACCTCGACAAATCATCGGAAATGCCGAATGGCGGAACTCGCACTATCGAAGATTTCATGCTTTCGCGTTATGCCTGCTACCTCATCGTGATGAACGGCGATCCGCGCAAGGAAGTCATCGCTTTGGGGCAGACCTATTTTGCAGTAAAGACGCGCCAGCAGGAACTTATTGACGACTACGAACAGCTTACTGAAGAACAGAAACGCATTGCCATCAGAAACGAAATGAAGCGTCACAACACGGCTTTGGCGGATGCCGCACACAACGCAGGAATTGACAAGCCGCTTGACTATGCGATTTTCCAGAACTGCGGCTATATGGGCTTATACGGCGGATTGAAAGCGCAGGACATCAGAGAACGCAAAGGACTCGGCAAAAATCAGAATATCCTTGATTATATGGGAAGCACTGAACTTGCAGCAAATCTTTTCCGCGCAACACAGACTGAGGAAAAACTCCGCCGCGAACACATTCAAGGCAAGGAAGAAGCAAACAAAACCCACTTTGAAGTCGGCAAAAAAGTCCGTCAGACGATCTCAGAACTCGGCGGCACAATGCCGGAAGATCTGCCGACACCGGAAAAAAGCGTGAAACAGATAGAAAAAGAGCATGAAAACAAGAAAATTGAATAAAAAAACCTGCCGCTCTTTCGCGATAACAACATACTTGTTTGTGCTGACAAATGCGCCTCGGATGTATTCAGTCGCACTCGAAAGCATTTTTTTGGAAAGTTTGCCGCTCTGATCCTCAAATTCCATAACTGCAAGTTTCTGCTTGTCATCATCTTCGGCAAAAAGAGTGAAATTTGTGCCGAAAACAGCCAAAACCAAAAAGAAAACAACGATTTTTCTCATAATATCTATCTCCGGCATAAAACATTATTGTCAAACATCTTTATCGCGGCAACTATTTTATCAGCGACATCTTTAACCTGAAAAATTTTTCCTGTTTCTTCCTTGACGGAAGTGATTATGCAATCGGGAATCCCGCACGGCACGATTTTCGAGAAATAGGATAAGTCATTGGAAATATTGACAGAAAATCCGTGAATCGGAACAAATTTCTTGAAGTGCATTCCGGTGAATGCGATTTTGCGGTCTTCGATCCAGAGACCGGCCTTTTCATCGTGCCATTTGAGGTTTTGAACACCGCAGAAATCAGTCAGAACGCTTTTTATCGAGTTGGCGAAAAAGAGAACGAACTCTTTTATCGAGGAAAATCCGTAGTTTCTGAAATCAATAATGGGATAAATCACAAGCTGCCCCGGCCCGTGGAAAGTGAGTTCTCCGCCGCGTCTGATATTGAAAACCGGAATGTTTCCGACCGGCCTTATAAAGTCCTCTTCTTTGCCTCGAAGCCCGGAAGTATAGACCGGATCATGCTCAAGAAAAAGAACGCACCCTTCATTTTTTTTGGTAACGACTTCATTGCGCAGATTTTCCTGGAATTCAAGCATCTCACCGTAATCACACGGTTTTTCAAAAATCCGGCATGGAATTTCAGCAGCCATTTCTAAGCCTTTCACCGAAAGAAGCAGGGAGACGCAAAGCTTTGATTTTATTGATTGTCAGCTCAAAATCATATTCAACTCTGTGATATTTCAGAATTTTTTTATCGGAATCGTATGAAACGAAACTGGATCTGGGATCACCGTCACGGGGCTGTCCTACCGAGCCGCAGACGCATACGACAGGGTTGGGAAGCGTTGAAATATCGACTTCGCCGCTTGAAATGTTGAGTTCGACCGACTGACCGTTGCCTGTCATCAGAAACAGATTGGTGTAGTGGCTGTGTCCGACGAAATTCACTTTCTGCAAGAACGGCGCGACATCGTAAAGGCGGTTTACCCCTTTGCAGTTGAAGATGTAATCGTATCTTTCAGGCATCCGCGGCGAGCCGTGCGAAAGAAGGCAGTGCGACATTTCATCGACATGGATGTATTTCAGGCGGTCGAGAAACGCGAACTGTTCGTTTGTGAGAATATCGGTCGTCCAGTTGATGACATACCTCACGGCGTCGTAATAATCGTTGATATCGGTCTTTCCGACGATTCCTGCATCGTGGTTGCCAAGCACTCCGAAATCAACATTTTCTTTAAGGATATCAATGGTTTCACCGGGCCACGGGCCGTAGCCGACAGCATCACCGGCAAAGAAAACCGCATCGGGCTTGATGTTCTCTTTGATCTCTTTCATAACCGCTTCCAGAGCGGGAAGATTTGAGTGGACATCGCCGATGACTACGATCTTCATCTCTTATAAAAGCTCCGCGGCCGCGTTTGCCAAAGCGGAACGCTCGCCTTTTTCAAGAGTTATGTGACCTGCAAGAGAAAGATCCTTAAAACGGTCGACTATATAGCTGAGACCGTTGTTGGACTCGTTCATATACGGGTTGTCGATCTGGAAAGGATCGCCAGTAAGGACCATTTTCGTATTCTCGCCGACTCTCGAAACGATCGTCTTCACCTCGTGAGGAGTGAGGTTCTGCGCCTCATCGACAATGATGAACTGCTCGGGGATGCTTCTTCCGCGGATGTAGGTCAAAGCCTCGACCTCGATGACCTTGCTCGCCATGAGCTCGTTCATCTTGCCCATGCTGTTCATGTCGTGGTCGGCAAGAAGGTATTCCAGGTTGTCGAAAACAGGCTGCATCCAAGGTTTGAGTTTCTCATCGATCGTGCCGGGCAGGAAACCGATATCTTTTCCCATCGGATAGATCGGCCTTGCGACGAGCATTTTTGTGTATTTGCCTTCTTCAAGGCATTTCTGAAGTCCTGCCGCGATCGCGAGAAGAGTTTTTCCCGTTCCAGCCGTTCCGATAAGGCTGACGAGTTTTACTCTGTCGTCCATCAGCAGATCAAGTGCGAGCCTCTGCGCGAAATTCCTCGCCTTGAGTCCCCAGACTTCCTTGAACTGTTTGAGCGGAACAAGGGCGTTTTCAAACGGATCGAATCTGACTGTTGCCGTGTGCTGCTCACCTATTTCGGCATCAACCAGTTTGAAGAACTGGTTTGCGTGCGCCGTTTCGAAAGGAGTTCCCGCAAGCGTATCGAGCGGTATCTTCTTTTCTTCAAAAATACGGTCGATGAAAGCCCCTTCGACATTCAGAGTTTCGTATCCTGTCGGAAGTTTATTGAAATTTACGGTGTCGTTTCTGTAATTCTCAGCCTTTATGCCGTAGACATCGGCCTTGATGCGGAGATTGACATCCTTGCTGACAAGAACGACTTCTCTGTCAGGATTGTCCTTCGTGATTTTGTAAGCCGCACACAGGATTACGTTGTCGGCATAACCTGAAGCGAGTTTCGCGCCAGGAAGCTCGAATTCGCCGGTAATGTCTATTCTTATTGAACCGCCGCTTGGCAGCTGCACGCCGTCAAGAAGACTTCCCTGCTGGCGCAACTCCTCAATATGTCTGGCGAAAGCACGTGCCGCAAGACCGACCTGATTCATGTCTTTCTTGAACTTGTCAAGCTCTTCGATGACCACTATCGGAACTACGATATCGTGCTCGTCGAAGTTGAAGATCGCCTTCGGATCGGAAATCAGAACATTTGTGTCAAGAACAAAAATTTTCTTACTCATTCTCTCCCTCCTGTTTAAGATTCAAATTGACAATCATATCGTTATCAAGAGTGACAGCCATCGGTTTTATCGAATAATCATCGTATTCAAAGCCCAGAATGATGACACCGTCGTTCTTTTTCGGGAACTTTTTCGAACACGGTGCCTTGCAGATCGTTTTCCCTGTTTCATTGTTGAAAACGCGGACCCCCGGAATATTCGAATTTACCGTGATTTTCACCATAGGAACGCTTTTTTTGCCGTTGGGGACAGCTTGTTTTTTGGACTGATCCTGTCCCTTCTTCTCGGCATTCTCCTTATCGGCATCGATCTCAGCGACTTTCGGGATATCATACTTCGAAAGTTCCGTCCGTTCAGCTTTCATCGGCGGATTCTGCTTTTTCACAAAACCGTAGACCAGAAATCCTGCGATCACAACAAGCAGGATGACAATCACGACTTTCAGAATGTTTCCGGCAGTCCTGCTTTCCATCGAGACATGGCGGACTTCCTCGTCCGGCGACGAATTGAGCATCCTGATTATATCCTGGCTCGAGATCATTTCGGCGGCAGGGTTCATGCTTCTCACCGTGCCAGAATTGAAAAGGAACGCAAGACTTATTTTCTCTTCAAGATTGTATTTCAGATAGATATTTTTCAGATCGTTGAGAAGCAGCATCATCGTGCCGTAACGGTTGAAAGGCTTCTTTTCGAGGCATTTCATTATCACGGTATTCATTTCAGGTTTGAGATCAGGGTTGATATTGCCGGGCAGCTCAGGGAATTCATACTGGTGTTTGTGCAGTATTTTCATATAGTTGTCGTCAAAAAACGGCAGCCTGCCTGTGAGCATCTCATACATTATCACGCCGAGCGAATATATGTCGGAAGCGGGTTCGACACTGTTCCCGGCAGCCTGTTCCGGCGACATATATTCCGGAGTTCCGAAAATAGCGCCCGATTTCGTGAGAGTGCGCAGCCGCTCTTCGGGCCTGACCTCGTCCTGAAGGATCTTGGAAATACCGAAATCAACGATTTTGACAAACGGATAGTTGCCGTCTTTTGTGGTGAGAAGAATGTTTTCCGGCTTCAGATCGCGGTGGATGATCCCCTTTCCGTGAGCCGCATAAAGCGCTACCGCAATCTGCGAAGCGACGGCGACTGCAAATTCGAGCGGAAGAACGCGCTGTTCCTTCATGATATCGGCAAGCGAGCGTCCTTCGACATACTCCATGACGAAGTAGGCGTTTCCTTCTTCGGTGTATCCGAAATCGGTGACATCGACAATATTGTCCTGACCTATGTTCGACGCCGCGATCGCCTCGCGTTTGAACCTTTCGACCGTATCTTTGCGCTTGCTCTGCTCGTAATGCAGGATCTTTAGCGCGACTTTTTTGCGCAGGATCTCGTGCTCGGCGAGATAGACACTGCCCATTCCGCCGGTTCCTACGAGTTTTATGATTTTATACCGGTCGTTTATGACCGAACCAATATATTTTTCCTCGAAATCCGCAGTAGTTTTCGCTATCAATTTATCCTCTCAAACGAAATATTGGAAAAACTCATAAACATCGGAAAACAAAACAAATCAGTAAGCAACCTCGACATCGTCAAGATAGAAACCTTCCAGATTTTCGCTATCGTCGCTCTTGAAACGGAAAGCAAGCTCGACGGACTGCCCTTTGAAAGCCGAAAGATCGCCGGTGAATTTATAATATGCAGTTCCTATCTTGCCGGTGATTTTCGTTTTTCCGCTGTCAAGGACACTGGTATCAGAAGGCGCATTGGCGGAAAGATAAAGTCCTGAAACAAGTTCCCAGACTTCAGACTCCTTTTTCACCAGGACCTCGACATAATCGTAAGTCGCGAAACTGCTGCCGACAATATTTACCCAGCCGTAAAATGTAATCGCAGGCTTTCCGGAAGACGGGATCGACAATGCCTGATTGTATTTCAGCAGATCCTTGCAGTTGTCATTGTAATTTCCGGTGAGCGATGTCGCCGCGACATTCGAACCGTTGAAAGCCTCTGCGGGACCGTTCGTCGGAACACCGATCTCCCAGCACGGAGCTTCGGCGGAAGCGGGCTCTATCGTCCATTTTGGCTCGGCATCCTCGAAACTGTCGTACATAAGGACCTTGCCGGCAGGTTCGTTCTCGTTCGAGTTGTCGTTGTCAGGTTTCGGATCATCTTCCTCGGGTTCGAAGCTGTCGGGACCCTCGTCTTCAGTATCATCCTCAAATATACCGGAATTATCGGTATCATCCTCCTCCTCGTCCTCTTCGTCGTATGTGTCGTCACCGTTGTAAGAAGATGAAGGGACGCATTCGCCGCTCGCGAGATTGCATTTCGGATAAGCCGGATCGAGACAATCGCTGTTGCTTTTGCACAAAAGCCCGTCGGCTTCCCTTTCAGTTATACACAGACCTTCGCTCTCCTTGCATCTCCATTTTGACGGACAGTCTGCCTGCGTATTGCACAATTTTCTCTTCTTGCAGTAAAAAACAGTAGTTCCCAGCTCGTCGTCGCGCTGCGGACTTTCCAGATCGCAGTAAGAATCACGGTTGCAGTTCTCGTTTGTGGCACACTGGACAGCTTCAGTACCGCCGCCTCCGCCGCCTTCGCTTCCCGAGCATGAAACCGCGCCCAACGCTACCGAAACAATAATGAAAAAACAAAAAAACTGTCTCATTTCAAACTCCAAAAAAACTTAGACTGTATATTTTATTTATATATGGGAAAAATTCAACTATTTGGAAAATTTTTGAAAAGAATAGTGCGACAGCCGCTCACTTTGCCGCAACTGATTCGATCGGGAAGACAATGTGGAAAACCGTTCCGGCCGGCGATGTTTCCCGCAAAGTTATGGAGCCGCCGGAAAGACGGACGATTTTTTCGCAGGTCGCAAGGCCGAGACCGTTTCCGTTTTTCTTGGTGGTGTAGAAAGGTTCAAAAACAGAATCTTTGTGCTCCGGCAGGATCCCGGGACCGTTGTCAGCGACTTCGATCAGGAGTTTTTTCCTCTTTTTTATCGCGGAGACCCTGACTCTGCCGATCCTTTCGACCTTTTCAAGAGCCTGAAGACTGTTGTTGACAAGGTTCACGAAGACATTTTTCAGGACATCCCAGTCAAACATAAATTCGCGGCCGCCGGTCTGGTCTATAAAATCCACAGTCTGGTTCGCATAACTGAAAAACTGCTTCATCTCGGCAAAAAACGACCTGAAATTATATGGTTTCGGCTCAAGTTTTATGTTTCTGCCGTAGACAAGCATTTTTTCAATCGTTTCATTGAGCCGTTTCAGTTCTTTCAGCGAGATGTCAAGATATTCGGGATCGACATCCTTTTTTCTGTCGACGGCATCCTTCACGACTTCGATGTTGAACATTATCGAGGTCATAGGCGAACGCAGTTCGTGCGCCACAAACGAGAGCATTTTGTCGACTTCCTTGAAATGTTTGAGCATTTCGATTTTTTTCTCCGTTTCTATGACAGTCGCGAAAAGGGACAGTTTCTCGTATTTGTTGAGCGTGATCTCGATCATGTTGTTGACGCAGAGCATCGCGTTGTGGGAAATCTGCTTCGAATTTATAACGAAAAAACCCGAAAGTTCGTTGTGATATACGACAGGAATGAAAAAATCGCCGCCCGTCTTTTTGACAAAATTCTCAAGCAACGGCTCTGAAATCAGGACTGAATCTTTGGAAAGGTATGTTTCATGCAGGAAAACCTGCTCGCTTAAAAGCGGCTGAAAATCCTCGTTTCCCTCGTAAAGTTCCGACGGGATCCTGCTGTTCCGCTCGAAAGGCTCCTCGAAATAAACATATTTGAACTGCTTTATTTCGTGGAACCATTCGGCCACGCAGTCGTGAAGTTTAGTAAAAAGCATAGGAATTTCAGCGACATCCTCTATTTCAAGGCGATATTTGTTAAGATATGTCTGATAGTAGTTTCTGCTTTTGTGGATAAAACTTTCCACCGAGGAGGAAAAGTAGGAGATCGTGATTCCGGCAGCCATGAAAACCGAGAAGAGCACCAGAAGCACGACAAGTGAAAAATAGGTGCTCCCGAAAAGCGGAATCATAAAAAATCTCAATGAAAACAAGGTTTGGATTATAAACGACACCAAAAGGGAAAAGAGGCATATCAGCCAGAAATTTATCCGGTTGATACCGGTTGACGAGATCCTGTTGGTGTAGACAAAAATTCCTATGCTCATCACGGAAACAACGGTGAAAACAATGAGCGAAACATTGAAATAGACTGCTTTGTAGGAGATCGCGGCGAACGCGGCGACGACCGACGCCATGCACGAAACCAGAGCCACAGCCGAAATGTTGAAAACAGTAAATTTACGGACACTGCTGTTCAAGTATTTGATTTTCCTGAATATTATCGGAATATTTATCGCAGCTGAAAGGACAGGGACAATGAAATAGACCAGATATACCGCGCTTTTCATGTAGACAAAAAGGATCATCGAGGCGAGGACCGCCAGAATGATTATCGCTCCCCAGATAAAGTTCGGGATCACGCCGTGCGGGAAAGAATAGATGTAAAGTGTCGAAAATATGGCAAAACTTAGAAGAGCAATGAAAAAATATATTTTGGAGAAAGGAAAATATACGGCTGTAACAGACGAGAAAATAAAAACATTCGATATTAAAATAAAAAACAGCCAGAGGTTCTGCGGCAGACCGCGGCCTTTGATCATTACATGCCAGCCGAGCGACGATGCCGTTATTGAACTGAAAATTATGAAAAATAAAAAAACTGCGGACTCAGTCATCTTTCCTGAGGTCGTACTCCTCTATTCTCTTGTCTAGTGTCGGGCGGGTAATTCCCAATAATTCAGCGGTTTTTCCTTTATGCCAGTTTGTCTGTTTCAGAACGAAACTGATATAGTTCCTCTCGACTTCGCGCAAAGTCGTCAGATTTTCCGGCATAACAAAATCCGGCATCGTATTCTGTTTTGATTTTATATCATTCTGTTCCTTTTTCTCAGGAACAAGGAAGGAAAAGCTGTCGCGTGTCAGAATTTTATCCTTCGCCTTTATCGAGGCGCTGAAAATCGCGTTTTCGAGCTCGCGGATGTTCCCCGGCCATGCGTGCGAACCAAGAAAATCGACCGCTTCCTTCGTTATGCTCTGGATCGAGGTATTCATCATATAGTTCGCCTTTTTTATGAAATGGAGAATCAGCATCTCGAGGTCGCTGATGTGGCTGCGGAGAGGCGGGACCGAGATTATCACGACATTGAGCCGGTAGAAAAGATCCTCCCTGAATTTGCCGTTTTCGGCAAGTTCCTTCAGGTTTTTATTCGTAAGGGCGACTATTCTGCCGTTGAAACGCTTTTTTTCGGTAGCACCTATTGGATAAAAATCCTTTTCCTGAATGACGCGCAGAAGCTTTGTCTGGAATTCATACGGCATTTCCGAGATTTCGTCGAGAACGAGCGTACCGCCTTTAACTGCTTCGAGCTTGCCCTCGCGGTTCGCCGTTGCCCCTGTAAACGCCCCCTTGACATATCCCATAAGTTCGCTTTCGATCAGATTTTCTGGTACTGCAGCGCAGTTTATCGCGATAAAAGGCTCGTCAGGCACAGTATTTTCGTGGATCGCCTTGGCGACCATCTCCTTTCCGGTGCCGCTCTCGCCTGTGACAAGGACCGTAGCCTTGTTTCCGCGCAAAGTTCCGATCGTTTTGTAAATGTCGATCATCAGCGGATGCCTTCCGATTATCGAATCCTTGAACGGAGTGTTGTCAGGCTCGATAAAATGAGCTATCCGTTCCTTCAAAGTGAGCGTTTCCAGAGCCCGCTCGACAGTCGAACGGAGCTTTTCAAGCGGAACAGGTTTTGCCAGAAACTCGTAAGCACCGAGATTCATTGCCTTTACCGCATGTTCAAGCTCTCCGTAAGCCGTAAGCATCACGACAAGCGGAATATCCTTTTTGTCGAAAGTCCGGTTCAGGTCCTCAAGCAGCTCCAGACCGGTTTTGACAGGCATGTTTATGTCAAGAAGCACCAGGTCGGGGCGTTCCTTTTCTATCGCGATGTAGCCTTCGCGCCCGTCGTTAGCCGTAAAAACCGAATATCCCTCAGATTCCAGATACTTCTGATAACTCCTTGAAATCGAAAGATCGTCGTCGACAATCAAAATTTTCCATTTTCCGTGCATCATTCAACCTCCTGAGGATCCGTTTTTTCGCCGGCATACCGCTCGATTACGGCAATTTCCTCCGGCGTGAGCCTGAAAAGCTGGAAAACAAAATCGTCGAGTCTGGCGGTCAGGACCGCGATTTCCTTTTTCACCGCCTCTTTGTCGTGCGCCAGAACCATCCGCATGTAAAGCCCGCGGATTTCGACGACTATGTCGGAAACGACACGCTGGAGATTTTTCGTGCAGACCATAAACGGGATTTTATTGAAGTTTTTCTTAAGAAACTTGTTGTGATGCGGAAATTTGATCTTGTAGAAAAATTCAACAAGTTTCGAGTTCAGATAACCTTCAGCATAGAAAAAATCAATGTCCGGAGTCTTCGGCACGACCGCCGCCACATCGTTCATAAAGTAAAGCCCGTTGTCGTCGAACGCGAAGACCGGCTTGACCGAAAGATACTTAGTTAGCAGTTTTTTGCTTTCGAAATTCTCGTCCGGCGGGATCTGGAAAAACGCGCCGGGAGCCGGATAAATGTATCTTCCTGCCTGAAGATAGTTGAAAGGAACTATCTCCTTAGAAGTTATGAAAGGTTTGTAGTCGTGCGTTTTCCTGAGCGTTTCAGTCAGGCCGTCAAGAGAGCCGTTCCTGAACATTCCGAGGAAAAACCTGAAATATTCGCCGCAGGTCGCCCCTGCCCGAGACTCGATTTTCGAGACAAGCGAAAGCTGCTCTCCTGTGACCTGGTCGTTGAAAGTGAAAAGATGGTTCGAATCGAGGTATTTCCGGTCCAGTTCAAGCGTTTTTCCCGCCGTAAAATCGCGGATCAGCACATTTTCGTTGCGGACTATAAGACTGACATCGATCTTTTTAGTGAGCCTTAACAGCAGAAAATCGGCAAAACGGTCGATTTCGCCGGTTTCAAAGCGTGAATAAAGAATTTTTTTATCCTTTCTGGTAAGCGGCGACGAAAGGAAGATCTTCTTCGCCATAAGATAAAAAACCGCGTTCGGCTTCATCAGAACAGACAGTGTGTCAAGCAGATTCTCGCTCGGAAACGGATAATGCGCCGCATCGTCAACGACGACATCGAAATTCTGCGGAGGCAGCTGCGTGTTGTCTTCGCTCATAAAGTCGAACAGCGTCGTCTGGATCGAAATCGAAAGAGGCGCCTCACGCGAAACCGGATAGTATTCGATGTTTTTGAAAGGCTGTTCGGGCGTTCTTTCGCCGGTAAAACCGATGAAAAGCTGCACTTTCTTCTCTGTTTCGTAAGGCAGGACTATCGTATCGGTGAGAACAAGGACCGACTGTTTCGGCTGGACTTTGATATTCGGAATTTCGGCGACTTTTTCCGCCGGAAGCGAAAGAATCGCGGTAAGTGAAAGTGAAAGAACGAAATCGCGCCCCAGTCTGTCCGAAAATTCATTGTTTATGAGCGAAAAATCGGCCTTGCTTATCCCGGAAAGCGAAGCTGCAGCAGGCCGCTTGTTCAAAAGCGACAGCTGGAATTTGTTCAGCAGAAAGGCATAAGGATCGGACTTTATCGATTTTTCCCTTATGAACTTGTCGATTTCGTAAAAAAGTTTTACAAGTTTTTTTCTTTTATCCATTTTTTCTCACCTTTCAAAGTTCGATAAATTCAGTATAGAAACCAAATTTAAAAAAATCAAGCTATTCAAGGCAAAAAAAAAGGGGCGCCGAAGCGCCCTTTAAAAACTGTCGAAAACAGTATCGGCTATTCGCCTTCACCGCCTTCTACGCACTGATGCTCAGCATTGCAGGTCTGACCTTCGCCGCAGTCTTCATTTGACGTGCATTCTTCTTCAACAGTAACAGCTTTGCAGCCTTCGGTTGCATCCCATTCTTTTTCTTCGCCGCAGTCGCAAGCACCTTCAGTCCAAGTTCCGCTTGTTGAGTTGCAAAGTACTTCGTCTTGATTCGGAGCAGGAGTATCTTCTTTGCAGCCTTCGTTGTCATCCCAAACTGTTCCTTCGCCGCAAACGCATTTTTCTGTATCGAAATCAAACTCGCCGCCTGTTAATTGGCAAAGTGTTACGATGTCTTTTTTGCAGACATAACCAGCTTCGTTGTCTGCAAGAACGCACTTCTTAAGTTCTGCTGCGCATGGATTCGGCTCACACGGTTCGTTTTCGCAAACATAACCAGCTTCGTTGTCTGCTTTTTTGCAGGTAGCTCTGTCGCTGCAAGGATACGGTTTGAACTGCGGTTTGCACGGATCTGTTTCTTTAAACTCTGCGATTGTAGCACAGTCAACTGCGCTCTCGTTGACATCAAGTGTCGTTTTGTCATCTTCGACATCGTTGTCAAAGCAGAAGCAGAGATCTTCAGCTTTGTCGATATCGCTGAACATGTAAACCATTTCTTTCGGGGTCATAAGTTCTGCAAGGACTGAAACTTTGAATGTTTCACCTACAGCGAAACTCTCGTTGTCGTCGTAGCAGATTTTTGTTTTGCCAAGTCTGAATTCATCTTCAGGATCGTCGCTCATTTCTTCAACCGGTCCAACAGCGTTGTAGCCGACGATGCACTGCATAGCATATTTGCTGTCTTCGCCGTCTGCTGTCTTTGCACTTGAATAACGGATAGAGAGAATCTGAGCACTCGGAGCAATAGGAAGCTCATATTTATACTTCTCAACTTGTTCACCGGCTTCTTTCATCATCTCAGCATAGTCGGTCGGAACAGAGAAAATACCGATTCTCGTAAACGAACCTGCTGAATTCGGGTCGCCCATGATTTCAACG
This sequence comes from bacterium UBP6_UBA1196, assembly GCA_002310035.1. Taxonomy (GTDB): domain Bacteria; phylum UBP6; class UBA1177; order UBA1177; family UBA1177; genus UBA1177. The sequence goes on from DBYC01000082.1 coordinate 14,747, forward strand.
GTGATTTCATCATATTTTACTAACTTACCCTGATTGTCGTAGCCCTGACCTTCGTCTGTGTGCATCATCGAATATTCGTCACCGTATTCAAGCGTGGTTTTAGGATATGTAATACCTTCCAGCTCTAAATTTGCCCAGTCAACCATAGCATTCATAAATTCCTGCTGAGTGGTGATAGGTTTGTTTCCGTCATTGATTTTACCTGCACCGCTGTATGCAAGGTAACGTTTTGCATCGCTGGTGTAGAGTTGTTTGAAGTTGCAAGTAGTTTCTGCACCGGTGTCTGCACCGCTGTCTGCTTCGCCGCTGTCTGCTTCGCCGCTGTCTGCTTCACCGCTGTCTGCTTCGCCGCTGTCTGCTTCGCCGCTGTCTGCGCCGGTGTCTGCACCGCTGTCTGCGCCAGTGTCAACAGCGTCTTCATCGTTTACATCTGTGTCATTTTCCGGTTCGTCGCTTTTTGAACTGCTGCCGCAGCTAACAACGAAGAGGGCGAGAACGATCGCCACAAGAATTGCTGTGAATTTCTTCATTTTTAATCTCCAAAAAAAAGTTGGTAAAAAAACCCAAAAACTAAAATTCAATTCTTAGTTGTGAAAAAACCGTCTGAAATTCTATGGGAGAAAAGTTTTTTGTCAAGTAAAAAAAGTCAGACTCGGTTCTGAAAAGAAAGTTACAGCAAAATCAAAGATTTATTAATTTCCGACGAGTGTCGAAAGCAGAATTATAAAAACTCCGGCAAGCGACTCTCCCGCGATTATGCCAGAAGCAGCCGGGACGACATATTCTTCAAGGGCTTTCTTTTTGTGCTCGATGAAAAGAACGATGAGCGCGCCAAGGAACATGGAAAGCGAGTTCCAGAAGGGAATGACGAAAGCGAGGCCGATACCCATCGACGACGGGATGAATTTCGCCGCTTTCGGGAACCATTTTTCAAGCAGAGGGATGATCACGCCGACCGCAACGCCGATGAGCATCGCGATTTTAGCGGTCGAATGAAGCGTGGAAAAGCCCTGTGCCAAAAGATCGGCGACTCTCGACCAGACCTGAGCCGCAGGTGCCGGAAAGTAGTCGCTTCCGAGAACGTCAGGGGTCGGAACGATGAGGTAGAATGCCGGAACGATGACCGCTGTTCCCGCAAAAATACCGAGGAATTGCGCGAGGAACATCTTTCGCGGGTTCGCTCCGAGGATGTATCCCGTTTTGAGGTCTGTCAGAAGGTCAGCCGAGGATCCTGCAATACCCGAAGTGATCGAAGCAGTCATAAGCGTCGTGACTTTGCTGCCGGGCCTTAACATTCCGTAGAAAGCCTGCGTGACCTGACCGAGCGCGCCGACCGGAGTCGTGTCGGTCTCACCCGTTGCGCGGCATGCGACGATCGAAAGGAAGAACGAAAGGATGACCGCAAGGACCGAGACCCAGACCGGAATGTCGAACGCGAAAAGCATGATGAGGGCGATTCCCGTGCCGCCGACAACGATTCCCCAGAAGAACCAGCTCATCGGAACTTCGACTTTTTCGATCTCGGAAAGCTCGCGTTTTTTGGTCGAGAAAAGGTCTTTGAGCGAAGCAAACGCCTTGAGCGCGACTTTCCACTGCATTAGGAACGAGGTAAATCCCGCAGCGACCATGACAGAAGCACCGAACCAGAGGCTCCAGCTACTTATCCCGCGGTAGCCGAGTTCGGTTATCGCGCCGATTTTGAACATGTAAGGTGCCAACACTATATAATTAAGTATAGCGCCGAAGAGAATGCTCCACGCCGTTCTCCAGCCCATGATCCCGCCGGCTGCGACCATGATGAGGCTCGTTTCCATCGAAACTGTGTATTCAGCAAGTTTCTCGCCGAAAACAGCGTAGGTGTATTTGATCCATTCGAAAAAGTCGCGGATCACAGTGAGGACTGCGCCGCCCAGCGCGAAACCGAGCAGAGTGCGCGTCTGTTTCTTGCTTTCTTCGCCTGCGTAAAGGCTTTTAAGCGTTTCGGCTGTTGCAGTTCCCGACGGAAAAGGCAGTTTTTCCATGTTTATCATCTGTTTTTTCATCGGTATCGCCATGACAACGCCCGCAATTCCGAGAAAAACAGTCCACGCCGTAAGCACCCAGAAATTGAGATGCTGCCCGGTGATGAGGATGTAAGCCGCGATCGCACTGACCATCGTTCCGCCTGTCGTGTAGCCGGCACTCGAAGCGGTCGACTTCATCGAGTTGTTTTCGAGAAGCGTCATGTCGGTCTTGAAAATTTTCGGAAAAATGACGCGCAGAAGCTTCCAGATGCTGAACGAAAGGACGCATGCCGTGATCGTTACGCCAAGTCCCCAGCCTGTTTTGAGGCCGATGTAAAGGTTCGTAAGGCTCATAAGTCCGCCGATGATCATTCCCATGACGACTGCGCGGACGGTAAGCTGCTTGACATCGCCCTGATAGACGTTTTTAAGCCACTGGCGGTCGTCTTCTTCGTACTGCTCCTCCAGAGTGAGCGGTCTCTTCGGAACACTTTCTTCCGAGACGCCGTTTTCGGGAGACAAATTTTCGTTTCTGTTCTCTTCTGTCATAGAAACCTCTGATTTTAAAAAGTGAAAATTGAAAGAAAAATTCTAATCGGATTAGTCCTCGGAATCGCCGCTGTCTTTGGTATCTTCGATGAGAGCAAGGACTCTGAGATAGTATTCACTCTTCGGGGAGAGCTGTTTTTTGAGCTTGCGGAGAGTTTTCTTCGCGGAATCGATTTCGCCTGCCTGAATGTCAGCGTAAGCCCTGTCGAACATTTCGCCAGCCGTCTTTTCGATCGCGGCAAGACCGTTCAGAGCCGGTTTGCAGTTAGCGTCGATGTAAAGAGCGTCGTAGAAGAACTTTCTCGCATCGGCCAGTTTTTCATCACCGAGTTTTTCCATACCCTGAGATGCAAGAGCTTCGGCCTTGACCGCGTTGAGCTGCTTCGTGTAAACGCTGTATTCATAGTCTCTGTCTCTCTCTTCCTTGAAATCGCTTCCGCCCATCGAAATCGATTTCTGTTTGAGAAGAGCGTCGACCTTCGCCTTGTACTGCTTTTCTATATTGTTTTTCGACTGTTCGTATTTCGCTTTTGCAGCCGCTTCGCGTTTTTCGGCAGCCTTGAGATCAGCTTCATATTTTGCTTTTCTCTTTTCGGCGTCCTTTTCCCAGCCGGCTTTCATCGTGTCGGTCTGTTTTTCCGCAGCTTCGAGTTCCGCACGGAGCTTAGCCTCTTCCTTTCCGCGCTGTGCAAGGAAAGTTTTCGAACTGTTCTCGATCTGGGCGATCTTTGCGGTCAGAGCTTTCTTGTCTGTTTCAGCCTTTTTCTCGTATTTTGCGTAAACAGCCGCCTTTTCCTTTTCGATAGCAGCTTCGTTTGCATCTTTTTTCTGCTCGTTCGCAGCTTCGAGGTCGTTTACCTTCTTTTCTGCGGCAGCTTTCTTGTTTTCAAGCTGCTGAGCGAGCTGATCCTTAGTCTTGTCTGCGTTCGCATCAGCCGCTTCGCGCTGTTTTTCAAGAGCTGCGAGCTGTTTTCTTTTGTCTGCGACAGTCTTTTCGTACTGCGCTTTTCTCTGCTTAGCCTTTGCGTTTCTCTCGGCTTCGCGTTTAGCGGCACGGCCTTCGATCTCTTTGTTTCTGTTGTTCTTGTTGGCGGTGATCGTAGCCTGTTTTTTCTTCATATCCTTTTCGGCAGCAGCTTTTTCCTGCTCGAGTTTTTTCTTCTCTGCAGTGAGAGCTTTCTTTTCAGCCTCTTTTTTAGCCTTTGTCGCAGCCATTTCCTTTTTGATAGCCGCTTCGCCTGCTTTCTGATCCGAATCTATCTTAGCGAGGTTAGCTTTGTAGGTCTTTTCGAAAGAAGATGTCTGTTTTTCAATGAACTTGTCGTGGCCGTTTTCGAATCTTTCAAGCTCTTTCGCAGCGGCTTTCTGCTCCTTGTTGAGCTTTATCCATTTCGGATCTTTCTCGTATTTTTCGACCTTGTCCTGGATTTCGAACATCTGAGACTCAAGTGTCTCGACTTTTTTAGCGCGCTCAGCCTGGCCTTTGCTGTACTCAGCCTCGGCTTTCTCCTCGGCAGCACTCTTGTCCGACTCGAATTTCTTTTCGGCCTCGTCGCGTTTCTTATCCATAGTTTCCTGATTCTTTGCGATCTTGTCTTCCTGCTCGTCGTTTATCTTTTCCAGTTCGCTGTCGATTTTTTCGAATTTGTCGTCGTAGGAAGCAAGCCTGTTGTCGTAGTCCTCAAGCTGCTTGTTGAGTTTCTCGGTTTCCTCTTCGGCTTTCTTTTCGGAAGCTTCAAGGTCTTTCGCGTCTTTCTCTTCGGCAGCCGCTATGCTCTTGTCGTATTTCTCAGCCTCTTTCTGATCAGCCTCTTCGAAACCGTTTTCAAGCTGTTCGAGCTCTGCGTTGAGTTTCTTTATCTGCTTGTCAAGGTCTGCATTGGACTTTTCGAGAGCGGCCATTTTGTCGTTGTATTCCTTCTCAGCCGCTTCAGAATCAGCCTTTGCCTGTCTTTTCGCCTGGTTGAGCTGTTTTTTGTTATCCTTGTTGTTCTTTTTGTATTTTTCCTCGATTGCCGCGATCTCAGCCTCGATCTCTTTCTGGTAGATCTCCTCGGCCGGTCTTTCGTCCTCGAGCTGTTTGTTCATCTTTTCGATTTCCTTGTCGGTGCGGGCAAGTTTTTTGCGGTAGGTCGAATCGAGATTGTCGATGCTCTCGCGGAGATTTTCGATCTTTCTGAGGTGTTCCCTTTCCTGTTTTTTCTCCGCTTTATGCTGTTTTTTCTCGTCCTGCTCGAATTTCTCGCTTATTTTTTTCTGCTCGTCGAGCTTGCCGTTCATCGAATCGTCAAGTTTTTTCATTTCGCCGTCGCGCCATACCGAGATGGTCTTCATCTCTTTTTTGACGCTTTTGAAAGCGCGTTTCGCCTTGGCGTAATCTTCGTTCGAAGGTTCGTTGTATTTGCGTTTCTTCGCGGTTTCCTTTACGAACTGAAGTTCGCGGTAACCTCTTTCGCGGAGTTCATAATCTTTCCTTTCGACTCTGCCGACAGTTTCGACAGCCATTGACGCATCGCCGCTTTTTGCCTGTGATTTCGCTTCTTCAAGCGCCTTGTCGATTTCTTCTACGCTGTCTGCCCATGAAGATTTGTCGCCTTTTCTGAAAAGTGACGCAGCCTCTTTTCCGTTACCAGCCTTGTAAGCCTTGAAAGCTGCACGGACGACTTCCTTCTTTTCCCTTTCGGTCATCTGCGGTGCCGCTTCTTCCTCTTCAGGTTCTTCCTCGCCTGCATCGGAAAGAGAAGCTATCGCATCGTTGAGTTTTTTGATTACATCAGCAGCAAACTCTTCCACATCAGGATCTTTTTCCGCTTCGACGACCGGTTTTGCCATATTTTTGCCTGTTTTTACAGCAAGGATGTTAAGAGTCGCCGTATATCCGCTGCCGGTTGATTTTACGACAGGGAAAAAAACGTAGTCAGCTTTTTTGACGGTCTTCGCCGCCTTTCTCGCACAGGCGATTTTCGGGCCGCATTTCTTGAATTTTCCGGCAGTTGCCGAATCAGCATCCGAAAGCTTCATGTTCTTAACAAGGCCGTAACCGCTTTTCAGCTCTTTTGCAAGATTTCCGGCCATTTCCAGAGCTTCGCCTTCAGCTGCGGCGGGAACAACCGCCATTTTGGGATCAGCCGCGAAAACGGAAGCTGAAACAAAAAGCGTCAAGAGAACAAGTAACGATTTTTTAAGCATTTTTTCTACCCTTATTTAATAAAACAATAAAAAAAACAGCCACGTTCCACAAAAAAACGCGCAAAAGTTTAAGGAAAAAGCTTCTTTTGTCAATTTTTCTAATTAAAACATCTGTGCAGACTGATATTGTGCACCAGCCCCATGAGCAGCAGGTTGAAAATCAGAGAGCTGCCGCCGTATGAAAACCAGGGAAGCGGGATACCGACGACAGGAAGAACGCCGGTGACCATACCGATATTGACAAGGACCTGAAGCCAGATATGGGCACACGAACCGACAAGAACAAGTGCCGAAAACTTGTCCTTCACCTTGCCGACAAGCGAAAGGATTCTTGCCAGCAGCAGAAAATAGAGGAAAAGCAGCGCCATAACGCCGAAAAAGCCGAATTCCTCGGCATAGACTGAAAAAATGAAATCGGTGTGGTGCTCGGGAATGAAGCGGAGCATGTTCTGCGTACCGCGCTTGTAGCCTTTGCCGTGCAGCCTGCCGCTTCCGACCGCTATGATCGACTGTTTGATGTGATACTGCGAAGTCTGGCTGAGCTCCTGCGACTCCTCGCCCATGAGCATAGAAACAAGCGAAATGACACGTGTTTTCTGGTAGTCGTGAAGCCCCCATGTCCAGAGTACCGGCGCCGTCACCAGAACGAACAGCGTTACTCCGAGCAGCCATCTGCGGTTGATTTTTGTCGAAAGGATCATTATTCCGGCAACCGCACCGACAAGGATCGCTGTTCCAAGATCGGGTTCCTTGTAGATCAGAAAAACCGGAAAAAAGATCCCGGCGGCTTCAGGGAGGATATCGAGCAGATTGTAGCCGTCTTCAAGAGTCGGCTTTAAATTGAACTGGTAAGCTATGAATAGTATTACAGAAATTTTTGTAAGTTCGCTGACCTGAAAGTTCATGAAACCTATATCGAGCCACCGCTGCGCACCGCCGCTCGTCTTGCCGATGAGAAGGACCAGTACAAGCAGGATTATGTCTGCAAAATAAAGCGGGATCGCAAGTCTCTCGAAAATGCGCAGGTCATAGTATGAAGCCGCAATGAAAACACCGGAAGCAAGCACTACCCAGACAAGCTGGATGTAAAATTTCGAGACCAGCGCACTGCTCAGCGAAACGAGTCCGAGAAACAGAATAGCTGCAAGCGGAAGAATCAGCAGAATGTCTATTTTCTTCTTCGGAAGCAAAATTACCACCCCTCAGTTTACACGCCGCAGAACAGTATTCCCAAAACCGCGCTGAAAACAATGAGACTTATCGGGGAAATTTTCTTTTTCCCGAAAACAGGCGGAAGAAACGCTGTCAAAACAAGGATCGATGTTATCGCAAACGCCTTGAAATCTATTTCGAAAGAGCCTTTCAAATCAATAAACGCTTCGGCCGTCATGTAGAGCCCGATTGCGAGGATAAGCCCGATGACACTGGGTTTCAGCGTGCCGATGACTGTGTTGAAGCACTTGTTTTTCATGAGCGAATTGAAGACGAACATGCAGAGAAGCATGATCAAAAACGCCGGAAAAACAACGGCGAAAGTGGCAAGAAAAGCACCTAAAAATCCGGCCTGGCTGCGCCCGACATAAGTTGCAAGGTTCACCATGATCGGCCCGGGCGTCATTTCGCTCACCGCGATCATGTAGGTCAGAGTCTCGTCGGTCACCCAGCCGTAGGAAAGCACGACATCGCGGATCAGCGGAATAGCGGCGTACGCCCCGCCGAAAGCGAAGCATCCTACTTTGAGAAAACCAAGGAAAAGATCAAGATATATCATCGGTTCTCCTGCTTTTTCCATTTAACGGCAAACACGGCAAAACCGAGAAAAGCCGCGGCAATGATTATTGTGATAGCCGAAAATCCGAGCGAAAAGATGTCTATCGCAAGCATCGCCAGAGCCGAAACGATCAGAACTGCAATCGGAAACGGCTTTTTTTTCATATTTTTTATCATCGAGACTGCCGCACTGACGATAAGCACGCCTACTGCGCATTTTATGCCGAAAAAGGCGCTTTTCACGACCTTTATTTCAAGGAAGTTGTCGAGAAGCCCCGAGATCAGAAGTATCACGAGGAAGGAAGGGACGACGATCCCCGCTGTCGCCATAATGGAACCCAAAATCCCCGCCTGTCTGTAACCCACGAATGTCGCGCAGTTTATGGCAATAGGACCGGGAGTCGATTCCGCGATGACGGTGACATTCATCATGTCGTCGTGGGTTATCCACTTTTTCTTTTCGACGCAGTTGTCTTCGATGACGCTGAGCATAGCGTAACCGCCGCCGAAAGTAAAGAATCCGATTTTCATAAATGTTAGGAATAAATCGACAAGAATACGCATGAAACCTTGATTAAAGCACCGTGCAGCCTATTTGTAGTAAACTGTGACACCGTTCGGGAACTGATGGCTCTTGTAGCCTGAAACATCGTTTATCTGCGACGGCTGCGAAGTAGCCTGGATGTAGCTGCCTGAGATCGTCGGCTGGAAAGCGATATTCGAGTTTCCGTAGTAGGTGTTCGTGTTGAAAGTCACACTGAAGCTCTGCCCTTCCTGCGATTTTGAAGGACTGAAACCGAGAACTGTCGGACTTGTGATGGTTGCCGCAGACTGGTCTCCGGCATCGAATGTGCCGCCCATTCCGCCGAAACCGCCGCCACCACCGGGACCACCGCCTTGTCCGCCGCCGCCGAGCTGACATTCAACGACAACGACTCCGCCTGAAATCGTGAGGTCGCCGTTGCTGTCAAGACCGTCGACGTCGCCGCTTCCTGTCTTGATGTAGTGGAATCCGCCTTCGATTACAAGTGTTCCTGTGCTGTTTTCACCGCCTGGGAAACCGCCTCCGCCGCCGGGTCCGCCGCCGCCCCAGTCACCGGGACCGCCCTGAGAACCCGAGTTGTCGCTGCCGCCTGCCGCATTCCAGCCGTCGTCTCTGCCGTAAACGGATGTAACGCCGCCTTTTGCGGTGAGATACCAGCCTTCAAATCCTTCGTATGAGTTTATGACATTGATGGTGCCGTTTGAAATCTGGAGCTCGTTGTCGGCATGAATGCCGTCATCGTCAGTCGTGATCTCGGTCTCGCCGCCTGCCATGTAGATGTTGCCGCCGCAGTGGATGCCGTCGTCGCGCGAATTTACTTTGATTTTTCCGCCGATGATTTTGATAAAAACAATATTAGTGTTGATGTTGACATAGTCGTCTACATCACTCGGAACGCTCGCCTTGATCCCTTTGAGCGAAGTTTCGCCGTCATATTTCTGGTTCGCGCTTGTCGTGATGCTGGTCTGGCTGCCGCCGCCAGTGGTGATGTCGATCGTGCCGTCCTCTATCGTGATGTAGGAGATCGCGTGGATCCCATCACCGTTCGTCGCGTTGACGGTCAGCGAGCCGCTTTTGATCTTGACATAGCCTTTGACGCCGTCGTAAGGCTCCTCATCTTCTTTTGTATTAAGTGTGAGAGCCCCGGTGTTGTCAGATTTGATGCCGTCGCCGCCCGATGTGACAGTGATATTTCCGCTGCGGATGACTACCGAATCCTTGCCGCGGATGCCGTCGTCCTTCGCGTTGACGACGATCGTTCCGCCGTTGATGTCAAGGTCGTCCTTTGACGCGATGCCGTCGTTGTAGTTGCCGTTTACCGTCAAAGTCCCCTCGCCCGCAAGTTTGAGATCGTCCTTGCTGTAAAGCGCCGCGTTCGGCTCATTGACAGTCGGATCGTCAAAAACATAGTTCGCCGTGTCAGTCAGAGTATTCTGAGTATCTTTTGCGGTGAAGATCCTGGCGTTTTTTGCTTTCATTATGGCAAAGGGCGCGTTTTTCGAGTTTGTTACGCTGATCCCGTTGAAAACGACATGGACCATTTCCTTGTCCTTCTCTTTATCGACATTGACAACGATCTGTCCGTCATTGAGCGTGCCGTCGATTTCGTAGACACCGGAAGCTGTAATCGTTGCGACAGTGCCTGCAACAGTTACATTTTTGCCGTCGACTTCGATCGAAGTGCCTTTGAGGTGGATTTTTGTGATCTCGTCGGCATCTTCTCTCGGATCGCTGTTATCGTTTCTGCTGTCGTCCTCTGACCCCGTATCGCCGGTCGCGCCGGAATCGGTATTGTCGCCGGTACCGGTATCAGCCGTTCCTGAATCAGTGTCGCCGGTCGAACCGGAATCAGTGTCACCGTTCGAGCCTGAATCAGTTCCGTCGCCATGCTCAACCGAATCAGCATCGTCACCGGCGACCGAATCGCTTCCGTCGGTCTCTGAATCAGAACCGCCGCATGCAACGGCAAACAAAGCGAAAACCGTCAGAAAAACCAAAACTAAAAATTTTTTCATGGAACCCTCCTTAAAAAGGTCAAACATTCGATTTTAGGATTTTCCAGGAAAAAAACAAGAGTTTTTTCGTGACGGCGTAACGACGACACGGTGCGCCCGCGATATGTCGAAATATCGAGATTTCGAAATTTCGATAACATGTTGCGCCGCCTTCGATATTTCGAGATTTCGATATTCGAAATTTCGACAACCCCTTGCGGCGCCAAGAGAAATAGCGCGATCGTGCTATTTCTCTGTCTTAATGCAGAGTTCCTTGAGTTGTTTTTCGGTGACAGGTGCCGGTGCCTGCGTCATGAGACAGGTCGCGCTTGTCGTCTTCGGGAACGCGATGACATCACGGATCGCGTCGGTGTTGTTGAGAAGCATCATCAGCCTGTCAAAGCCGAGTGCCAGGCCGCCGTGAGGCGGAGCACCGAATTCAAGCGCTTCGACGAGGTATCCGAAATTCTCCTTCGCCTCTTCGTCGCTGATTCCGAGGAATTTGAAGACCTCTTTCTGCTTATCGGTGTTGTGGATCCTTATGCTGCCGCCGCCCGCTTCGTAGCCGTTGATGACGATATCGTAAGCACGCGAATTGATCGTGCCCAGGTCATCTCCGCGTTTTGCCGCTTCGAAATCGAAATCGGTGAAAGCGTGATGTTTTGCGACCCATTCGCCAGTTTCTTCGTCAACTTCGAATGCCGGGAAATTGGTGATCCAGACAAATTCGTAGGAATTTTTGTCGTAAAGATCGTATTCCGCGGCAAGTCTTTTTCTCAGGTTTCCGAGTGCCGTGAGAGCGACTCCGGTTTTATCCGCGACGATGAACATGATTCCGTTTTCAGGAATGATTTCGGCAAGTTTTGCTTTTTCGTCATCGTTAAAGAATTTCATAAGCGGTGAATCGAGCGCGCCTTCTTCTTTCTTTATCCAAGCCAAGGCTTTCGCGCCGTCACCCTGGACATCTTTCTCGATCTTTTTGATCTGATTTTTGGAAAGATCTTTTGCATGACCTTCCAAAACTACACCTTTTACGACCATTTTCGGATCGTTTGCGGCATTTTTGAAAGCGGCAAATTCAGAATTTGCGAAGATTGCGTCAAGGGTCTTGAGTTCCATGCCGAATCTCAGATCGGGCTTGTCGCTTCCGTACTTGTCCATCGCCTCGTTGAAGGACATTTTTCTGAAAGGACGCTTGATATCGAGGTTTTTGACTGCCTTGAAGATCTTGCAGAGTAAACCTTCGGTGACACCCATGACGTCTTCCTCTTCGACAAAGCTCATCTCGAAGTCGATCTGGGTGAACTCGGGCTGTCTGTCGGCGCGGAGAGCCTCATCGCGGAAGCACTTCGCGACCTGGTAGTATTTGTCCATTCCTGCAACCATCAGTATCTGCTTGAAAACCTGAGGAGACTGCGGCAGAGCATAGAAAGAACCCGGCCAGAGCCTGCTCGGAACAAGGAAATCTCTTGCACCGCCCGGGCTGCTTTTGATGAGGAAAGGAGTTTCGACTTCGACAAAGTCGAGCGAATCGAAGTATTCGTGAACAAGTGCGCTAACTTTCGAACGCGAAATCAGGTTCTTCCGAATATCCGATTTACGGATGTCGATGTAGCGGTATTTCAGCTTGATCGTGTCGGCTGCATCCTTTCTGAAATCGAAGGGAAGCGGCTTCGACGGGTTCATGAGCGTAATTTTATCAGCTTCGACTTCAATTGCGCCTGTCGAATATTTGTCGGTTCTGTTTTCTTTGCGGTCGATGACTGTTCCGCTTACCGAAACGACCGATTCAAGCGTCAGTTTTTTTGCCGATTCCGCAAGAACGGAGTCACTGACAAAAACCTGAGTCATTCCGTAACGGTCTGAAAGTATTAAGAAAACCATGGGGCCCATTTCTCTTTTCTGGGTAAGCCATCCCGAAATAACGACTTTCTGACCCAGATTGTCGAGATTGAGCTCTCCGCAAGTGTGAGTGCGCAGCATTTTAACCTCCGAAAATAGAATAAAACCAAAAAGCGGCTAATTATTCACTTAAAAAAATTTAAATCAAGAAATGCGCTAAATTTGCTTTTTCTGCACAAATCCGTATCATTTATGCGCGTTGCTTGGAGGCAGGAATGACTACTTATCTGACTTCGTTCATAATTTCGTTTGTGTTTGTATGTGCCGTTACCCCGGCATTGATAAAAATCGGCAAGAAATTCGGCTTTGTTGATCAGGTGAACCAGCGCAAGATCCACCGCGGCGCCATCCCGAGGATAGGCGGTATCGCGATCTCAATAGGAACAATGCTGCCGATCCTTCACCTTTTCATCATATTTAAATTAAGAAACATCGTTGACATCGAAACGACGAACAACATGCTTCTTTATTTCGGCGGCGGTCTTGCGATCAGTTTTCTCGGCCTTATCGACGACATCAAAGGTGTAAACGCAAAGATCAAACTTCTGTTCCAGACAGTTATCGCCATCGCGGCGACACAGCACGGAGCTCTGATCCAGTCGCTTCCCATGCCGTGGGGCAGACTTGAACTCGGGTTTCTCGGATATATCATAACTGTCCTTTGGATCGTATGTATCATCAATGCGTTCAACCTGATCGACGGAATGGACGGCCTTTCCAGCGGGATCACGCTGTTTTCATCGCTGACTCTGGCTATTCTCGCGATCGTCAACGGATATCTTTCCGTCGCAGTCGTCGCACTGGCTCTGGCCGGAGCGGTCACGGGTTTCCTTATTTTCAACTTCAATCCCGCGAAAATTTTCATGGGCGATTCAGGCTCGATGTTCATCGGCTACATTCTGGCTATTCTGTCGTTGCGGGGTCAGTCAAAAGCTCACGCGATCGTTTCGATTCTTGTTCCGATCATCGCAATGGGGCTTCCGATCCTCGACACGACCCTTGCCTTTCTGCGCCGCATTCTCAGACACCAGTCGGTTTTTATGGCCGACAAGCAGCACATACACCATTTTCTCCTTTCGCTCGGCTTCAACCAGCGCAAGACCGTGCTGATACTCTATTCGATCTCCATTTCTTTCACGATCCTTGCCATGATCATGATCTTCAACAACAATATCAACACATTCCTTATCCTTCTCGTTTTCGTCATAATCGTCTTCGTAATAATTACGAAACTGGGCTATGTCGAAATGATCTACGGAAGATTCCGCGTCAAAAAGGAAAATTCGCTTGAAAAACACCTCGAAAATTTCTTTATCGACCGGATCGAGTTTGCCGAAGACGAAAATCTGTTCAAAGAGTTGCCGATAAAAGGTTTTGACATCCTTGACATCAAGGGTGAAAATCTTTTTTCACGCGGTGAAAAGGACAAAATCAATTTTTTTGACATTTCTGCAAGAAGATCGCGTATCGTCCGTCTTTACTGGACTGAAAACGTGCCGATAATCGGCTCGCGTGAATCTGCCATGCTCATTCTCATGGCAAAAATCCTTGTCGCGAAATTCGCTCCGATAAGCGACGAAGAAGAAAAGATCCTGCTTGAACTAATTGAAAACAGCAAATAGATCAAAGACTTGTGAGGACTACCGGGCCGTTTGCCGTGATCGCGACGGTGTGTTCGAACTGACAGCTTAGTTTGCCGTCCATCGTGACGACAGTCCAGCCGTCGCTGAGTGTGCGCGTTTTGTATGTCCCTTCGTTTATCATCGGCTCGATCGCGACGACCATTCCTTCCTGAAGTTTAAGTCCGTCGCCGCGCGTGCCGTAGTGCGGGATCGCCGGATCTTCGTGAAGGTGGACGCCAGTTCCGTGGCCGACATACTCGGTAACGACCGAAAATCCGTGACTTTCGGCATATTCCTGGATCACTGCGCCGATATCGCCGATGTGGTTGCCCGGAATGCACTGTTCGATCCCGAGTTCAAGACATCTGCGTGTGACTTCGACAAGTTTTTTCGCCTTGTCGCTCGCTCCCGGCATGACATAAGTCATCGTGCTGTCACCGATATAGCCGTTGAGCGTGACGCCGCAGTCGACCGAAAGGATGTCGCCGCGCTGGATTATCTTTGCCTTTCTCGGAATTCCGTGAACGACTTCGTTGTTTACCGCGATACATGTCGCGTGAGTGTAGTCGTCAACCGATTTGAAAGTCGGATGACCACCGTGCTTTTTGATGAATTTATCGGCGAAAGCGTCGATCTGAAGCGTCGAAACGCCCGGTTTGATGTAACTTTTCAGTTCGTGGTAAAGTTCTGCCAGAACGTGTCCTGCAGCCTTGATCTTTTCGATCTGTTCAGGTGTTTTGATTATAATTTCTTCACACATTTTTCCCTCGAAAGAAGCAAATTAACAAAAAACGGGCGATTATAGCCTTAAATCGTGCAGTTTCAAGTGAGCCTGAATTTTTATTCAAAATATTGCATTTTCCGGTCCTGAGGCTATCATTTCGCGCTTTTTGCGGAGGGAGTTATGAACCAGTGGTATCAGATAGCGCTTCCGAAAGACTGTCCGACCGACAGATTTCTTGAAATCGACGGTTTTCTGGGCAGCGAGGAGAAAGAGAACGCTACAATTATCTACTTTGAAAAGAAAGATTCAGTAAAGAAACTTTTAAAGGAATACAACATTTCGGTCATTTCGGACGGCGACTGGAAAGAGACATGGCGGGAATATTTCGTTCCGATGAAGATCGGATCGCTCACCGTAGTTCCGCCGTGGAAAAAGGATGAAGGCGACATCGTCATAAATCCTGCGCGCGGTTTCGGAACAGGACATCACGAAACGACGCGCCTCGCTTTGTGTTTTGTCGAGAAACTGTTTGAAAAAGACAATAATATCAACACATTGTTTGATGCAGGCACAGGATCGGGAATTCTCGCCATAGCTGCCGCGAAACTGAAAAAAGGAATCAAGGCGACTGCTGTCGACAACGACCCTGACGCGCTTGAAAACGCAGCCGAGAACATTGAACTAAACAATGTCGCGGACTCTGTTACTCTGAGCGGAGAACCGGTCTTCAGATTCGAAGGAAAATACGACCTCGTGATCGCGAACATAATCTCGTCGGTGCTCTACTTTCTTTCGGACGACCTCAAGCGGCTCACCTCGAAATGGCTCATACTTTCAGGCGTTCTCAAAACCGAAGACCCTGTTTTTATGGAAAGAATGGGACTTCAGGACTTTGAACTTATAGAAAAAAAACACGAAAATGAATGGAGCGGATATCTTTTGAAAAGGAGGGAAAAATGACAGAATTTTTTAAAAATTTAAAGGATGTTTTTAAGGCTTTGACCAAATTCCAGTTCATGCGCTTCTGCGTGACAGGAAGTCTTGGAGTGATCACCGATGCTGTGATCTACCATGTTTTTCTGTGGCTTCTGCATGTAAACGCAGGCAAGGACAGAACCACGACAGATACGATCCTTCTGTTTATCCTTCCTGTTTTCGGCTACCTGGCAGCAGTGATCCAGAATTATCTGGTCAACCATTTCTGGACTTTCGGCAAAGAGACCGAAAACCACAGGGTTTCATTCCACCTTTTCTTCAAATTCTTTGCGGTAAGCCTTTTTTCGCTCATTCCGAGATACGCTTTCTACACTTTCCTGCTCATTTTCAACAACATAACGCCTGATCTTGCAAACCTCGGCGGTATCGCGGCAGGAATGTTCACCAACTTCTTCGGCAGCAAATTCGTCGTTTTCAGATTTAAAGAAGACAAAGCAGTTCAGAAGGTTCAGCAATAAGAAAATCGGCGCCCAATGCGGTCAGATCCTCTTTTCTGCCAAAGCCCCAGAGACATCCGGCGGAAACGACGCCAGCGTTTTTTGCCGTCAGGATATCAGCTTTCATGTCACCGGCATAAATCGTCTGCGAAAGCGGGACTTTTGTAATTTCCGCAATCTCAAAAAGCCCGTCAGGCGCCGGTTTCAAGGGCTTTCCGGGACGCTCGCCGATAACCGCGTCAAAAGTGAATTCACCGAGAATCGTCTCTGCGTTCAAAAGCGCGTATTTGTGCTCCTTGTTAGTCAGTATTGAAATTTTCACACCTCTTTTAACAAGTTCCGAAAGCATTTCCCTGATCCCTGGAAACGGCGGGATCGTTCCGACACCCTCTTCGTGGTAAAGGTCCAGAACTTCCGGCAGGAGCCCGTTTATCACATCATCGGAAGTACCGGCAGGCAGGGCGCGGCGAAGCAGCATTCTCATTCCGTCACCCACAAAACCTTTGTATTCCATGAGCGTATGCACCGGAAAACCGTGTTTTTGCAGAATTCTGTTGTTTGTCCTTGAAATAATGTCCAATGTGTCGAGAAGTGTCCCGTCCATATCGAAAACGACCGATTTTATCACCATTTCCCTCCTTACAAAAAAGCAGTGGATTATAAAATCAGATTTTTTCAATTCAACTTTTGTCCGCGCCGCCGACTGTACCGATGAATCAGTCGGGACAACATTATAATGCGATAAACATTTTTTTTCTTTACTTTTATATTTTACAAATTAAAAATCACAAAATGTGAGGTGTGTATGAAACAGATAAAAGATCTTTACGAAAAGGACAAACCGCGAGAGAAACTGATTCTAAAAGGAGCTCCCGCACTCAGCAACCGTGAACTGGTAGCGGTTATTTTCGGAAACGGCGGCAAAAACCATCCGCTGATGACAATCTCGAAAGAAGTAGCCGACCTGCTTGAGGAAAAAGAGCTTTCCGCTCTCGACATAAAGCTGCTTTCGGCAGTTCCCGGTGTCGGATCTTCCAAAGCATGCCAGATCCTTGCGGCATTTGAGCTGGCAAAACGCTTTTACACCGAAAGCGAAAAACCGTTGATCAGAACTCCCGAAGACCTGCTGCCGCTGCTAAAGATCTATGCCGACAAAAAGCAGGAATATTTTCTTACCATAACCCTTGACGGCTCAAAACGGCTTATAGACATCCATGTGACATTCATCGGAACTTTGAATTACACCTCTGTCCATCCGAGAGAAGTTTTTGCGCTGGCCTGCACAGACAGAGCCGCCTCAATAATCGTGGCGCACAACCATCCGGCCGGCACTCTGATCCCGTCGGATGAGGACCGGCTTGTGACCAGACATCTCCGTGAAGCCGGTATGCTGATGGGGATCGGAGTTATAGACCACATTATTTTCACGAAAGGAAACGGATATTACTCTTTCGCGGCAAACGGCGAATTATGTTTAAATTAGTCAACTAGTGGATTTTATTTATAGAACCTACATTTTTCTTTGCCATATTGAAACTTGTTTCAAAGCTTTCGGGAATACAGAATTCCTTTTCTCCGGCTTTCGCAAGCTTTTCTATCGCTTTTGCGACAACGACCTGAAAGAGATTCTCGGGATAAATCAATGGAACATCGTCGCTTTGCGGCAAGCCGATCCTGATCACCGGAATTTTTTCTTGCATCGCGGCAAGAAAAAGCGCAGATGTTCTTTCAAGAACGGTTTCGACACTTTCCATTTTCAATTTTCCTGCTTCCAGATCGTTGAAAACAGGAGTGTTTTTAAGGGGAACAAACGGATAGATCCTTATGAAATCAGGTTTGAGAACTGAAAGAGAAACGCATGAAATTTCAACATCTTCCTCTGTTTCACCTGGGAAACCGGTCATAAACTGCAAACCCACCGAAATTCCGGCGTTTTTCAGAAGTTTCACCGCATTTCCGACACATTCAGCCGAGTGTCCGCGCCTCATTTTTTCGAGCAACTTTTCCGACATGCTCTGCACGCCGAGTTCCACTGTTTCAAAGTGGTTGTTTTTCAGGATCTCGACCCGCTCTTCGTCGATCTCGTCAGGTCTTGTAGAGCAGCGGAGCGCATTGACGGTGCCGTTTTCGACAAACTCGGCCCCTTTTCTGATGTAGTGCATCATTTTTTCATGCGGAAGAGCGGTAAAAGTGCCGCCGTAAAACGAAATTTCGGTCCTTTCGCGAGATTTAGACCACGAAAGATAACTTTTTACCGCGTTTTCGACATCTTCCAAAGTGGGTTCCGTGACTCCAGTTACATCGCGCTGGTTGCAGAAAGCGCACAGTTTTTTACAGCCTAAATGAGGGATAAATACCGGAATTATCAGCGGTTTCTGTTTGGCTGCGACAAAAGTGAACATCTTAGAATTCGAAAGTTGCTTTCAAAGCGGCGTGATCCGATGAACCGAGCGAATAGAGGCTCGGAGCATCCTTAACGACTTCGGCTGAGCCTGTTTTGTATTTTCCGCCGTTGGTTTTTACCCAGAAAATGTGGTCGATCGCGATCGCATCGCCGCGGTACGAATAAGTTGCCTGATCTTTTGAAGAAAGCTCGCCTGCGACCCTCAAAAAAGCCTCATCGCTTTCAAAAGGTTCAAGCGTATCGCTTCCCGGCTCGTCGTTGAGGTCGCCCCCCATCACAATGAGCGCATCAGGATTATTTTCAGCAGTTCTTTTAAGTATTTTCACGGCGGCAGCGGCTTCGGCAAGCCTGCGTGAAGCATCGTCGTCGGCTTTTGACTTGAAATGAGCCGAAAAAACTATGATTTTCCGGCATCCAAGTTCGATGTGCGTTTCGAGAAAAGCGCGGGTAAAAGTGGTCTTGCCGTTTTCGCAGGCGGGACAATCTATCTGTTCTACATGCCTGTTTTTGAAAGTGATTTTCCCTTTTGTCATAACTCCGGTATCGACCGAAGCTCCATAACCTTGCTCGCCAAGATAAAATTCGTCGTAATTACCTGATTTTTCAAACAGATCTTTGAGGCACGATTCTTTTTCGATTTCCTGCATAAGAATTATGTCAGCATTGATTTCCTTAACAGATTCAGCAAGATCTCTGACTTTGGCGTTGTATTCCGAATCACTCGGCACACTCTCAAAATCATAATTTGAACAGCTGCCGGAATCGCAGTTTTTGTCGAAAAAGAGATGCGTGTTGTAAGTACCTATAACGACTGAGCTTATCTCTCCTTCACATTCATCTGGTCCTTCCGTATCCGTGGCAGTATCGCTATCGTCGCTGTCATCAGCGTCATCACCGTCATCTGTGTCAGTATCACCTGTATCATCGGTATCATCCGTATCGCCTGTATCATCTGTATCATCTGTATCATCAGTATCATCTGCGTCACTCTCAGAAACATCTGTGTCCGGTCCCGGTTGTTCATTACTGCCTGAAGAACATGAAAACAGCGTGAAGAGCGTCGTTACGACTAAAATTTCTATCAGTAAAATCAAATATTTATTCACTTTTACCACCGTTTCTTCTGAAATATTCGTCAACAAGTTTTTCCGCGATTCCGAGGTAAGTCGAAGGAGTGAGTTTTTTGAGTTTTTCCTTTACGTCGGCAGGAACTTTTTCAAGCGAATCAATAAATTCATCGAGTCCTGCGCGTTCGATCCTTTTGCCGCGGGTAAGCATTTTCAGTTTTTCGTAAGGATTTTCCTCGCCGTAAACCCTCATGACTGTCTGGACCGGCTCGGCAAGAAGTTCGAGGTTGCTTTCAAGGTCTTCCTCAAGTTTCGGATAGTTGACCTCGATTTTGGAAAGCCCTTTCATGCAGTTTTTGAGGCTTATCAGAATGTATCCGAAAACAAGGCCGACATTCCTGAGAACGGTAGAATCAGTGAGGTCGCGCTGCATTCTCGAATTGAGAAGTTTCGTGCTCAGATGCTCCATGATAGAGATCGCGACTCCGGCGTTTCCTTCGCTGTTTTCGAAATCGATCGGGTTGATCTTGTGCGGCATTGTGGAAGAGCCGACTTCGCCCTCTTTCGGTTTCTGCTTGAAATAAGCGAGCGAAATGTAAGTCCAGATGTCGCGGTCCATATCGATAAGCGTCGAACTGATGCGGATGAGCGTGTGGAAAATCTCCGAAATGTAGTGGTAGTTGTTGATCTGCGTTGTCCAGATGAGAGGTTTCGCGCCGAGACGCTCCGAAATGAATTCCTCTGCGGCGCTAAGCCAGTCGACATCGGGTTTTGCGGCAACATGAGCGTTCCAGTTGCCCGTCGCGCCGCTGAATTTGCACTCGACCTCGATCTTTTCGAGAATTTCGAGTTCGCGTCTGAAACGTGCAGCAAAATTTATGAACTCTTTGCCAACAGTCGTGGGAGTCGCCGGCTGTCCGTGCGTTCTCGCCATCATGGGAACAGCCTTGTTAGCCTTTGCAAGAGACTCGATTTTTTCAAGAAGCTCGCCAAGAAGTTTGGAGACGATATCTTTCCCCTTCTTTATCATCAGTGCGTAGGAAGTGTTGTTGATGTCTTCCGAAGTGCAGCAGAAGTGGACCCACTCTTTCAAGTGGCCGAGACCGCGGTTTTCAAGCTGGTCTTTGACATAGTATTCGACCGATTTCACATCATGGTTCGTGACCGACTCGAACTTTTTGACCAAGAGTCCGCTTTCTGTGTTGAATCCGTTGTATATCGCGTCGATAGCATCGATGACCCCCTGCGGAGCGTCGTCGAATCCAAGGCGTCCGAGTATGAATTTAAGCCACTCTACTTCGACAAAAACACGATGTTTGATAAGACCGTATTCCGAAAAAATATCCCTGAGTTCGTCGGTTTTTGAAGCGTATCTGCCGTCAACAACCGAAATAGCGTCAAGACTGTTCATTTTCTCACCTCCGCAAATCAAAAAACGCAAAAGTATAGTTATGCAGGCCGTTTTTTCAATATTTTATTGCTTATTTCAAAGATTAAAAGCGGCTTTTTTATTATTTGACTTTTGCACCCCCGCCGTTAAGATAGCCGCCGTTGCAATGTTTTTGAACATATTTTTTGGAGGTTAAAATGAGCGAAGCTCAAAACACGAAACTCAATGTCACCGACAGCAAAATTAAGGACATCACCGATTTCCTTAAATCTTCCGTTCTTGAACCTGCCGAGCAGGAAAAGGCAAACATCCTTTCCGAAGCTAAAAAAGAATCCGCAAAAATTATTGCAGACGCTAAAAAAGAGGCTGAAGAGATCATCGAAAACGCCAAAAAAGAGACCGAGACGATGAAACACAACACCGAATCGGCTCTTAAGATCGCGGCAAAACAGTCTGTCGACAAGCTCAAACTCGTTCTCGAAAAAGAAGTTCTCACGGCGGCTGTAGCAACTCCTGTAAAAGAGGCTATGAAGAGCGAAGCGCTCATCAAAGAGTTCGTTTCGGAATTCCTTAAAATATATGCAGACAAAGGTTCTTTCTCGGTAGAACTTCCGGCTGCGCTCAAAGACAAACTTTCCGCTTATGTTAAAAGCCAGATCGATTCGCTCGGCGCGAAAGAAATCAAGCTCAGCGACGAGACGCTTCCTTCGGGATTCGCTGTGATCGCTGCAAACGGCGCTCTCCGCTACGATTTCACCGATGAATCGGTCGTTGAACTGCTTACTGAATACATCAGACCCGAACTTAGAAAAGCTCTGTTCTCGAAATAGCGGGGTGATTAAGCATGAAGTTTAATCACTACACGATAGCGGCTCTGCCCCAGCTCACCTGGGACGGCGACCTTCCGTGCACTCTGGCCGATCTGCTTGAAGAATTCGACATGCAGCTTGAGCCTCTGCGCGAGGGAATCCGCTCGATCCTTCTTCTCGATGACATCAGAAATATCGAGCTCATCATCAAATCAAGGCTTGCCGCTGAAGAGGGAAAAGGAATCGACTTTTTCCGCGCCGGCATGACAGCTCCTGAAGAGCTTGAACTTTTCGTCGATGACCCGAGACACAATTCACCCGACAGATATCCCGAATTTATCGAGGATTTCTTTGAGTCGGCAAAGACAAACGAAGAGAGAAACGCGAAGATCGAAGAACTTTACACCGGCTACTACACCTGGATGGCTGCGAACAAAAACCCGTTCCTCGCACGCTACGGCGCTAACATGATGACAGTTTACACTGTTGTTTCGGCTCTCAGAATGCTGAAAAACGGCACAGATCTCGACAAGCACTTGAAAGGCGACAGCGATGTGGTGAAACTTATCCTTGAAAACAGGAACAACGCAGACCTCGGGCTTAAAGGCTGTTTCCCGGAAGTTACCGAAATTGCGGCACTTTTCGACAAGGAGAAAACTCCGGACGAAGTCGAGAGAGAACTCGACAGGATCCGCTTCAACCTTCTTGAAGAAGTCGGCCAGGAAAAGCCTTTCGCCGACCACATCATCTACGGATACATCATCGGTTTCCAGATGAAAGACCGCTGGATGACGCAGAGCGACGAAGCCGGAATGAAGATTTTGGAAAACATAATCAATGGAAATTACTGATAGGAGACTTGCAAATGGATGAAAAAACCAAAGGGATAATCATTGCGGCGCAGGGCAACCTTGTCACCGTAAGATTCGACGGAACGATCCGTCAGAACGAAGTTGTTTTCGTCAAGACCGGCGGACAGTCGCTTAAAGGCGAGGTCATCGA
>DBYC01000082.1:37212-39408 GCA_002310035.1 bacterium UBP6_UBA1196
GTTTTCGAGAAAGATCTTCTCTCCGTAGAACTTGGACCGGGACTTTTGAAGAGAGTCTTCGACGGTCTTCAGAATCCTCTCGAGGATATCGCGGAAGCGGCAGGTTACTTCCTTAAAAGAGGTATTTACCTTCCTCCCCTTCCCCGCAACATCAAATGGCAGTGGAATCCGACGGCTAAAGTGGGCGACACAGTCTACAGAGCGCACTTTTTGGGCTGGGTCCCCGAAGAGAACATCAAGCACCAGATAATGGTTCCCTTCAACTTCATCGGAAAAGGCGTCGTAAAATCGATAGCTGCTCCCGGCGAACACACAGTAGAACAGGAGATCGCGACGATCGAAGACGAGAAAGGAAACATCCGTTCGGTCAACATGATCAACATGTGGCCTGCAAAATTCGCTCTCCGTTTCGGCGAAAGGCTTCTTCCGACCGAACAGCTTGTAACTTCGCAGCGCATCATCGACGGACCTTTCCCTGTCGCTAAAGGCGGAACGTTCTGCACTCCCGGACCATTCGGCGCAGGTAAAACAGTCCTTCAGCACCAGATCTCAAAATACGCTACGACTCAGATAGTAATCATCGTCGCATGCGGTGAGCGTGCCGGCGAGGTCGTTGAAATTCTTCGTGAATTCCCGCACCTTGACGACCCGCAGACCGGAAAGAAGCTTATGGACAGAACATGCATCATCTGCAACACCTCTTCAATGCCTGTTGCGGCACGTGAAAGCTCGATCTACATGGGCGTTGCGATCGCTGAATACTACAGACAGATGGGTATCGACTGCCTTCTTCTCGCTGACTCGACTTCGAGATGGGCTCAGGCTCTCCGTGAAATGTCGGGAAGACTTGAGGAGATCCCGGGCGAAGAGGCGTTCCCGGCTTACCTCGCTTCCAGAATTTCGGAACTTTACGAGAGAGCCGGCGTGATCAAGCTTTACAACGGCGATCAGGGTTCGCTTACGATCGGCGGATCGGTAAGCCCTGCAGGCGGTAACTTCGAAGAGCCGGTAACTCTTTCGACACTTGCAGTCGTCGGATGCTTCCTCGGCCTCAGCAGACAGAGATCGGATGCCAGAAGATTCCCGGCGATTGATCCTCTCATCAGCTGGTCGAAATACGGCGAAAGATTCGCGGCACACGGCGATGAAACGATGAAAACAAGACTCAAAATCATCGAAAAAGCGCAGAAAATGATCATCGAAAGCGACGATATCGGCAAAAAGATGTCGGTCGTCGGCGAAGAAGGTATCAGCATCGACGATATGGTCACCTACCTCAAAGGCGAGTTCTACGATGCGGTTTACCTGCAGCAGAACGCTTACGACAAGGTCGATACGGCAACAAGCATAGACAGACAGAACGAGCAGTTGGGCATCATCTCGAAAGTCCTCGACAAGAACTTCAAGTTCGACGACAGGGAAAAGGCGAGAAACTACTTCCTCGACCTCACCGACAAGATAATCCAGCTCAACTACCTGCCGCGTGAAGCTTCGATCTACGGCGAAAAGAAACAGGAAATACTCAACATGATTGAGGGGGAATAAGATGGTAAAGACATACAACCGAATTGAAAGAATCAAAGGAAGTATCGCTCAGGTCAAGGCCGAAGGCGTTATGCTCGGCGAACTTGCCCAGATCAAAATGAGCGACGGCAGATCGACTCTGGGACAGGTCATCGGCTTCAACGGCGACAGAGTCAGCCTTCAGATCTTCGCCGGAACGAAAGGCGTCGGCACGGGCGACCAGATCCGTTTCCTCAGCAAGCCAATGCAGGTAAACTGCGGCGAAAGCATGCTCGGAAGAGTCTTCAACGGCAGCGGCGAACCGATCGACAACGGCCCCGAGATCATGGCTGAGAAGATCGACATCGGCGGTCCTTCATTCAACCCGTCGAAAAGGATCGTCCCGAAGAGATTCGTCAGAACGAACATCCCGATGATCGACATGTTCAACGCGCTCGTCATCAGCCAGAAGATTCCTATTTTCTCGATTTCAGGCGAGCCCTACAACGAACTTCTTGCACGAATCGCGAGCCAGACAGACGCCGACATCATCATCCTCGGCGGCATGGGTCTCAAATTCGACGACTACCAGTTCTTCAAGGATTACTTCACCAGAACTGGAGCTATGGAAAAGACTTCGATGTTCATCCACCTCGCTTCAGACCCGGTCGTTGAGTGCGTCCTCGTTCCCGA
>DBYC01000086.1:0-242 GCA_002310035.1 bacterium UBP6_UBA1196
CCAAGGATCGGAGCAAGAAGGTTGTTCTGAAGAATAGCGACATCAAGGCTTTCGATCGGGTCATCAGCCGGGAATGTGCCGTCTTTCGCTTTGATCGTGATCCATTTTTTATCCATGTAAAGGCCGAATTCTTTCGCGCATCTCGGTCTTGCTTCGCCTTCGCGGACGATCTCGAACTTTTCGAGAACTTTCTTCATGAACTCTTCTTTCGTGAGGCCGTTCATCGTGAGAAGGACTCTGTT
>DBYC01000086.1:342-899 GCA_002310035.1 bacterium UBP6_UBA1196
GCACTTGCGCTTCTGTGGTGGCCGTCAGCGACGTAAAGAAGCGGAACTTCGTTGTAGAATGTTCCCGTGATTTCGTTATTGATCTTGTTGTCTTTGATTACCCATACAGTGTGGCGGATGCCGTCGTCAGCCGTGAAATCTACTTCCGGAGTATTTTTAACAACTTCTGCAACAAGTTCGTCGATGCGTTTGTTGTCTCTGTAGGTAAGGAAAACAGGACCTGCGTTGATGTTGAGCTCGATTACGTGGCGGGTTCTGTCATCCTCTTTTTTCTTACGGGTAAGCTCGTGTTTTTTGATGAGGTCATTGTTGTAGTCATCAGCACTTGCGCAGCCTACGATACCATACTGCTCGTGGCCGTTCATGACCTGGCGGTAGATGTAAAGGTGCGGTTCCTTATCCTGAACGAGAACGCCTTCCTTCATCATTTTCTGGAAGTTCTCTTTTCCTTTTGCATAAACGCTGTCGTCATAGAGATCGGTCCCTTTCGGAAGGTCGATTTCTGGTTTGTTGATGTGAAGGAAAGAGATGGGATTGTCTTTTGCAAGTTCCCTTGC
>DBYC01000086.1:979-4827 GCA_002310035.1 bacterium UBP6_UBA1196
TCTTACTGTTACCATGGATTCCCCCTAAATTGAAAGTTAATAAACAGAAAACGGCTCTTCTTATTATTGAGTCGCGGTTTTGTCAAGATACCCGACCAGTTTTTCAAACGATTCCTCAACCGTTTCGTTGTCGGTTTTTATGGTGAGTTCGGGATCAAGCGGCGGTTCATAAGGATCGTCGATCCCGGTAAAAGAGGTGATCTCACCTTTTCTCGCCTTTTTGTAGAGCCCTTTGACATCGCGTTTTTCGCATGTTTCAAGCGAAGTCGAGACATAGACTTCAACAAAATTTTTGCACATTTTTCGAACGAAGTCGCGTGATTCACGGTATGGCGAAATGAAGGAAGCGACGACTGTCACGCCGTTGCGCTCTAACATCGAAGCAAGGAAACCCATCCGTTTGACGTGCTCGTCGCGGTCTTTTTTGGAAAATCCGGTCTGAGGGAAGATGTTTCTGACAGTGTCGCCGTCAAGAAGTTCGCATTTCACTCCTGAATTTTTGAGATGGCTGACAAGTTTTTCGGCAAGAGTCGTTTTTCCTGCTCCCGAAAGACCGGTAAACCAGATCACACGCGCTTTTTCCGCCACTATTCCCCGCTCTCCGTTTTTTCTGTATTTTCTTCGTTTTTCTGCGCTTCAGCCGCTTCGTCCCCGACAGCTTTTTTAGTCACTTTGACCTTTAGCGTTCCGTCTGTCGAAGCTGTAAACTCCGGAAAAATCAGAGGAATTTCAATTTCAGTCTTTTCTGCGAAAGCATCTTCGGGAATTTTTTCCGAATTTATTTTTTCAAGTCCGTTGACCGCGCTTTCCGCCCCTGTGATCCCGATTTCGGCAGGTTCTACAGTGTAGTCTTCACCAGCATTCTCTCCATCAAAAACGATGCTTACAGGAACAGTTTTTTCAACTTTAGCCTCAGTCCGCCATATCAGCGTTTCAGGGGAAATTGTTTCGATTTCAATATTTTTAAAAACTGCCGGGAAAAGCTTTCCGCTTACCGTTCTGCTGATTTCTCCCGTCTTTTCATTCGAAAAATCAAAGTTTATCACAGGATTTTCAATACTTATCCTGCGCAAATCAAAAAATGTTCCGGAAACAGTCACTTCGATCGAAGAAGCGTTCTGCGAAACAAGTACCGAATCCGGGGCTGTTTTCGTATCAATGTTAAAGGTATAAGTCTGACGAACCTGTTTGAAACAGACAGCAAACATAAGCACCGCGGCAGCGCAAAGTGCCGCCAGAAACTTTTCGCGGAAATTGTGTGTAAAAATCCTTTTCAGCCGTTCAGATTTCGATGAAGTCGTTATATTCATTTTTTTCTCCTAAAGTCTGTTTGCAAGCTGCTGTTTCAAGGCGTCCTTGCTGAGATCACGCGTGATTCTGCCGCCGTGAAGAAGCGAGATCTCGCCTCTTTCCTCACTGACTACGATGACTAGCGCGTCGGGAACTTTTTCGCTGATACCGTAAGCAGCGCGGTGTCTCGTACCGAAATTCGGGTCGATATCGGGGTTCGTACTGAGCGAGAAAAAGACCGAAGCCCTTGATATCCTTTTGTTTTTTATGATAACCGCTCCGTCGTGAAGCGGTGAATTCTTCTTGAAGATCGTGAGAAGAAGTTCTCTCGTGATGAGCGAATCGATCTCCGTTCCTTCAGCAATGGCTCCGATTTTGGCGTCTTCCGAAGGCATTATTACAACAAGCGCACCTTCGCGGACCGAAGCAAGATAATCCATAGCATTTGCGATATGGCTTACAATATCCTCCTCGCCCGAATATTCCTCCTGCTTCATGTTTACGTTCACGATACTCATCGAAGCAAGCATGTTCTTGATCTCATTACGAAAAACTACGATTATTAAAATAGCGGCATAAGAAAAGAAGTTTCCTAAAAACCATGCGATTCCAGTCAGGTCGAAAATCCGCGCAAAAATGTAGAACAAGGCGAGCAACGCAAAACCGGCCGTTACCCTGATCGACTTGCTGTCTTTGATCTCGACAAAAAACAGATAAAAAATGAAATAAATGCAGCAGAAATCGACCGCCGCCTTAAAAATAAAAAGCGGCACCGGATCACTGCCGGCGATATTCGTCAGAAATTCAGAAAAAGTTAAAGACATGGCGACTCCTTCAAAGCATTGAATATTTCCAAAGTATCTTTTGCCTCTTTTACATCGTGGACTCTTATGATTGCAGCACCCTTTTCCAAAGCGACCGTGTCAAGCGCAACTGTTCCGGCGAGCCTTTCGAGCGGATCTTTTCTTCCGCAAAGCGCTCCGATCATGCTTTTGCGGCTGAACCCGACCATGACCGGATCAAGGCATGAGAAGAAAACTTCCAGATGTTTTGTTATAGCTAAATTTTGTTCGAGAGTTTTGCCGAAACCGATCCCGGGATCGATCATGATTTTGCTTTCAGGAAAACCTTTTGAAAGCAGCTGCTCTTTTGATTTATTGAAAAAATCGAGCATTTCACTGAACAAGTTTTCATAGACCGGATTTTCCTGCATATTTTTAGGCGAGCCTTTGATGTGACCGATCACAACAGGCTTCCCGGCACCGGCGCAGACTGAAGCCATATCAGCATCAAAAGTGAGTCCGCTCACATCGTTCACGATCTCGGCACCTGCATTTATCGCAGCGTCAGCAACTGAACTTTTCACCGTGTCGATCGAAATCACAGCTTTGGGAAACTGTTTTTTTATCTCGCTGATTACCGGAACGACGCGGTTTTTCTCAGTTTCGGCATAGACTGGATCACTTCCCGGGCGGGTCGATTCTCCGCCGACATCAATAATATCAGCACCGTTTTCAACCATTTCGGAAACATGTTTCAAAGCAGCATCGATGTTCGTCCAGCTTCCGCCGTCAGAAAAAGAGTCCGGTGTGACATTGAGGATCCCCATGATATTCGGCCGCGTCGTGTCGATCCCGGGGTGCGAAAAAGAAAACCACGGCTTCCTTGATCCAATAAATTTTTCAACAAAATCTGCAACTTGAGGCAGTTTCCAGCATTGAGCCTTCATTCTTGCGACAAATTCCGGAATTTTGTCGTTTCTGAGTGAAAAAACGAAATCGCTTTTCGGTTTCGAGCAGTTCACGGCGTGTGCCGGAACCGCAGCCTCTCCGCCGAGAGCAAGGACCTGCTGCTTTACCACATTCGCCGCCGGAGTCGAAATATCCGAAACTACAAACGATTCCAGAGCAAAACGGCCTTTCATGATTGAAATCCCGGCTTCCGAAACACCGATTTTCTTCATTAAAGATAAGTATTCTTTATCAAAAATATTGAAAGGGTAAACCAGCATTTCAGCCTCAAAACAAAAAACTCTGAATTTTACAAGTTATATCCGACAAGTCAAATGAATGCTGCAAACTTAAAAATTATTTCTCCCCAATCAAACAAAAACTTTGTTTTACCGCGCATTTATGCTAAGAAAGCGCGGATTTTAACCTTATCTTTGCCCCCTCGCCACAGTGGAGAGGGGAACAAAAGGGGTGAGGTTTTCGGAGGTTTTCATGGATAAGATTCTTATTTTGGATTTTGGTTCACAGTATAACCAGCTCATCGCGAGAAGGATCAGAGAGATGAATGTCTACTGCGAGCTCAAACCGTTTGATGTTTCTCTTGATTTCATTAAGGATTTTGCGCCGAAAGGGATAATTTTCTCAGGTGGTCCCTCTTCTGTAAACGATGAAGGGGCACCAGATGTAGATCCGAAAATTTTCGAACTCGGGATCCCGATCCTCGGCATCTGCTACGGAATGCAGCTCACATCGTCGCGTCTCGGCGGCAAGCTCAGCAGCGGAAAAAGCCGCGAATACGGCCGCGCTTACATCGAAAACCTCGCTCCG
>DBYC01000086.1:4849-12659 GCA_002310035.1 bacterium UBP6_UBA1196
CAGGTCTGGATGAGCCACAGCGACTATGTTTCGGAGATCCCGCATGGATTTTATCCGATCGCAAAAACCGACACGATCCCTTTTGCAGCGATAGGAAACGACGAGAAAAAAATCTACGCAGTGCAGTTCCATCCGGAGGTAAATCACTCTCTCGAAGGAAGAAAGATGCTTTCCAACTTCCTTTTTGAAGTCTGCGGCGCGAAAGCC
Organism: bacterium UBP6_UBA1196; assembly: GCA_002310035.1. Classification (GTDB taxonomy): domain Bacteria; phylum UBP6; class UBA1177; order UBA1177; family UBA1177; genus UBA1177. The sequence continues at coordinate 5,057 of DBYC01000086.1, forward strand.
GAATGGAAAATGGATAACTACATAAAAATCGCGACTGAAAACCTCAAAAACACGATCCAGGACAAAAAAGTCGTCCTCGGTCTTTCTGGCGGAGTCGATTCTTCAGTCACGGCTGCACTTTTAGCCCGCGCGATCGGCAAAAACCTCACAGCGATTTTTGTTGACAACGGTTTACTGCGCAAAAACGAGCGCGAAGAGGTCGAGGCAAATTTCAAGGATATGCTCAATCTCATCGTTGTTGATGCGCGTGACGAATTCCTTACCAAATTGGCAGGTGTCACCGAACCCGAAAAGAAAAGAAAGATCATCGGCAACACTTTCATCGAAGTTTTCGAGCGCGAGGCGAACAAAATAAAAGACGCCGATTTCCTGGCTCAGGGAACGATCTATCCCGACGTGATCGAAAGTTCCGTCAACAAGAAAGGAGCTTCGACCACGATAAAAAGCCACCACAATGTCGGCGGACTTCCAGAAAACATGAAGCTGAAACTCGTTGAACCGCTGCGTGACCTCTTCAAGGACGAAGTGCGCGAACTCGGCCTTAAACTTGGCCTTCCCGAAAAGCTCATCAAGCGCCATCCTTTCCCGGGGCCGGGCCTTGCGGTGAGGATTTTAGGTGAAGTCACAGGCGAAAAATGCGATATTCTCAAGGAAGCGGACCATATTTTCATCGAGGAAATCAGAAACGCAGGTCTTTACGACGAAATTTCGCAGGCGTTTGTAGTTCTCCTTCCAGTCAAAACCGTCGGAGTCATGGGCGACTGCCGCACTTACGAATACGTCGTTGCACTCCGCGCTGTCAAAACGGACGACTTCATGACAGCCGACTGGTTCGAATTCGACCCGAAATTCCTCAAAAAAGTAAGTTCACGCATAATCAACGAAGTCAAAAGGATAAACCGCGTAGTCATGGACATCAGTTCAAAACCACCGGCTACAATAGAATGGGAATAAACAACGAAAATTATTCCTGATTTCCTGTATAGTCAATACCCGGAACAACGACGATAACATCTCTCATGTCAAGGAAAGCTCCGTCTCCGAGAACACTGATCGATGCTGTGAAGACCTTTGATTCGTAGGAATCGTTTTTATAGAAATCGTTTTTGAAAGTGACATCGAATGTAACCTGCTGACCAGGTTTGACATTATAGAAACCTTCAGGCGATATTGATTTGACAAATTTGGAAGAGTCGATTCCTTCGGGGTTGTCAACACTTTTCGCTTTCGCGGTGATGTCGATCTGGATGTTGTTTGTGAGTGCAATAACGGCATCGACAATCTGATTTGAGAAGCCCGTTCCATCGGTATTGACTGAGAAATTGAAACGTGTCCCTGCACCGTTATTCGAGCCTGTTCCGTCGGATATGTAGTTGAAATCACTCATCGAACTTCCAGAATCAAGACCGATGAACTTTGCATTTATTGCGTTCATTTTCGCAATAGCCATATCGCGAGTCGTTCTCGAACCGCTCTCCCAGCTTTTCCAACTGCCGTCTCCAAAACTTTCATCGCTTGCCATGATGAAAATCGGCAGAGATTCAGATCTGAAACATGCGCCGCCGATATTTCCGGGATAAGCGGAGCAGTCTGGAGGATTCGATGTTACGCTTTCTGTTCGACATGACCCAAAAACATTTTTGCTGTAGCATATATCTTCATATTTGTATTCACCGCTTGCCGCTGCCCAAAGTGCGAAATTGTGATATTCTTCAGAGCCTCCGCAGTCCGAAATACCGTCAACAGCGCTTTTTACAGCATCGGCATCCATCGTTATCGGCTGGGCAAGCGAATAAGTTTTGCTTTCCAAAGTTCCGAATTTGACAAGACCGAAAGCCGAGTCGGAGATCTTAGCGCGGACGCCGTCGATAATGGTCGTTTTTATTCCAGCTTTTAAATTGTCATGTTCCCCGATCATCGAACCGGAAAGGTCGACCAAGATCAAAACATCAACTTTCTGGATGTTTGTGCTGAATTTAAGGTTGCGAACATCAGGCTCGCCTTTGTAAGGCAGAAGAACATAGAATGCATCTTCCGAAATCATGCTCGTTGCATCGTTCGGGTCGCTTCCGAGCAGATGTTCGGAGTAATCGTCATAGCCGTCGCCGTCCGAATCGGAATTTCTCGGATCAGATCCGATCTCGTATTCGACTTTATCGGAAAGTCCGTCACCGTCCGAATCGGTATCAAGAAAATCGGGCTTGCCGTCGCCATCGCTGTCCAGAGGCGGGAAAACTCCGCCGTTTTCTTCCGTATCCGAGACACCGTCGCCGTCCGAATCAGTATCGCGGTAGTTCCGAACGTCATCTTTGTCAGGATCGTCGCTTCCTTCGTATAAATCAGGAATTCCGTCGTTGTCCGAATCGGTGTCGAGATAGTCAGGGATGCCGTCGCCGTCTGTGTCGACACACGGAAGTTCCGGGCACTCGAATTTGTCAAGCAACCTGTCGCCGTCGCTGTCTTCATCGCGGTAGTCGTATATTCCGTCACCGTCGCTATCTTTAGTTCCTTCCTGCGAATCGGGAATTCCGTCACCGTCCGAATCGGTGTCCTGGTAATCTTTTATGCCGTCCAAGTCGGTATCAACTGCCGCGCCGTTGACGACCTCCAGACAGTTCGCGATCCCGTCACCGTCCTCGTCGGCTTTGCACCATTCCTTTCCTGCGGATGCCGCAAACATCGGAATGTCGTATTCCTTTCCGAAACAGTCGCAGATTATGCCCGATTTCCCGGCATAACCCGTTAAACCCGAGTCACTTGAATCGCCTGAATCGCCTGTGCTGCCCGAACCGCCGCCGTTGCCGGAATCTGTTTGGTCTTGATCATATTCAGATGTACTTGATTTTTTTTCACACATTCCTGTCGCAGTGTTGCAGGTATACCCCATCGTGCAGTCAAGAGCAGTTTCGCACTTTTTTTCAGTTCCGGAAGAGCTTCCGCAGCTGCAGACTGTCGCGGCAGCAAAAACTGCAATCAAAATTGTCAAATTTCTCAGATTTATCATAACTACCTCGCAAAAATACAAAAGACTTCCGAATTTTAATGATAAACGCAGCAAAGTCAAACTAATGCACTATCGAAGCGGTTCTGAACATTCTTTACCGGGAACAACGACTTTGATTTTGCGGCTGTCGAGCACCATTCCTTCGCCTTTGGCTTCAACCGTTATGTAGAAAATGTGCGGGTCGCAGGTTGTGTTTTCGTGGATCGTGTTCTCGAAAGTTATGTCGAAAGTTGCTTCAGTTCCAGCTTTCATGTAGTTGTCACTGCTCATTCCAGGATCCCATGATTTCACGAAAGCGGTAGTATTTTCAACACCATATTCATTTTCGTTATGGGTAAATACTGCCTTGACATTGAGTTTGATATTGTCTGTCAGATTTTTTATGGCATCAGCTATCTGGGTGGACAAAGTCTCGTCGTTATGCGAAACGGCAATGTTAAAATTTTCATTTGACATTGTCTGTGACTTTGTTTGTTCCGCAATGTATTTAAAATCGTCCTTCGGATTAGTCGTAGAAGTCGTAGTTAAAGTGACTCCTAAAAATTTCGCGTATATCCCGTTCATTTCTGCCGCTGCTATCGGACGCGTTTTCTTGGTTCCCTGTTTCCATTCACCGAAATTGTCGTAAGTCAGATCATTGAACTTTCTGCTGCTTGCCATGACAAAAACCGGCATCGCGTTTTTTCTGAAACAGCCGCCGCCAATGCTGCCTTCCTGTCCGGTACAGTCAACTGCAGGAACATTTATCGACATGTAGCTTGTTTCGCCGATGCTGTTTTTGTATGCGATCTGCTCGTAATCGGCTACGCCTGCCGCTGCTTCCCAAAGCGCGAAATTGTGGTAAACCCGCGAGCCTTTTGTTCCGGAAACAATATTTTTGAATTTATTTCCGACAAGGTTGCGGTCTGTAGTAACCGCCTGTTCAAGAACAAAAACATCCTGCTCAAAAGTTCCGAATTCGACAAGTCCGAAAGCCGAATCGGGAATTTTTGAGGTAATTTCATCAACGATCGCTGTTTTAACATTGTCTTTAAGATTCTGGTGAGCCGCAGATATCGATGAATAAAGATCCACCAGAAAGAGAATATCAATTTTGTTGATTGCCGTATTGAGTTTTATCGTTTTGTAAACTTTGCCGCCGTTGTAAGGCAGAACGACCTCCAGTTCCTCTTCTTCGCCGGTATCACTGCCGGAATCGGTGTCGTCATCGCCTGATTCGGTGTCTGCGTCATTGTCTTCGGTATCGCTATCGGCATCGTCATCAAATTCCGAGTCTGCATCATCCTGTTCCGGAGCCGTATCCTGATCATCGCCTGAATCTGCCGGATCTGCATCAGCATCAGCTGCCGTATCACTATCATCCGCAGTGTTGTCAGTCTCTTCAGGCTCGAAAACATCTTCATCGTCTTCATCGCTATCGTCGCAGGTTTCCGATCCATGTTCCGAATCACTTTTGCCGCCGTTCCCGTTTTCATTGTCTGAATTTTCGTCGTCGGGAACGACCTTGCTGCCCTCTTCCTGTCCGTGGGACTGATTGTCATTTTCCGCTTCAGGCGAAACAGGGTCGTCTCCGCAGCTTAAAAGAAAAAACAGCGCAAAAAGAGGAATCAAAAATCTTAATTTCATCAATATTCTCCCAAAAAACTTTTACATTATTTCAAGTGTCAGATTTATATCTTTCGCAACGGCAGAGTGAGTGAGCGCCCCGACTGAAATGAAATCGGCTCCGAGTTTTGAAAGTTCGTTTATTCTTTCTAGGGTGACACCGCCGGAAATTTCAATCTTTGCATTTTCACCAATAATCTCAATAGCTTCAGCCATCATATCCTGATCCATATTGTCAAGCATGATCACATCGGCTTTTGCCGCGAGAGCCTCTCTGACTTCGTCTAAATTCGTCGTTTCGACTTCGATTTTAAGAAGGTGGTGGATCTTGCTTCTGATGTTTTCGACAGCCTGAGTTATCGAGCCTGCGAGAACTATGTGGTTGTCCTTGATCATCACACCGTCGTCAAGCCCGAAACGGTGGTTGCTGCCTCCGCCGGTGCGGACTGCGTATTTTTCAAGCGTTCTGAGCCCTGGAGTCGTCTTTCTCGTGTCGGCGATCTTTGTTTCGGAATACCTGTCGATCTCATTCACATATTCAGCCGTGAGCGATGCGATTCCGCTAAGCCTCTGCAAAAAGTTTAGAGCGGTCCTTTCAGCCTTCAGGATCGATGCAGAATTTCCGGAAATATTCATTATTCTTTCGCCTGCACAGAGTTTTTCGCCGTCTTCGGCAAGGAGTTCGATATCAAGATCTTCGTCAATGAATTTAAACACATAAGCCGCGAGGTCTACTCCGCACAGCACCAGGTCGCTTTTTGCCTTGATGAACGCTCTTCCGTTGCGCGGTTCATCGCAGACAAAGTTTGTCGTAACATCGCCGCGTCCCAGATCCTCTCTGATGACATGCGCTATAAATTCCTTGGTTACATAGTCGGGACATCTCATTTTTCTTCTCCTATTTCAGACAACACGAAAACGCCAGATTTTATATATGAATATCTTTTTAATGCAAGAAAGCCCTGGCTGATGAGTTTTATTTCTCGTCTTGAGCTGTAGAGCCGTCACCTGAGACGGCTCCTCGCTACGATCGGAAACAGTAGATATTTTATTTGATCTTAAATTTTTTATTGACTAAAATTTTAAAATTTATATTTTCTCATCTGATAGTTTTTTGATTTATGGATAAAATATGAAAAGCAATGTTATAATTCGCGATAAAAATCAAACGAAAATCGACATCAAAAGTAAAATTTTAGTCATTCGGGGTCAGCATGTGATGATTGACCGTGACTTGGCTGAGCTTTACGGCGTTGAGACAAAAAGATTGAATGAGCAAGTGCGCAGAAATATTGAAAGATTTCCTTCAAATTTTATGTTTCAGCTAACAAGAGAAGAGCAGATTCAAGCGGAAAGATTTTTAAGGTCGCAAATTGCGACCTTAGAAATTGAGAATGAGGATTTAAGAGGAAGACACTCAAAATATCTCTCTTATGCCTTTACGGAACAGGGTGTGGCAATGCTTTCCGCTGTTCTTAAAAGCGATACAGCCGTGCAGACAAGCATTATGATTATGGAGGCTTTTGTCGCTTTGCGTCATTTTTTACAGAATAACTCAAGAATTTTTAGTGAAATTGATTATTTAAAAAGGCATGCGATTGAATCCGACAGAAAAATCGACGAACTTTTCGACAAAATGGACAGATACAAAATCGAGGACAAGCAGGGCATATTTTTTCAAGGTCAGATTTTTGATGCTTACGCCAAATTCGAATCTTTTATCGCCGAAGCTGAAAAAGAAATTGTGCTGATTGATAACTATGTCGATTTAACGGTTCTTGAACGTTTTGCGAAGAAGAAAAACGGTGTGAAAGTCACAATTTACACTTGTCCAAAGACTAAAATATCATCTCTGGACATTCAAAAATTCAACGAACAGTATCCAACCCTTGTTCTGAAAACTACAGAAAAGATCCACGATCGGTTTTTGATAATTGATAACAAAATTCTTTACCACATCGGTGCATCACTTAAAGATTTGGGCAAAAAGTGCTTTGCTTTCGAAATCTTGGATTCATCGTGGATTGCTGAAATTATGCGGATTTTGTGAGGTCTGCGCTCGTTTCATTTCCTGTTTTACAGATTTTTCGCGTTTCTAACGAGTTCGGCGCGTTCTTCGAGCGGTTTGCCGAAAAAATACGAGCCCATGACGGCGATGTCGGCACCTGCTTTGATGACTTCAGGCAGGGTTTTCGCGTTCACGCCGCCGTCGACCGAAATTTCGTAGTTAAAGCTATATTTTTCTCGGATCTCGGCAACTTTTCTGATTTTTTCGGACGCGCTTTTTATGTATTCCTGGCCGCCGAAACCGGGATTTACGCTCATCACGAGGAAAAGGTCGCACAGATCGCCGACATAGGGGAGAAAATCAACCGCCGTGTGCGGATTTACAGAAATTCCCGCCTTGAGTCCGAGCCTTTTTATAAACTGCAGAGTGCGGTGAAGATGCTGCTCAGTCTCGGCGTGAACAGTGATCATTTCGCATCCGGCATCGGCGAACTTCTGGATGAACTGCGTCGGATTCTCGATCATGAGATGCGCGTCAAAAGGAAGTTTGACGAGAGGACGGATCTGTTTGACTATCATCGGACCGAACGTGATGTTCGGAACGAAATGGCCGTCCATGATGTCGAGATGGACAAGATCGGCGCCGCTTGTCTCGATTGAACGGATTTCTTCCTCAAGTTTTAAAAAGTCGGCTGAAAGGATCGAAGGAGCGATCTTTATCATTTTATCTCCTAGAAAAGTTGTGAAAATTCATTTGTTACAGCACGAAAACGCACAGGTTTTATATTCAAACAACAGGTAAAAGCAAGAAAGCAGCGGGACAATAGTTCAATGCCGGATAAATATGATTTGTCCATCGGGTTTTCTTGTCTTGCAGTTAAAGTATTAAATAAAATTTTTATAACAAAATTTGATTTATTTATTAAAATTTCTATCTTGTTTGTCTGTGATTTTTTGATGGAGTTTGAAATGGAAAATGAAATAGTG
>DBYC01000011.1 GCA_002310035.1 bacterium UBP6_UBA1196
ACCAAAAAACCGCGACAGCATACTCAGAAATTCCGGAAAGTCAAATTTTAAAATATATTTAGCGGATTTCTTGCAAGGTTTTTCTAAATTTATATAAATTAGTGTGTTTTTTCGGGAGGCAAAAATGAGAGTTGCGGCAGGAAAGACTGTTGATTCGAGGGCTTTTGACAAAAGTGCGATGGATGCGGGGATCCCTTCGCTCATTCTGATGGAAAATGCTGCTTTTTCCGTTTTTGAAGAGGTGAGGAAGGTCGTTTCGGCGCGGAAATTCGATAAAATAGTCGTGTTTTCGGGTAACGGCGGCAACGGCGGCGACGGTTTCGCTCTGCTTCGTCTTTTGTCCGACAGAATGCCGGAGATGCCGCTTTTTTTGGTCGAAACGGTTGAATTCAAGGAGCAGAACAAAGTGCCTGAAAATTCTGCGTGGATGAATAGATGTTTGCTTCCTGAAAAAGTGCAAATTGTTGATTTTAAAAATATTTCCGGGGATGTTCTTTTTGTCGATGCAATGCTCGGAACCGGCCTCAGAAGCGAAATCACGGGAAAAATCAAAGATGCGGTCAAGTTCATAAATTCGTATCTTCCGACAAAAAAATTTGTTGTTTCGATCGATGTGCCGACAGGGCTTGATTGCGATACCGGCGCAGTTTTAGGCGAAGCTGTGAAGTCAGACCTTACTGTCACGATGGGAATTTACAAAACGGGTCTTTTTGCCGGAAGCGGTTCTGAAAGGTCCGGAAAAATCGTTCTCGGCCATATTTCGGCGACTCAGGTTGAAAAACCGGAAACCAACTATTTTGTTGAAGAAGATCCGCAGGTTGTAAATGTGAAAGTTCCGGTTGACGGCTTCAAAAACAGAAACGGACACCTGCTTGTCATTGGCGGCGATGTCGAGAAACTTGGCGCTTCGATAATTTCGGCAAAATCTTTTATGGCGTGCGGCGGCGGGCTTGTGACGGCTGCCTTCAAAAAAGAGTTCCTTCCTTCGATCGCAGGGAGAATGCCGGGGCTAATGCTCATCGAAAACGAAAAAATCGCGGAAGAACTTCACAAGTTTTCTGCCGTCGTAATCGGACCTGGACTTTCGGAAATTCCTTTTGATTTCAGTGTTTTTAAAGATTTTGAAGGAATTTTTGTTGTCGATGCCGGAATGTTCGACATTATGCCTGAAAACAAAAAAGTCGTTGAGATTTTAAAAGATAAAAAAGTCGTTTTCACGCCGCATCAGGGCGAGATCAGGCGCTTTCTCAAGGCTGAAAAAGAGGAGCCTTGGATAAGTCTCGTCGAAAGGTTTCCGCTTGAAAAAAATCATGTTCTGGTCGCAAAAAGCCACGCTACTTTCGTGAGAAACAGAGAAAAAACGGTGATCGTTCCGGCAGGAGCTAAGGCTCTCGCTTTCGGCGGAAGCGGCGACGCCCTTACCGGAATAATTGCCAGGGAAACCGCTCTGCACGGCCTTTTCGAAGGTGCGGTCAATGCCGTGATCAGGCACAGAGCGGCAGGGATCGAGCTTGAAAAACGCTGCTCGGCAACGATGCACGACATTGAAAAACTTGTTGAAATGATTGGATTTACGGGGAGATAAATGGATTTTGCAAAAGAGACGTTTTTTGTGAAAAGCGAGGGCGAAACTATTGCCCTTGCCGAAAAACTTGCGGCCGGACTGCGCGGCGGAGAGCTCATCGTTTTTGACGGCGACCTTGGCGCTGGGAAGACTTTTTTCACCGGCGCTTTGTGCGAATCACTCGGAGTAGAGAGAAAAAAAGTCGCAAGCCCGACTTTTGTGATAATGAAAAAATATTCAGGAAAATTTGATGTTTATCATTGGGATTTTTACAGAGTTTCTTCCGTCGACGAGCTTTATATCGCCGATTTTCCTGAATATCTTAAAGCGGAAAACTCGCTGACGATAGTCGAATGGGCGGATATGTTCAAGGAATGCTGGGAAGCGCACCGCCCGCTCATAAGAATTGAGATAAAATTTGGGAAAGGAGAAAACGAACGTGAAATCAGCATCGGAAGAATCGACTGAAAAACTGATCCGGGAGCTTCATTCTCCGCATAAAAAGCCGGAGATGGCAAGGGCGAAAAATCCGGGAAAGGCGGATTCGGCTCCGAAGCCGGAGATCGCTGAGGAAGAGGAAAAACAGCTGACCAGAAAAGAGCAGGCTATCGAATTTGTTAAGAAAACTTCTGTCGAAATGAAGGACGGCGTTTCGATCCTTCAGGCTTTCAAAGCGATAATCGGAAGCGGAAAACTTTTTTTTGCCTCTATCGGCGTGATCCTGGCGATGCTTTTGTTTTCGCTCTTTTTTTATCATCAGGTTTCATCTTTCGTTACAGTGAAAACGCTTGATTTTTTTGAAATCGCGCCTGCCACTGATGAATTATTCTCGCAAATTTACCATGCTTTAAAAGTTTTCGGTGCGTTTCTCTTTAAGATCGTCGTCAATGTGCTTCTTTTTTATCTTTCATTCGTCGTTTCATATGCGCTTGTTTCACCGTTTTATTCTTTTATTTCGGCGATTGCGGAAGATGTTTATTTCGGAAAACCTAATGACGAAGCCGAAATTTCGCTTCCAGGCGTGATCGAGGATGTAAAGCAGGCGTTGAAAGTTAGCGCGGCCGCTCTGATACTCGGGATTCTGGCGTTTTTTGCCTGTTTCATTCCGGTTTTCGGACAGATCGCCGCTTTTGTTTTATGTTTTGCTATGAATGCGCTTCTGCTTTTTGATTTTGTCACATCAAGAAGGCGGTGGAGCTTGGTCATGAAGGTAAAATGGATTCTTAGGCATCCGGCAGTTGTGCTTAAAACGGCCCTGCTTCCTTCGCTCGTATCGTTTGTACCGGTTGTAAACACCATACTTACAGCGTTTCTTTTTCCTCTTTTCGTAGTACATGCGACAATGAATTTCGCATGCGCCGAAAAAAACAATGAAACCGAAATTAACGGAGAAAAATTTGAAAGCTGAAACTTTTATAGGGCTGCGCTATCTCTGGAATTCGCGCAGGACGCGTTTCCTGAGTGTCATAACAATGATTTGTATTCTGGGAATAGCGATAGGCGTAGCCGCCCTGATCGCCGTGCAGTCGATAATGGACGGTCTGCAGAATAAGATGCGTGCCACTGTTTTAGGTGCAAAAACACATGCGCTCGTCACGACTGAAAACGGAAAGCTTGACGACTATGCGCCGAAAATGGAAAAACTTGCGGCAAATCCCGAAATTGCCGGAATAACGCCCGTCATTTCAAGGGATGTCATAATTTCAGTGAGCGACGAACTCAACGGTCTTGTTATAAACGGCATTGATCCTGCGACTGTCGGAAACGCGATGCTTTTCCCGCAGCAGATAACAAAAGGCTCTCTTGACTGCCTCATTTCACCCGACGACTGCCCTGAAATTATCGAAAAAAAGAAGTCGGTTAATGAATTCACCGGGAGAAAAACGGATGAGATCAAGCCGGACAATCTGCCTGGGATCGCAATAGGAGTCGAGCTTGCAAAATATTACGGGATCGGTATCGGCGACAAAGTAAAAATAATTTCTCCGACAGGCGAGATCGGCATTACGGGGCCGAAAACGCAGATTAAGACATTCATGGTTTCCGCGATATTTTTCAGTTCGCTTTACGAATACGATTTCAACTATGCCTACATAACGCTTGAAAACGCGCAGAAATTCTTTTCAATGGGGAAAAGCGTCGATCATCTCGGGGTGAAACTCAAAGATATGAAGCGGATCGAAGAAGCAGAAAAAGCGATTATTACCGATCTGGGCGGTGAAATCGTCGTCAGAAACTGGCGCGATATGAACAAACCGCTTTTTTCTGCGCTTGAAATGGAAAAAATAGTGTGGTTCCTGATCATCGGTTTCATCGCTCTTGTCGCTTCGTTCAATATCGTTTCTGCGCTCATCATGCTCGTCATGGGAAAGAAAGAGGAGATCGCGATCCTGCGCGCTGCCGGATATTCTGCGAAATCGGTGATGAAGATCTTTATGCTTGACGGCATCATAATCGGTTTTTTCGGCACTTTCTTAGGCGCTCTTGCCGGAACAGTAATCTGCCTTGTTTTAAGCGATATGCCGGTCAAAGTGGCGCAGGATGTCTACTACATCGAAAAAATTCCGGTCGATATGTCGCCCCTCACATTTGTTGTAGCGATATTCGGCTCTTTGATTCTGACTGTTCTTGCGGCGGTTTATCCCGGAAAAAAAGCGGCAAAACTCAGTCCTGCCGAGGCTTTGCGGCAGGATTAGACATATTCGTGAATTTGCGCTTGTGCTATTTGTTTCTTACGCACTTTGCCGAATTTGTTTCGCTTTTAAGTGCCTGATTTTCTTCTGTTTCTTCTGCCGAAATAGTGAAAACGGAAACTTTTCCGCCGTGAAACGGTGTTTTTGTCCAGAAAGTGCCGAAATCGACTGATTCTTCATATTTCGCGCATTTCCCGCAAAGTTCGTTTTCGCAGTTGTTCCATTCACAGCTGTCGGTGACGGCGCAGAAATCGGGATTTTCTTCTTCTATGCACTTGTCGGACAGGGTCCTGATTTCGGAAAGTTCGGGAAGCCGCCAGTCGTCAAAGTCTCTTTCGGAAAGGGTTTCACAATAAGAAATGGCTTTTTCGAAAGTCATTTCAACAGGTGAACTTTGTGACCACATAAAGGGATATTCATGGGGCTTTCTGCGCAAAAAAAATCCTGCCGCGACAACTGCGGCAATCAAAAGAACCGCGAAGATCCTTTTTTTTGCCGAACGCCGGGCAGGATATGAAAAACCTCGGTTTCTCAATGACTTATGCGTTCATAGCCTTGAGGAAATCCTTGTTGGATTTTGTTTTGCTCATCTTGTCAAGCATGAATTCCATGGAATCGATGACATTGAGCGGGTGAAGGAGCTTTCTCAAGATCCATACTTTGTTGAGAACATCGGGCTCGAGAAG
>DBYC01000089.1 GCA_002310035.1 bacterium UBP6_UBA1196
TCCCCTCGAATGTATTCTGTTGCATTAGAAAGAGTCGTTTCGGAAAGTTGTCCGCTTTTGTCCTCAAATTCCATTACTGCAAGTTTCAGTTTGTCGTCATCATCGGCGAATATTTTGAAAAATGCACACAAAATAATCAAAACGAGCGAAAGTTTTTTCATTTTGAGCTCCAGATTTATCATCAAAAAAACAATTTGGTTTTTAAACAAAAAACGCGGTATTTTAGAAAAAAATCTTAAAAAAACAAGCTCAATTTTCACCAAATTCCCTGCCCGCTTATTTCGATTTTTTCCCGCAGCTGTGATTTTCCCCCTTGAAACCGCGAAAAAATATTTGCAATTTAGGGAAAGCAAGTATTTTCGGGAATGAAATTTTTTAAGGTTTGTGAGCCTCGGTTACTGAGCTCCCCGCACACAACGTACATAGACTTCAGTCGTGTTCAACTTACTTTTGTTGTACACCTGAGCGGCATTGAAATTTACAGTCCATGCAGAATGGGTATATTCGGTTGGAACAGAGGAAGACCAGAGCAAGCCGGAGTCGCCTAATTTGCTGTATCTTCCGTCGTAAAAATAAGAAGAGTAGTTGCACTCTCCTCCGCCTCCAAGCGTACAATCATGGCAGCAGCTTGAGCATGTCCAGTAATCATTAAAAGACAAATGGTCGTCCGTTTCAGAAACCTTGCATTGGGAATCCCTTCTCCACTTAAGGAGCATCTTCAGTTCATCGATTATAGGCAGATGCCAGTCTGAATACCCGCATTTGTTCAATTCGTTCAACTTTTTTTCACAGTAATTAAGCGCACTCTGCCAATCCTTTGTTTCAGCTGTTTTTGGTGACCACCACATTTTGCCGTCAATTGTTCTGCAGGGTTCGTCCTGTTCACCGCTGTCGGCGTCTGCATCCTCGTCCGGTTGCGAATCAGACGTGTCAGCATCATCAGCAGTTGAATCCGAACTATCTGAATCGCTGTCAGAATCTGCGTTGTCAGGCTGTTCCGGCGCTGAATCAGTGTCATCGACCGTTTCATCCGAATCGCTGCCGGCAGGATCTTTGATGCAGATATTGTTTTCCTCATCGCAAACCAAACCTTTGTTGCAGGTTGCATTCGGGTAACATTCTCCGTAAAGCTCACCCTGCTTTCTGCCCTGATCTTCATTGTCGGGCTCTTCCGGTGTCGTGTCATCAGGCTCGCTGTCAGCCGTACCTGAATCTTCATCAGTCACGGTCTCACCCGTGTCGGCGTTGTCTTTGTTCCCGCTACTACCTGAATTTCCGCATGAAACTGCGAAAAACAGTGCAAAAAATGCAAAAAGTGCACAAATTTTCTTCATTTTCTTCCCCTATAAAAAACAATTTTTTTAAACAAAAAAACACGGTATTTTAGAAAAAAGTTGCGAAAAAGCAAGTTATTTCCGGTTGTTTCCGGCTATCACAGCCTTATGCGGTCGGCTTTGTGCTTTTCAATGAGGGCAAAAACCTTTTTCGTGGTAAGTCCCTGGACCACGATCGTAAAATACATCGTCACGCTCGTTACTATGATCACGACATTGTAGCTTGAGGGTGTAAGAAATTCGGCCGTGCTGAGCGCCAGTGCCAGCGAAAGGCCGCCTTTGAGCGCGCTCCAGGTCATGAGCGAGGTGAATTCCATAGTGTTGTAACGGTTGGGGATCTTGTGTTTTCCGATGATGAGAGCCGAAGTACCGACACCGGTAAAACGCGCCGCCGCGTTGATGAGGATCGCCCCGAAGACAAGTGCCGCAATAAGCGGATGGTGCGGCAGGTTCAGCACCGCGCATCCTATCAGAATGAAGAGGATGTTGTTGAGCAGCGTATCGGCCATATGCCAGAAATCCTCGTACCAGTCCTTGGGATCCACCACTTTGCGCCACTCCTCGTATCTCGCCATGTTTTTAGAGAAATAGATCCCGCATACTACGGAAGCGATAACGCCGGAACAGCCAAGAGTCTCGCAGATTATATATGCCGCAACGACATCGAGAAGGCTTATCAGAATGTGCAGCATCGGATTGTTGCTTGCACGCAGAAGCCTGAACATAAGGAAGGAAACCGCAAGCCCTATCGCCACCGCGCCCAGGAGCTCTTTTGCCATAAGTACAGGAAAGCTCAGGTCAGAGACATCGTTGACGATATTTTTGACGCATACAAAAACGGCGACACCGGTTCCGTCGTTAAAAAGCGACTCTCCCTCGATGACGGTCGATACATTTTTGGAAAGCCCCGCTTTTTTAAGAATGCTCGTGGCCGCAATCGGGTCGGTAGGTGAAACTATGCAGCCGAGCAGTATGCAGAGCCATATTGAAAAATCGAGGCCTATCAGATAAGAAAAAAGATAGAATATCCCTCCGTAGACAAAAGACGAAATTACAGTGGAAAGCAGTGCTAGCAGACTTATAGACTTGATGTTTTTCACGAAGCGGTTGAAGTTGACTCCGCTCGCGCCTGAAAAGAGCATGAAGCACAGGATCCCGTCCATCAGAAATTCCTGGAAATTGAAATCGGCTATTCTGCCCACCATACTCGTCTCGAAATCAATGAACCCGAAAGCTTCAAGTATCTTCACGACACCGGCAATCAGGAATGAAAAAAGGACAAGGGCTATATCATTTGAGATTTTAAAGGTTTTTTCGTTGAATACAGTGATTGCGACGATCATGAAAAGTATGAAAAGGAGTCCCAGCAGCAAGTGTTCCATATCACGACTTCCGCAAAAATTATCCGACTATATCGGCAAGGCTCAGTATCCTGTGCTCCGCCGAAACGACTATGACATGATCTCCGGGCAGAATCTTCGAGTTTCCGCCTGCGATCTCGACACTGCCTCCGCGCATGATCACCGCAATAAGTATGCCCGGCTTAAGCTTGAAGGACTCGTCCCTGAACAGTATCCCCTGCAGCTTGAAATCAGTTCCGACCTCGAATTCCGCAGCCTCTATCGATCCGGAATTAAGGGCGTAGAGCCATTTCATCGAACCGCAGGTCTCGTCAGTTGCGTTGTCAACCAGACGCACATCCTTGATTATATCGATAAGCGCGACATCCTGCGTCGAAAAAATATGGTTGACACCGCTTTTTTTAAGCATCGTTTCATAATCGATATTGTCAATTACAGCGGCGATCCTGCCCGTTCCGAAGGACCTCGCAAACATCGATATTACAAGGTTTTCCTCATCACGTCTGGTTGCAGCCACACAGGCGTCCGCCCCTTTCAGCTCCTTTTCCATGAGTTCCGAATCCGTTCCGTCACCGTTGACGATATCCGCCTTCGGAAAGCACTCGAGCATCTGGCGGCATCTCTCCTCGTCATTGTCGATGACCGTAACCTTGATTCCGCGCCTGAGCAGTATTCCCGTCATATAGTAACCGACATTGCTCGCACCGACTATAACGGCCTTTTTCAGCCTTCTCTCGGTGATCCTCAGCTTGTTCAGCGTTTTTTCCATATCCGCTTCCGCCGCGACAAAGACGATCCTGTCACCGGTTTTTATCTCATCCTTACCTGACGGAGTAAACACTCTGCCTCCCCGGTCGATAGCACAGATAAGTATCTTTGCATCAAGCACCTTTTGTACTGAGGGGAGCTTCACACCGGACAGGATCCCGTTTTCGCATATCTCGACAGCAGAAAGATGAACGGCTCCGTTTCCGAACACCTCCCGCTCGACGGTCTCGGCATATCGCAGCATCTTGATCCCGACCTCTGCTGCCGCCTTGTCAGGATTGATGAGGAGATCGACACCGAGTTCTCTAGTCAGAAAACCTATCTCTTTTTCGTATTCAGGACTCCTGACAGCCGCTATCGTGCGCTTCACCCCGAGTTTTTTAGCTGCGCTGCAGCACAGAATGTTTGTTTCGTCGTTTTTCGTTACCGCTACAAACACTGAAGCCGAATCTATGCCGCATTTTCTGAGCAGATCGGAACAACATCCGTTGCCGACATAGCCGTTGCAGTCAAATGCATCGGTAATGGCGTCGATTTTCTCGGGCGATTTGTCAATGACCACAAGATCGTAACCCTCTTCGGTGATATGCCTTGCGAGCGCGAACCCTACCTTGCTGGCTCCGACAATTATTACTCTCATATTTTTCCTCTCACACCGTGCAAAAATTTACTGCCACTTCTTTTCAGCTTCGGAAAGAATTCTTATAAGCGACTGATTGTTCCGGGATTTTGCGATATCAAGCGCAGTTTTTCCGTCGACCTGTCTCAGTGTCGGGTCGGCACCTAGCTCGAGAAGTTTCTTCGCGGCTGAAAAAAGATTCTGTTTTACAGCATACATCAGGGCAGTGTTGCCGAAATCGTCACCGAGATCAAGATCGAATTTTTTCATAAGAAGATAGGTCACAAGCTCCTGTTTTCCCGCCTCGATCGCAAGCATGAGCGCAGTTTTTCCGCCCTGGTATTTGTGGTTAAAATCAGCGTTGGCGCCTGACTGCAAAAGGACGAGTGCGGCATCCAAATGATTATTGTGCATAGCCATGACGAACAGATTCGCTTTGGGATTTTTGAAATATTTTCCGTTAGGATCGGCACCGCTTTCAAGGAGAAGTTTCAGAACTTCGGCATACCCTTTTTCGGTCGCGATGACGACAGCCGCCTTGCCGTTTTTGTCTTTTGTTTTTATATCAGCACCGTCGCCTATCAGCTTTTTCAGAGCTTTGGCATCGCCGTTTTCAACCGCATTTATGAAGTCCATCGGCATTGTGTTCAGTTTGCTAAGGATCCTGAAAGTTTCCTGCGCCCTTGCATCGATCGCATAGTCGAGTGCGGTTTTTCCGACCTTGGAATGCTTTTTCGCATCAAAACCGTCTTTGAGAAGTTTGTTCAATAATTTCGCGTTGTTTGCTTCTGCAGCATACATCACCGCGTCCTTTCCGTTAAGATCTTCCGTTTTGAGATCAGCGCCTGCGGCAAGCAGCATCCCTACAAGTTTTGTGTTTTTCAGCGAAATAGCATGCAGCAGCGCCGTCTTTCCGTCAGGACCTTTGAGCTCAAGGTTGACACCGTTTTTGATGAAAAACTCTGTCATCGCGGCATCGCCTGAAGTGACAGCAGTCACAAAAAGCGGCCATTCCTCATCAACAAAATTGATGTCAGCCCCTTTTGCAAAAATTTCCGACGCGGTTTTAACGTTTCCTGCCTGGACCGCAGCGGAAAAAGAATCATTCAATTCATCAGCAAAAAGGAAAAACGAAAAAAATATTAAGAAAAGGGAAAATTTCTTCATAAAACCTCCTGTTTCGCCGCCGCGCCCTCGGCGTCACGTCGTCACGTCGTTACGGCGCCGAAAAAACCGCGGTATTATAACAAAAAATTTTATTGCTTCAAAAATTATGATAAAGACAAGCGTCTTTTTTGGTGGAGAGAAAAATGAATGTAACTTTATCCGGATACAACATCGATTCTTCAATAATCGAAGAGCTCAAAAACCGCGCAGGCTGGACTGAAGACAATGTCACGCCCGAAACTTTGAGCGCAGCTTACGCCCGTATTTCACGCGATCCGGCGGATATCGGCGAACTGAGAAAAATCTCGCGCACCGAAGTCGCCAAATCGAGGAAATCGAACGAGACGATAATTTTCGGTCTGGGACACTCGAGCGTTGCGGAACACGCCGTTTTCAACTTCGATATAACGGGAATCTCAAGGCTTGCGACCGAAGAAGTTCAGAAGTTCAGACTTGCCTCCTTCACCGAAAAAAGCCAGCGTTACATCACTTTGGACGGCGATTTCATAATGCCGGAAGAAATAAAGAACTCCCCTTTTGCCGAAAGATTTTCGCAAGTCATCAAAATGCAGAACGATGCCTACTTTACCCTTTTCGAGGCTTTGAAAGAAGACCTTTTCGCGAAAAACGCCGACAAAATAAAAACCAAAAGAGACCAGATCGACCTTGAAACGAAGGCAAAAGAAGACGCGAGATACATCGTAGCGCTTGCCACGAAATCGCAGTTCGGAATGACTGTCAACGCCCGTTCGCTTGAAAACATGCTGAGGCAGTTCAATTCGTCTGATCTTGCTGAGGTGCGCGAACTTTCGGCAAAACTTTTCGAGAAAGTGAAATCGCTCGCTCCGTCGCTCATCAAATATGTCGAGCCGACAAAACACGAAGCGGCCAAAAAAAGCGCTCTCGTGCAGGCCGCTCTTGCTGTAAAAGACTTAAATAACGGAAACAACTGCGGTTTTTCGCCTATTTCATACTCTAAAGACGCAGACACCGAGCTTGTAGCGGCGCTTCTTTACGCATATTCAAATAAAAATTTCGAAAGCTGCCTTGACCATGCCCGGAATATGAGCTTCGAAGCAAAGGAAATTCTGATAAAACAGGCACTTGCATCGAAAGAGAGTTTTGAGAAAGTTGATAGAGCCTTCGAGACAGTTGACTACACTTTCGAACTCATCGTAAGCGCAACAAACTATGCTCAGCTAAAGCGCCACAGAATGACAACCCAGCTTGTTCAGGATTACGATCCGAATCTTGGCTGCACTCTCCCGGAATCGATAAAGGTTATCGGCAAAGAGGCGTTTTTCAACGAAACTATCAGTAAAATCAACGACTTTTACTACGATTTCGCGAAAGCTTTCCCCTGCTCCAAGAACTACATTCTTTCAAATGCACACAGGCGCAGAATTCTCCTTAAAATCAATGCACGTGAGCTTTACCACTTCATTTCGCTGCGTGACGACGAACACGCTCAGTGGGATATCCGCAACAGCGCGAAAGAGGCTGAAAACTTCGTCAGATCGGTCCATCCGCTTACCGCGATGCTTCTCTGCGGCAAAAGCAGCTACCGCGAACACTTTGCAAAAATATTTCCCGAAAAATGATTCCGTTTTCTGATTTTGCAAATACTAAAAAAACTATCCTTTTTGACGGCGCAACGGGTTCAGCGCTGCTTTCAGAGGATAGTTCGGTGATTCTTCCCGACATTCTTTCGCTGAAACGCCCAGGAATAGTGCTCGCCCTGCATGAAGAATACTTAGATGTGGGCTGCGATGTGGTTGAAACGAATTCTTTCAACTCAAATCCCCTTGTTTTTGAAAGTTTCGGATCAAAAAAATCGGCCTCTGAATGTGCAAAAATTTCGGCAATTTTAGCAAAAAAAGCGGCCAAAAATTTTTCAACTCCTGAAAAACCGCGTTTTGTCGCGGGCTCAGTCGGCCCTGTGTTTAATAACAACGGCTCATTGCAGCAGGATGAAACGCTTCTTTTTGAAGCATATTCAGTTCAGATCTCGGCACTTCTTGAAGGCGGTGTTGACCTTCTCTTTTTTGAAACCATGCAGGATATTATTCAATTAAATTCAGCACTTGCCGCGGCAAAAAAAATCAACAAAGATATTTTGCTCGTCGTTTCGCTTTCAGGAAAAAACGGAAAAACCTACTCTGGTACACCGTTTGAAGAAATCATCAGAGAAATCTCAAAATATGATCTGTTTGCACTCGGACTAAACTGCGAAGATTTTGCAGACATAGAAAAAGATGCTGAAATAATTAAGAAAATTTCACCGTTTCCGCTTTCGCTCATGCCGAATCTGGGACTGCCGGACGACATCGGCGGAAAATTCGTCTACAAAACGACTCCGGCTGAATTTTCTCAAGAAATGTCAGAACTTGTTCAGAAATTCGAACCGAAAATCATCGGCGGCTGCTGCGGAACGACGCCTGAACATTTGAAGGCACTTGCAGACAAAACAGCTTTCTGATATAATGACCGGTCTTTGCTTTTTTGACCGTTCAATAAAGGAGATTTCAATGAAAAATTTTTCATTTTTACTGATTTTATTTGTGTTTTTCTTCGCTGCAAGCGGTTGCAGTTCAAAATCACAGAACAATGAAGATCAAAAGGATGACGGAACAGTAATAAACGATGAAGATCTTCCGACAGACGAAATCACTCCTGATAACGAAGAGACGACTGACGAAGAAAACACTTCTGAAAACGGAGATCAGGACGAAGAGGGAGAAAGAGTAGAACCGATCTGTCTGACTCCGAAAGCGGGGCCTTACACACTGAAATTCACAGATATTTCGGAAGAAATGGGGATCCTGAAACTCAACGCCCTCGGATCTCAGATCACGATCGCAGATATTGACGGCGACAGATGGCCCGATGTCTATACTTCGATCACAAAAAAAATGCGTGAAAATCAGAACGAACCTAAAAACATTTATAAACTTCTCAAAAACGTGAAAGGAAAAACTTTTGAAGACGTCACCTTTTCAAGCGGTCTTTTCGCAGACAAGGACGGAACGAACGGCTTAGCTTCGACTTATGTCGTTTTTGCCGATATGAACAACGACGGTCATCAGGACGCTTTCAATGTTGTTTATGTCGATAACGGCACATTTGATGGAAAAGAAGAGTTCGAGGACGACTACTCCCGCGTCTATCTCGGAAACGGAGACGGAACATTCAAATACGTCGGAGGCAACTTTGTCTATGACGATATATTCGAAGCCATTGCGGGCGCAACATTCCTCGACTACGACCACGACGGCGTGATCGACCTTTTCGTCGGCAGGCACTATAACAAATACGGTTATCTTAACTCATGTGAACCCGACACGCTTATGAAAGGTCTCGGAAACGGAAAATTCCAGAATATCGTTGACGGAACAAGCGGACTTGAAACCGAAGTTTACAACAAAGATAACCTTCTGAACGGCAAATTCAACAAGCCGACATGGGGCGTCAGCGCATGCGATGTCGACGGCGACAGTTTTGCCGACATTCTTACTTCAAGCTACGGAAGATCCTACAACATGCTTTACAGAAACAAAGGCGACGGAACATTTGACGATCTTTCGATAAGCTCGAACTTTGCACACGACGACAACGAAAACTACGGCAGCGACCAGTTTTTCGCATGTTACTGCGAGGATGAATCGAATAAAACAACCGATTACTGCAGCATTTCACAAGGTGCTCTGATTGACTGCAGCAGCGTAGGAACAGGCAACTGGAACCCCGGTTTTGACGATCAGCCTTACCGCCTCGGCGGAAACAGCGCCGGAACGCTCTGCGGCGACTTTGACGGCGACGGCGACACAGACCTTTTCCAGATCGAGCTTGCTCACTGGCACATAGGCCAGGCGAGCGACAAATCACAGCTTATCCTTAATGACGGCTTCCCAGAAAAACCATTGCGACGCCTTTCGGAAGAGGAAAGCGGTATTACGAGAAAACGCTCCGGCTCGTGGAACGACGGCGATCTGGGCGGCTTTGCGGCTGATTTCGACAACGACGGAAAACTCGACATCTACATTCTGAGTTCCGATTATCCGGGCACAAAATCGATGCTTTTCCAGCAGCAGGCTGACGGCAAGTTTAAAGACACGGCAAAAGAGGCTGCTGCTCAGGTCCTCCGCGCCCACGGCGGCGCATTCGTCGATATCGACCGCGACGGCGACTACGATCTCATTGTCGGCACATCATTCATGCGCTGGAACAAGAACGATTCAGACGGAGGAAACAACATACCAGAAAAACAGTGGATAAAAGTCCTCCGCAACGACACCGGACAGGATGCAAACAAAGTTATAATCGACATTTCAGGAAGCACGGCAAACCGCGATGCGATAGGCGCAAAAATCATCGTCAAAGCAGGCGGGAAGCAGTTTGTCCGCGAAGTTCAGGGTGCTTACGGCCTTAACGGATTCCAGAACGATCATCTCCAGATCATCGGCCTTGGTGAAATCTGCGAAATCGAAGAAATCGAAGTTCGCTGGCCAGACAAAGAAAACTCTGTCACGAAATACGACAAGGTCTATGCGAACTATGTTCTTGAAATCAATCAGGAAACAGGACTTAAGCACCACAAAATCGAGGAATACTTCGGCAAATAGCACTTTATGGAAGAAAATCAAAATAATTTCCTATACATAGCTGCACCAGACAAAAAAACGGCACGGGAATATTCCGTTTTGCTTGATTCGCTCGGAATCGCGAACAACGCCGTTTTCCGCTGGAACTCGTGGCAGATCGAAGTCGATCTAAAAGATTACGAAAATGCAAAAAGCGAAATTTCTGCTTATGAAAAATCGGGACGAATAGAAAGAATTCACAACAAATTCGCCCACATACGCTTTCAGAAAGTTAACTGGGCACAACTTGCCGCGACTCTCGCGCTTCTTGCAGCATTCCACATTTTTATCTATGAATCCGACCACTTGGAGTTGATAAAAGCAGGGCGTTCGAGTGCCGCAGCAATAACCGAAGGCGAAATTTTCAGGGCAGTCACGGCTCTCACGCTTCACGGCGACTATAAGCACCTTTTTTCGAACATTTTTTTCGGCGGGATCGTCCTATGGGCTCTCTCGACAATGACCGGAACAGGACTCGCGCTCGTTCTGGCTCTTTTCACCGGCTTTGCAGGAAATGTCATGAACGCGTTTTTCTACGGCAGCGCACACAACTCGATCGGTGCTTCGACCTCTGTTTTCGGAGTGATCGGCGTTCTTGCCGGATTGCAGTTTTTCGACAGTTTCCGTGAAAAAAAACTAGGACGATGGATCCCGCTCGGAGCTGCATTGGGACTGCTGGCCATGCTCGGAAGCAGTGACAAAAGCGATGTCATGGCACATCTTTTCGGCCTTGCCACCGGACTTCCGGCAGGAGCGGTTTTCGGAATCATCTTTTCAAAGCGGCAAATTCCGGGAAAAACGTTTCAGAATATAGCGGCGGCTGTTTTCATTCTGACAATATCCGCGTGCTGGATGAAAGCGGTGATGTAGATTTTATTCGCCCCATACAAAAATATCGTCGAACCAGACCTTGTGATATTGCTTGTTTGATGCGAGACAAATGTTCGGGATCGACCAATAATCAAGATCAAACGGCTGATTTTCGATTTTCAGCTCGTCATCGACCCAAAGAGAGACAGTTTTTTTCAACTGATCCATTTTAGCACGGATTTTATACCAGTGATCCGGTTCATAGGATGGCGAACCATTCTCGTAGACAGTCCATTCAGGAATCTGGTAACGGATTTTTCCGTTAGCGAGTTCGACTTTCAAATATATATCGCCCCAGTTCGTGCGGCCGTCTTCCCTTTCAAAAGTGCAGAGCGCGAAAGAAACATCGTCTCCTTCCGTGTTCATCTTCGCCTCGACATTGATGACATCAGGAACTTCGGGGAGAACCGCTGTCATGATCGCTGACAATTTTTTGTTGCTGCGCCCCCAAAGATGCATGCTGTTTTCAGCCGAGACATATTTTTCGGATGTAACGACCTGATACTGAACCCCTTCGCCGTAATATTTCAATGTCCATTTTTCATTAGGAAAAGAACCTGCGACATAGGAATCAAAATCTTCTTTGAAAAAGGCGTTCCTGCAAACTTTTGCGCCTCCGCAGCCGTCAGTCGCGACACAGAGATCAGCGCCGCAGCAGTCTTCAACAGTTTCGCACGACGAAGCAGCGCAGTTCGAACCGTTGAAAACAGAACCGCAAAGAAGAAGATCCGAGTCCGGCTGTTCATTGTCAGACTCTCCGTTTTCTTCATCATCCGGCAGGAGATCTTTGTCATCTTCATTACTTCCGCCGTCAGGACCGTTTTCGCTTTCGCTGCCTTCCTGCACAGTTTCATCCTGGATTTCATGCGATCCATCGTTTAAAGAAGGTGTTTCATCATCATTTTTCTCATTGGAATCGCCGGTTTCCGCTGTTCCTGAATTATCCGGGACCTCCGAAGCATCGTCGGAGAGTGAAGAAATTTTTTGAGCACCATTCCCGCTGCATGAAACAAAAAACAAAAGAATCAGAACCGATAAAAACCTGTACATTTGTCGTCTCCTTGCAAAAACAACAATAAAACCTTTTTATTTTAACCGTTTTCAAAATATTATCAATGCCATTTTTTATCAGGCTGTAACAGCAAACAGAATCGCATGGATCTATTGCGTTCGGTTAAAAAAAATGTTAGTTAAAAGCGTCTGATTCCGGGAGACGCAACTGCCTGAATCATAGAAATTTTTAAATAGTCGAGGTCAAAATGGTAAAGAAAAGAACTTCTTTCGTCTGCACTAACTGCTCCTACACAACTCCGAAATGGATGGGGAGATGCCCCGAATGCGGAGAGTGGAATTCCTTGGTGGAAAAGGATGAAACTGTCGCTCCTGAAGAGAACCACAGGCTTTTCGCGACTTCTCCCGACGCGGTCTACACCCACATTTCCGAGGTCAAAAGCGTTGACAACGAAAGGGTCAAAACGGGATATAAGGAACTCGACAGGATATTGGGCGGCGGCGTTGTAAAAGGAAGCTACAACCTTATCAGCGGCCATCCGGGAGTCGGAAAATCGACACTCATGCTCCAGACGGCGCTCGAACTTTCGAAGCAGTGCAAAGTGCTCTATCTTTCGGCGGAAGAGAGCGTTTCTCAGGTCAAGATCCGTTTTGAAAGGCTCGCCGGCAAAAAAGGGTGCGGAAGCCTTTTTCTTTCCAACGAAAGCAATCTCGACAAACTCCGCGCGAAACTTGAGGAAGAGGATTTCGACGTCCTTTTCTGCGATTCGATCCAGTCGGTCTATTCGCCGTCAGTTCTGGGTATCCCCGGTTCTGTGAGCCAGATCAAAGAGTGTGCTGTAAGACTTCTCGAAACGGCGAAAAGAAAAGGGATCACGGTTTTCGTAGTAGGACATGTCACCAAAAATGGCGAGATCGCCGGCCCCATGCTGCTTGAGCACATGGTCGATTCTGTGCTTATTTTCGAAGGCGATCCTTCGCTCGGATACAGAGTCCTGCGCTGCTCGAAAAACCGTTTCGGCGCGACAGACGAAATAGGGATTTTCACAATGACATCGAACGGACTCACCGAAGTCGAAAACCCGAGCCAGTTTTTCCTGTCCGACAACATCGGCTCGATCTCAGGCTCGGCGAGAGCGCTTGTTCTCGAAGGGACCCGCCCGTTTCTGATCGAAGTCCAGTCGCTCGTCACAAATTCGAATCTGCCGCAGCCGCGCCGCGTCGTAACAGGGATCGACAGCGGAAGACTCGCCATGATCTGCGCTATTCTCGAAAAAAGATGCGACATATACTTCTCGAATTTCGATATTTTCGTAAACGTTGTAGGCGGCCTTAAAATCAAGACTCCGTGTGTAGATCTGCCTCTTGCGGCATCGCTTTTCTCGTCAGTCTTAAACCTTTCGCTGCCCGTTGACTGGGCCTTTGTCGGAGAGATCGGATTGGGCGGCGAAGTGCGCGAAGTTCCGGGCCTTGAGATCATGCTGAAAGAAGGGGCAAGACTCGGGCTGAGCAAGATTTTCGCTCCGGTAGAGCGCAGCAACAAAGAGAAAAAATACTCAGGCAAAGCAGAAATAGTCAGGATCTCCCACATTGACGAAATCAGGGAACATATCGCTTCGACAAATATTTTTGACAGATAGTTTTAAGACTGCAAAAATCTGTTCCCGAGCAGCGCAGCACAGTTTGCAAAGTGCTTTTTGGCAATTTTATCGATAATCTGCAGACCGAACTCTTCTATTATTTTTTCAAGAAGCATATCCGATTCAGTGCCGCTTCCCGGAACAAGCGTAAATTTGTTTTCAAGGGTCGTTTCGCTTATCTGCCGCAATGAAAGAAGGTAACCTGCCCGCGCAATTACGGAAGCCAGCGCTACGGCAGGATTCTGCTCTGCACGAACCTGAAAATCGACCGGAATACCGGCTGAAGCTGCCGCAATCAGTGAATTCGCCGCGGAATTATCGGTGAATTTATCCACAAGAACACGCCTGACATCATTCCGTTTCGCAACGACATTGGAAACAGCCTTTGAATGCGCCCAGGCCAGAAGATGGGTCAGATTCTTCCCCTGCGCCGTCAAATTTTCATAAAAAGAATTGTATCTTTCAGGCATGATGCGGACAAGCGAAAACGAATCAGAGAATCCGGTCCTTATTTTTTCGTAAATTTCCAGAATGTCTTTGTCCTTCATCCGCTTGCTGTCTTTGACATCGAGCTTCAAAAGCTCGTTCTCACGTTCTCCGAGTACGAACGAACAGACGACCAGCGGACCGAAGACATCACCCTTTCCGGCTTCGTCACTGCCCAGAGTACCTGTTTCAGAAAGCATAGAAAGAAGGATCGAACGGACCGTTTCATCGGAGGTGACGATCGAAAAGCCTTTCTTTTCAGTATGATACACTGCGACATTTGTCTCTTTTTTATCCTTCCGTGTTCTGCTGCCGATTTTGAAAGCTATGCCATACGGAATTTCCTTGAAATTTCCGCTGTCTACCTCGAACCCGGCCTTAAGAAGCCCGGCATATGCCTTTTCGATGAAACCGGACAGCTGAATATCGTTTGAAAACAAACTCAAAGCGCCCTCTCAGCGGATTTTTCGATCACTTTTACTATTTCGCCATAGTTTACAGGTTTTACAAAAACATCGTCGAAACCGTTTTCCAGAAGCATTTTCCTTGCATCGCGCAATGCATATGCAGTAACGGCGAAAACAGGCATGGAAATTCCTTTTTCTTTAGCCTTGTCACGCATTCTGTGCATCATTTCGATTCCGTCCATACCGGGCAGCTGAATATCCGTGACAACCGCAGCGAGCAGAGAAGTTCTGTCAAAAAGTTCCAGAGCTTCATATGCATCGACAGCCGCAACGACCTCTACTCCGAGCCGCTCAAAGCATTTGCGCGACACAATCATATTGACAGTATCGTCTTCGACAAGCAGGATTTTCAAATTTCACTCCTACGCAAATCCGGTAAAGGGTATACAAAAAATCTCAAACTGAAAGAAAAAAACACATTTGCAAAAATATTCTTTTTGTGAATTATTTCACGAGGATCGTTTTTTGGGGAGGCAAATATGAAAATCCGTCTGTTTTTAATTATTCTCATCTTTTCTTCACTTATTTACGCCGACATTTACAAAGAAGAGGGCAAAAAAATCAAATCGGACAGAAAAAGGATCATCGAAATCGAAAAGAAACTGGCAGCAGACGAAAAAGAGTGCAACAGCGCACCGCAACAGAATCTGGACAGGAATGTGATCAGCGAACTTAAAATATACTGCGAGGCGAGAGAATCGGCGAAATCGCGTATTCCGGCGCTGAAAACCCTGCTTGACGAATACGAAAGCAGCCTTAACAACTATCTTCAGGAATGCAAAACTGTAAACGATGACGAAACCTACTCCAAATGTGAAAATCTCGACCGTCAAACGGCAAATGCAGCCGAAAACCTGAACAACGAAAAAGAAAATTTCAACAGCGACATTGACACCATGGAAAATGCCGCGGCAAAAGCCAAAGAGCTCAACGAAAGAAACAACGACGCGAACAGACAGGATTTTATCAGGACCGTTTCGAACAATCTGCAGGCAAAAAAGGAACTGGTAACAGCCATGAAAAAAGGGCTTGCTGAAGACAAAAAAACATTTCAGAATTCAAAAAAACAACTTACAAATTCACTGAAAAGCAGTTCCGGAGAAACATCCGCGAAAGGCAGTGCGTTTCTGGAAAAACTCAACGGGACCCTTTTGCAGAACGGCGCACTGGACAGACTGTGCGACTCGATGTTCCAGGCAATAAACGAAGCGAAAAATGTCTGTATTTCGAAAATCGACATGAAAAAATGCAACGCTTCCGAGACAAAAATGGAGAATCTTTTCAACGACGGGAACGAAAAACTCACAATTTACAAAGATGAAAAGAGTGCTCTTGTCTCACTGGAAAACGAATACAGCAAGGCAGGAATGGGCGACATCCTGACCAGGACTGAAAACGCGCAGAAAACGATAACGGCTTACCTGAAAGGGCTGAAAGAGCAGAACAGTTACCTCAGGCAGCAGATCGAAATGAGCGCGAACAACATGGAAGTCGTAAAAAGCAGAAACAACAAGAAGCTTCTTGACACCTATTCCGCACTCGTCACAAGAGCGAAAGAACTGGAGAAAGATAACTCCGACCACACTCTATTTTATGAAGAAAGTATCAATAAAATCAACAACTTTACAACTTCGTGCATTCAAGGCAAAACCGAACTGACCGCCGAATGCAGGATCGAAGGCGAAAAAATCACAGAAGCAATAAATTCTCACGAACCGAAGATCACGAAATACGGCGGGAACTTTAATAAACTTGCCGGAGATTTTGATGATTTTTACAAAAAATTCAAATAGTTACACAATATTTTCGCTGGGCATCAATTCGATTTTTTCCCACCTTTTTTCCCGATAGTGCGGTCAAGAAGGAAAAGTCCCAGAATGATGTAGTTAAGCCAGACGAACCAGTTTCCGAATTTAAGATAAAGTGTTTTTTTGTCATAGAGCGGGATTTTACGGTTTATCGTCGTTCTTTCGAGGAAATTTGTCGCGTTTTCGATCGTTCCGTCGGGAAGAACGACCTCACTTATACCGACATTCGCGCTGCGGACGATCGTCCTTCCGGTTTCAACTGCACGGAAAGGATAGAACATTCCGTGCTGGAAAGTTTCGCTCGAATTGCCGAACCACGCGTCGTTGCTGATATTTACAAGAAGTTCTGCGCCGTTTTTCACGAAACCGGCCACATTTTCACTGAAAGTCCCGTCGTAGCAGATCAGTATAGACGCTTTGAAACTGCCGAAATCATAAACAGTATATTCTGTTCCGCGGACAAAATCACCAAGATTGTCCGGAACAAGTATCGAAAACCCGATAGAGCGCAGAAATTCGCTGTAAGGCAGGTATTCACCGAAAGGCGCAAGCTTGATTTTTTTGTATATTTTGCGGATTTTTCCATTCTGAATGAAGCCTGCGGCATTGAAAAAACTGAGTTCGGAACGGTCGACCATGTCCATTCCTACAATCTGGTTAGGAAAATTGTAGGCCCTGGGAAAATAACGTTCCATGATATAGTCAAAACTGTCGAAACCGACAGGGATCCTGAGAGGCATAGCAGCCTCGTGCCATACAACAAGTTCCGTATCACGGTCGAAGCTGTTGATTTGATTGACAAAAACATCGATCATTTCGAAGACGTTTTCTTCCTTGGCATTAATATCATACTGGTTTATCGCAGGCTGCATAAGTCCTATCTTTATCTCCTTTGCGGGAGTTTCCGACTTGAACGAGATCAGCTGCCACGCCGAATACGAAAACATGACAATAAGAACGGCCGCAAGCGTAAAGCCCTCTTTTTTATTATGGTTTTTAGAAACAAAAGTATAGACGTAAAGCGAGCTCCACACGATCATAAACGAAATTATATAGACAGATCCGAGTGATGCCCACTGCAGGACAACTTTGTTGGAATACTGCGAATGTCCGAGTGCCGCCCAGAAGAAATCGACTGGAAAAAATGTCCGCAGGAACTCGATCCCGAGCCACAGAACCGCGATAAACCAAGGTTTCAATGGCAGAACCGAACCGGCAGGAGCAGCTATAAGAGCAGTAAAATCAGATATTTTCTGACTTTTTTTGGCAAAAAACCGGCAGAGCAGCCAGAATGCAAGCCAGAAAGTAGAGAGAGCCACCCACATCAGAAGCACGACCAGAATTGATTCCGTCAGATTCAATCCGCCGTAAATATTGAGAGAATAGAAAATCCAGTAAAAAACGAAGGCATTTGCCGGAATCATCAGCATATAAAGCGCGAGGATCTGCCTTTTCAGAGTTGAAAACAAATTCATGATATAAAAAAAGAGCGGCATGACAGGAAGAATCAGAAGCCAGCCCATAAATTCGTGAATAAAAACAGGTTTTGTTCCGCCTGGGACTACAAACGGAAAACTGAGAGCAAAACAGAAAACAAAAAAAATACCAGCTATAAATGCCTTGATTCTATTGGACATTTTTATTCTTCACCGCGTCCTTTCCAGTGCGGATAAAGCTGTTTCATTATGACACTTTCCGCTGTTCTCATCTCTTCACGCTCCCCTTTTTTGTGGTGGTCAAAGCCCAGAAGATGAAGAATTCCGTGGACAACCATGAAAGTCATCTCTTCGTCGAAAGTCGTAACATACTTTGCGGCATGTTTTGCGACAACATCAGTACAGATGAAGATGTCACCAAGAAGATAAGGCGCAAATTCAGCCCCCTCCCCTTCAGCAAAAGCGAATGAAATAACATCTGTTGAACGGTCTATATGCCTGAAATTATTGTTTATCTCACGAATTCTCACTTCATCCACAAAAATTATAGAAACTTCGTAAGGATCGGTCGTTTTGAGATTTTTAAAGTTCAAAGCAAGGCGGATCGCCCGGCGCATCGTTGACTTCAATCCGCCCGGCGCATAATCACATTCCGAAAAAAACGATGTTCTCATTTGTTCTCCTGTTCAGGCTGTCCGGCAGCGGCGACAGGGGAAGACTCTTTTGCTTTCTCCTGCGGATATTTGACTCTGCCGTGGTAAATTCCCGAAAATGTGTTGACTAAAGAATCTTCTATTATCTGGAGATCTTTTGTGGTCAGATTGCATTTTACGAACTGGTTTTCCCTGATTTTTCCGGCGATTATCTCCTGAACTCTGGCTTTAAGGCCGTTTTCGGTCTTTTTGTCCATCGAACGCACCGCTGCCTCGCAGCTGTCGGCAATCATAAGAAGCGCCGTTTCTTTCGACTGCGGTTCAGGACCGGCATACTTGAACTCGGCCTCGGAAACATTCGGATCCATCTCTTTCGCCTTTTTATAGAAATATCCGACCAGAGTCGTGCCGTGATGTTCCACTATCGCTGCCTCAATCTCTTCCCCGAGATGATATTTCTTTGCAAGTTCAAGACCGTATTTGACGTGATTGGTGATGATTCTCGCCGACATCGTCGGTCTGTAGCTGTCGTGCGCGTTCTTTCTGTCGCGCTGGTTTTCTGTGAAATATTCAGGACGCTCGAGCTTTCCTATGTCATGGAAATAAGCCATGACCTTGCATTTAAGCGGATTGAGCTTCAGATCGCGCGCCGCGACTTCGACAAGTGAAGCTACCGTAAGCGAATGCTGGTAAGTTCCGTTCGCATAGACCGACATCTGTTTGATGAGCTCGTTGCTCATGGTTGAATAGCTGACATATTTTATGTTCGTCGTATAGTCGAGAACTGATTCAAAAAGCGGGATCATTATACTCAGAATTCCGCCGGAAAGTATCGCAGAGACAAAAGCGCTGAGTATCGCGGCAAAGACATGGACTCCGCTCTGGTTCAGCGATGAATCAAGCATTCCGACAATAAACGCAAGCCCCATCGCGAACACCGAAAATTTGAATGTCTGCCACATTATCTGACCTGACGATTCGACATGGAAAATGACGAACATGAAAAGAAGCGAGCCGAAAACATAGTAGACCGGAATAAAATAATTTTCAGGGAAAAGTGTCGTCAAGACCGCCGAAAGGACAAACAAAAAGAAACAGGCAGTTTCCGTATTCACAAGGACTCTCACCGCCGCTATAAAAAACGGCAGCGGGAAAAAGAAATAAATCGCCTTGTTGTCATAGACTTTCTCCTGGATCCACGGCATCGCAAAACGGATAAGCAGAAGAGCCGAAAGCATGAGACCGGTCATAAGCAGAATATCTTTGTTGCGATATCTGAATTTGCCGATCGAACGTGTGAAAACAAGAAAAACAATCGATATGAAAGCGGCGATATAAAGAAAATTGCCCAAAAAGAAAAACTCTTTGGAAATGTTATCGGACTGCTCCTTCATAACCTTAAAAACTTCGATATCTTCTTTTGTGATCACCGCCCTGGACGAGATCACACGTTCACCTCTCGCTATTTTCCGTTCTGATTTAGGTGCACTGTTTTTGGCTTCTATTTTATCATACTCGGTGATTTCAGCATTGTAAAAGATCGAGTCCCTCATAGTCCAATTAGCTATTTCAGCAACGATCTCGAGACCTTGTCGTGTAAAATCTGTCATATTCAGTTTGTCTTTAGCATGAAGGATCTCGGCTTTGAGGGCTGTCGAATTAATAATTTTTCCGGTATTGACAAAAAGTGATTTAACCTTCGCGGCAGCTGACGGATCCTGCTCCTGATCGCCGGCGTCTTTTTTCCTCACGATAATTTGTGCAGGAACATAGTCGGCGGGAATTCCCTCACGCAGAATGAAGTAGTCGTTCTGGCTGAAGTAATCGGAAATCTCCGCGATCGTCTCCGGGATCCTTGCCGGGAAAATATTGTCGGCCAGAGTGAAAAAAACGCCGTTTGAAAGCGGAGTTCCTATATCGCGTTCGAAATCAGCCCGTTTCTTGATAAAAAGATTGCGCAGGCCTGATTTCAACTCCTTGAATTCATTGGTTTTACCTGAATTGACTATATAATCCGCCAGAACATCCTGGAATTCCGGCGGGCAGGCGTTCTTTTCGGCAATAACCGCCTTCAGATTTTCCTTCGCCGCTTCACGCATCATCCTGAAAGCTTCGTTCAAAGCGGCAAGATTCTTTTTCTGGTCAACGACATCGTATGTGTTAGGCACTTCATTCTGCGCCTTTTCCTGATTTTTCGCAGTTTCGTCCTCGTTGATTATTATGTAATCCTTGTCAGCAACTATCGAATGGTCTATCGTGTGGCCGATGTTACGCGGATCATCAGGGTAATTTTCCTTGTCAGAATCGGGAACAAGGATCCAAGCCACAGCGGCTGTGAACACAAAAAACATCGCCAGACGCGACTTTTTGTCGCTTTTTCTCAGCCAAGAAACATATTTTTCGGAAATATCATCAAGTTTTTCCAGAAACAAAACATAAAAAAGCACCGCCCTGAAGACACACCATACAAAAAACTGCGGTGACATATCCCGTTTTTTCTGCCATGAATCATAAAGCTTGTAAGGTTTCTCGAACTTGCCGAAACGCCAGCGGAAAATATCCTCTTCTTCGTTTTCCGACGATTTTTCTATAATGAATTTCAGCTTTTTGAACTCTTTTACAAGCCTGACATTCAGATTTTCATTTGCCTGTCTTAAGTCTTCCATCTTTCTCCGCGGACAAAAAACGAAGTATTATGAACCAAAATGCGCGTCAAGTCAAAAAGTTGCCGCAAAAGTTCTGAGAATCGCGGATACGGAAACGCTTTTCATTCCGCGCTGCCGAAAAATTCGCCCAGATCTATCGACGAAAGAAATTTCCTGACGACCGCGACAGAAACTTTGCTGCTTTCTTCGCGGATTTTTTCGTTTTTATTCTGCGGAGTCACAAAAAACGGCTTGTGCTCATAGTGCGTTATTTTGAATTTCTGTCCGTTTTTGAAAGTGTGGACATCGACTTCGACAAGATATCTCTCATAGTTGCCGACTTTTGTCGAAGTCCCTTTCGAAACAACGATGAGCTGATGCGGCAGATTTTTGTTCTGAGTCGGGACGATTCCGAAATCGAGCAGAACTTTTTCGATGTCGTCAATCATTCTGACTGGACTGTCGACACGCAGAAAAACCTCTTTTTTGCCAAGATTTTCGGGAACAAAAATCAGTTCTACAAATTTCCTGTCGCCTTTTAAAAGAGTGACTTTGCCGCTTTGTGTTTTATAACCGGATGATTTTACTGAAAAACTGTATTCTCCCGGTTTAAGATGGATTTTCCTGTTCAAAGCGTATTCCGCTCCGGCGATCCCGACCTTGCCCTCTACACCTGATTTCGCCGAAAAATATACCGAGCCAGAAGTCGCGAGTTTCTCTGTTTCGGCCTTCAAAGAATCGAGAATCTTTATGTATTTTTCCCGTTCCTTAACCTGCGAACCGGAAACAGCATAAAGCAGTGAATAGGCGAAAGAAAGCGAAGTCATAACATCGTCGAACTTATCCGGAGAAAGTGTCTCGATGTCAAAAGGAATCGTTTTTATAAGATAGTTTATTGTATTTACCACATCTTTTTCAGTCATAAACGCAATAACGCTTAAACCGTATTCCGTATTCCTAGGCTTCGTAAAGCGGACGCCTTTCAGAAAAGTGTCAGATTTTGTTTTGACATCATTTTTAAGCGCGCTGAAATATTCCCCGTTCTTTTTTTCATGCACGGAAACAAACTGCGCGGAAACAATGACGACGATCGAATTGCTCAACTCGGAAATTGCCGCAGCTCTTGCGGTTTTCTCGTCTTTTCCGAATCCTTCCCCTTTCAGAACCGCGAACTGAAGCATATCGTCGTCACTCACCTGAGACGGCTTTTCTGCTGTTTTCCCTTTGCTTTTAAGACTTTGATCCGGTGATTCTGCCTGAGAAGAAGCAGCAGGCGCCGGAATTTTTCCTTCAAGTTCGGCAAAAGCGGCTTCCGCATTCCGTTTTGCCTTGTTGAAATCTTCCGATTTTGCACCTGCTGACAGTTGCAAAGTCGCTAAAACAGACAGGATCAAAAAAATTGAAAAGAATCCTTTTTTCATGGCTCCCCTACTCGATCTTAAGTTCGATTTCTCCGCTGCCAGCCGCCTTTAAAACAAGGAAAGAACCTGAATCGCTGACTTTTTCAAGCTGTCCCGGACCTTTGTACGACTTTTTTATCTCCTGAAAAAGTTCGTACGCGTTCGACACATTTTTAACATAGGCGATATATGTGAAAGAAGATTTTCCGCCGGCGACCCTTTTGATAGGCTTTTTCGTAAGTTTTTTTAATGCGCCGTAAACAGCTTCGTCGGCTGCCGCACCGTCGGAACTGTTTGAAAGAACCGTGATTTTGAACGGTTTTCCGCTTTTTGCCATCTTGGTCCACTCTTTTTTGATCTGGCTTAAAACTTTGGAAGCCGCATCGTTCACAGCTTCCTGGATCAGAGCGTTTTTGTCAGTAACTCTCCTTTCAGCCGAATAACCCGTGGTCGAAGCGAGCAGTTTTCCGCTTGCTGTCTCAAAAACTTCGAGAGTTACGGACGCTTTCGAACCTATGCTGCCGCGCATTTCGGAAAAATTCACTTTTGCGTAGATATCAGTGCCCAAAGTTAGCGCCATGTCGTGCATCGGATCTGTTTCCGCACCTTCCAGCATTGAGATCTTACTGACGATTTTGTCAACAGCTGCGCCTTGTGAGGCCTTGAAAACCTCGAGATCGTTGTCCTGAAAATATTCCTGAATGACTGTGACAGCGGTTCTGGCAAAATCGCCGCCCTTGTCGGCGAAAACCGAAATCGTCGGAAGCCCGATCTCTTCGCTTATTTCCTCCATTGTAGAGATGACTCCGGCAGCGGCAAGCTCCTGCATAATCATCGCGGTATCGACTCTGAAAAGATAAACGGCTTTCGTCTTGTCTCCGGTTTTCGACTTTGATTTTATGTCGGAAGTCCAGCGGATGTATTTATCCGGATTCTGATACATTTTTATTTCAAAACCGTAAGCTTTAGTTTTTTCGGCATCGCTTTTGAGGATCGGTTGTTCACCGCTTTCCAGAACGAACCATATTGCTGTTTTCTTAGCCTCTTTCAAAGCCTCTTCGACCGAACAGCCGATTCCGCCGGCCTTGACCATGACCTCTGCGGTCCCGGAACTTTCGACAAAAGTCGCCTCGTAACACGCCGGCGTGTCATTTTTGTTGGGTTCACATTTCTTTTTCGCCGAAAGGCCGGTGCTGAAAAGAAAAACAGCCGAAAAAACCAAAACAGCCGATACAAACTTTTTCATAGCAGACTCCTTACATAAAAAAACTTTTTCTGAATTATAGCAGGAAAGGTAAAAAAACAAGTTTTTGCCCTTCCACTTCAGGCACTCTCGTAAAAAAATCAGCTGTTTTTCAGCATTTCGATCATTGCCTTGAAAGCTTCGTCCGGGTCTGACGGCATTCCGCCGTATTTCTCGCTGTCAAGTCCCGCTTCCCTGATAAAGGCAGATTTTTCAGTCTTACGCGTGCTGCCGCGGAAAGTGACAGTTTCGGGAACAGTTATTGTAAGAAGCCGCTTCGCCCTTGTGAAAGCGACATAAGCCAGCCGCCGTTCCTCGTCGATGTTGTATTCTTCGATCGCGAGATGGTTCGGGAATCCGCCCTGATAAAATCCCGGAATGAAAACTTTGTCGAACTCGAGCCCTTTCGCGCTGTGGGCGGTTATTATGGTGACTTTTCCGTCACGGCTCTCCTCTTCGCCGCTCCCGATCAAGGCGACATTGTTGACAAAACCGGCAAAAAACGACTTTGCACTTTTGTGCTCCGGAAGAGTCGGATCAGTGGCTACGGCATCGAAAAAAGCCGATATATTGTCGAGTTTGACCTTTGCCGCCTCCTCGCTTTCGGCAGTTTTTTTGATTTCACTCTCGATCCCTGTGTTTTTTATGAGAAAAGCGGTAAACTCCATCGCCCCGGAGACACGGAATTCCCTGTCGAACATCTCCAGAAGGTCAGAAAACGCGCTTAAAGCGGCAATCTGACTGCCGCTGAACAAAGATTTGTAAATATTGAAATCGCGCAGCAGCGCTAAAGGCGGCATTTTCAGCGACTTCGCGGTATCAAACAGTTTTTCGGCCGCGGCATTTCCTATTCCGCGGGCAGGATAGTTGATTATCCGTCTCAGATTTATCTCGTCGTTAGGATTCAGCAGGATCCTGATGTAGGCAAGAATATCCTTGATCTCTTTGTTCTCGAAGAACTTGCTGCCGCCGACGACCACAAACGGAATTCCGTATCGCGAAAACGCAACTTCAAAGAAGCGGGTCTGGAAATTTGCTCTGACTATTACAGCGATATCGCCGAGTTTTTCACCGGAGCTCCTCCAGCCGGCTATCTCACCGGCGACGAACTCCGCCTCCTCCTTTTCATTCTGTCTGGAAACGACCCTTATCCCGTCTCCAGGACCGCCATCCATCGAAGCGAAGCACTTTTTTTCGCTTCTTGTCCTGTTGTTCGATATCAATTTTCCGGCAGCATCGACTATTTCACGGATCGATCTGTAGTTCTCCTCAAGTTTTACAACAGTCACATTGTCGAAATCGTGCTCGAAATTGAGAATATTTTCGACATTCGCGCCGCGCCAGCTGTAAATACTCTGGTCGTCGTCACCGACAACACATATATTTTTATGGATCGAAGAAAGAAGTTTGACAAATTCGAACTGCGCGGGATTGGTATCCTGATATTCATCGACCATTATGTATTTGTATTTTGAAGCGTATTTTTCCATGACAGCGCTGTCATTTTTGAGAAGAGCGACTGTTTTGCCTATCAGATCGTCAAAATCCAGCGCCGCCCGCACTTTCATCGCCTCGCAATAAGGTTCAAAAAGTCTGTTGGCTACGGCATTCGTAAGGTTTGAGACAAGAAACGGCGTATTTTCTCTAAGTGACGGGTCGTTTTTCATTTTTGAAACGGCAGAAACTACGGCCTGAGCCGAAAAACGGTCTGTTGAAACTCTGGCCTCGCTCATGACCCGTTTCATAAGCTCAGCCTGTTCATAAGGAGAATATATAGTAAAATCAGCAGGATAACCTATTTTTTCGTGTTCGGCGCGGAGAATACCCAGCCCGAGGGCGTGAAAAGTGCATATCGTGAGTCTCGAAGCTTTTTCCTCTGAATCAAGCAGGGCATAGAGCCTTTCGCGCATCTCCTTCGCCGCTTTGTTCGTGAAAGTCACAGCTAGAATATTGTCAGGCGAGACCTTTTTTTCCCCGACCAGCCATGCAATCCTGCGGGTTATGACGCGCGTTTTACCCGACCCGGCTCCGGCAAAAACAAGCACTGCTCCTTCTGTCGTTTTTACCGCTTTTTCCTGCGGCGCACTCAGATTTTTATCCACTTTATTCAAACTTAGCTCCAATTAACAATAATTAGCGGCTAATCAAGCAAAATATGATGGTTTTTCAACATTTTTTCAACATTATTGAGATTTATACTCAGTTATACTAGTTTTCAACATAAAAACCCTAGTGGGAGCACCCAACATATTTATTTTATTAGTCAAAAACAACGCACATTTTTCTGTGCAAACAAGCAAACTTGTTGATTTCCCGACATATTTCAGACAAAAAAGAGGCGTTTGACAACAAAAATGTGGAAAACTGGAAAAGATGTGGAAAAACTGGTCAAAAATCTGAAAATCCGCCATATTTCACATAAATCTGCGGTTGAAGGAACGAACAACTACTTTTTTCTCCCCGTCATTCAGTCTGATAACTGAAAAAACAAGAACACCCATTTCAGGTTTTGAGGCTGATTCAAAAACTTTCAGCTGCGGACGGATCACAACACTTCTCGGAACGGAATATTTTCCCGAAAGAATCATATTGACTTCCTTTTCCTGAACGGCAAGAAGCGCATCATCAAATTCCTCGGAAGAACATAGCGGATCATTGTAAAGATAATAGATAACAAAATCGCTCTCTCTGCCAGGCAGCTGCCGTCCGGCGGAAGGCTGCGGCTCAGTTTCGGAAACCTCTCCCCTCCCCGAATGCTGGTCGGCATGCGTTATGACAGGATCTTCGGCGCGTTTTTCAGGAAAAATGGACGAGACAAAAAACGATACCCCGTCCATTTTCGCCTTCAACGGAGCGTCAAGTTTCAAAACGCCCTCCCCGTCAAGGGTATCCAGAATCAATGTGTTGTTTTTATTACATTTCTCGGCATTATCAGCTTCTACGAAACCCAAATCCCCGAAAACGACCCCGTTTTTGAAAGAGTTCAGCACGACCACGCAACCGTCATCTTCGGAATAGGTCGAAAAGGAAAAAAAGAAAACCGCTAAAACGATAAAAGGAATTAAAAGAAATAAAATTATTAGTTTCTTCACGACATTCAGAACAAAAATGGTCGGGATGACTGGGTTCGAACCAGCGACTTCTGCGTCCCGAACGCAGCACTCTACCAGGCTGAGCTACATCCCGACCCAAAAAACGGACGCTTTATAGCAACTTTTTTTCAAATAGCAACTTTTTTTTGAAATTTGTTGGTCGTGTGCCTTGAATATAGCCTTACGCTTTGTTGAATTTATCCTTCGGCTGTCTGCAGCGCGGGCATTTCCAGTCATCAGGAAGATCCTCAAATGCGACATTGTTGTTTTCCGCAGGATCATAGATATATCCGCAGATTCCGCAGACATATTTCCCGGTCGCCGTCTTGTAGGTGATTTCTCCGACAGGAATAGTTTCCGGCGGATTTGCGAGGTCTATAACTTTAAGATTTTCCAGATTTTCGTATCCGAGCGGCGTATGCGTCGAGAGATAAACTGTCGGATTTTTCTGGATAAATTCTCTAACTCGGTCAAGAGTTTCCCTTGCAGCGGCTTTGTCCTCGAAAACGATCGAGAGTTTGTCGGCATACAGAGCCTCATCCGTATAGGTGATATCGCCGTGGAACATATAGAAAAGGCCTCCGTCCTCGGCGATGACGATGCTGTTGCCCTTCGTATGCCCTTTGGCTTCGATCAGGCGGACACCGTCAGCGATGATCTGCGAAGCCGGGAAATTGTGATATGCACCGTCGGAATATGTTGCACGGACAATATTTTCGCCTTTAAGTTCCAGCGCATCGGCATCTTCCGGCGAAATGTAGATCTTTGCATTCGGGAAAGCGCGTAGTTCGCCGGTGTGGTCGGCATGTTT